>NZ_CALVHE010000070.1 GCF_944327235.1 uncultured Desulfovibrio sp.
GCGCGGATGATGGCCACGATGTCGATGCCGGGATGCGTATAGAAATTGTCGTCCTCGGCGGCCAGAAAGGCCATGGGCAGATAACGGGACATGTCCGTCAGCTTGATGTCGTAGCGCTTCTCGTGCGCCAGTGTGCCGAGGATGGAGCCGTCTCGCGCCAGAATGGTGGTGGCCTGCGGCGCATCATAGCTGATGAGCCTGTCCAGATCGGGAAGATCCCGTGAGGCCCAGTAGAACAGGGTCGCCACGACGCCTGCGGCGCCGAGGCCGCCCAGAAATATCAGCAGCAGGAGGACAAGCGCGGTGCGCTTCAGGATGCGAGAGAGTTTCATGGCAGGGCGATACCGTTTTTTTGCGCCAAGGTAAAGAGGGGAGAGGAGGCGCGCCGTCGCACGACGCAGTGCGGGCGACAGCCGCCCAGGCACGGAGCGTGCGCGCTGCCGGTCATGCGGGCCGATGGAGCGGGTTGACGGGGAAAGGCGGGAGGCGCGGGAGGCGTAAGGGGAGCGGGATGGATAAAAAAAGGCGGAACCGAAGTTCCGCCTTTGAAAGCGCCGGTAGCGACTACACGCAGCCGGTGGGCTTGGGCAGGCCAGCCATTTTGCAGGCGCCCTTGCCGGGGCCGGAGGGGAAGAGTTCGTACACTTCCTTCAGCTTGTAGCCGGTGTTCTTGGAGAGGATACGCACCATGGGGGCGATGCCGTTTTTGCGGTAGTAATCCTGGAGGAAGTCGAGGATCTTCTGGTGATCAGGATTCAGTTCCGTGATCCCTTCGGATTCCTTCACATATTCCATCCACTCGGGGCACCACTCGTCGAAGTGGAGCAGGAAGCCGTCTTCGTCAACTTCAAAGGTTTTACCCTTATACGTGATTTCAGCCATCGTGTCCTCCTTGGACATGTATTACTCTCGCTCAGGGGCGATATGCCCCAAAGCCCGCCAGCCGATGATCGGCCGATTTCCCAGTGCTTGGTGGAGCACATCCTGCTCCGCCACGAATTTCTTTGCCATAAAACCGCGACATTGGCAAGTGCGTGGCGTCCTTGCCGCCGCATGTCCCCAAAGCGGCTATACCGGGTCGCAGTGGGAGAAATCAAGGATCTTGGCCACGCCGCGCAGCGCATCGACAGTGGCGGCTTCCTGAGCGGGGCTGCTCATGGGCATGGTGCGGATGAACACCTGACGTTTGCCCGCACCTTCAGGATTGCGGCTCAGCACGGAACTGATGCGTGCGCCCTGTTCGCGCAGCGTGTCGAATACCGGCCGCATGGCGCCGGGCTTGTCGTCCACTTCCATCGCGACGTAAAGCCCGCCGAGGCGCGCGCCCGTGATGTCGATGAGCACCTTGAAGATGTCCTGATCGGTGATGATGCCGCACAATTTGCCGTCATCACCCACCACGGGCAGGCCGCCGATCTTGCGGTCCACCATGAGGACCGCGGCGTTTTCCACCGTGGCGTCAGGTTTGACAGTGACAGGGGATGGCGTCATGATGTCGCGCGCCTTGATCTCGGCCAGCAGATACTGCATCTCATGCACTTCGAGGGCCGTTGCCTTGGACGGCGAGGCGCTCTTGACGTCTCGGTCGGAAATGATGCCGATGACATGATTGTCGTCGTCCACCACGGGCACACGGCGAATATTTTTTTCTTTCATCAGGTTGCGGCACTTGAGCAGCGAAGTGTCGGCCTTGACGGTGATGACGTCGTTGGTCATCCAATGCTTGACGGCCATGCAGCCTCCTTGGCGTGATGGTTGACGGTATGGTGCGGCGACGTGCCGCCGTATCGCGTGACAGCGCATGACGCCTTGTCCCCGGCCTGACGGCGTTCTGCCGCGGCTGCGGCGGGCGCTGCGTACATAGCGTTCTTTCAGACAGGTATACACCAAGGGCAGTGGCTGTACAAGTCCGCCCGTTTTTCCGCTCCGGCGGCGCACTCGGGAGGTGCGGCACATGGAAATGTACTGGGATTGTGCAAATGGCATCAGCGGCGATATGACGCTTGCGGCGCTGGCCCATCTGGGCGTGGATTTCGCTCCTCTGGTGGAGCGTCTGGCGCGGGCCGGTGTGGCCTGCGTCGTGGAGTGCCGCGAAGAGGACCGAGCGGGCGGGCCGGGCTTTTGCGTGGATGTGCGCTGGAAGGAAGAGGAACAGCCGTTGCGCCATCCGGCGGACATCGCCGCCATCTTCCAGCGGGTGGACGTGGCGGAACGGGTCCGCGTGCGTGCGCTGGCCGTACTGGACGCCCTGGCGCAGGCGGAGGCGTATGCGCACCGGATCCCGGTGGAGCAGGTGCATTTCCATGAGGTCGGCGCGGTGGATACGCTGGTGGACATCCTCGGCGTCTGCTGGGGGCTGGAAGAGCTGGGCGTGGAACGGGTGACGGCCTCGCCCCTGCCGTGGTTCGGCGGCAGCATCGAGTGCGCGCATGGGCGCATCCCCCTGCCCGCTCCGGCCACGGCCCGTCTCATGCAGGGCAAGCCGGTGCGCCCGAGCGGTGCGCAGACCGAGCTGGTGACGCCTACCGGCGCGGCGCTGGCGCACGCGCTGGTGGATGATTTTTGCGAAGGGCCGCAGGGTCGGCTGGGACGTCTGGGCACGGGCTACGGTTCGCGTCCGGCGCCGGCCGGGCTGCGCATCTGGGAAGTGCGCAAGACCCCGGCAGAGGTCCAGGCTCGCGGCGGTCGGGAAGAGGTCTGCCAGCTGGAATGCCATCTGGATCATCTGAGCGGCGAAGAGCTCGGCCGGGCCATCGAGTCGCTGGCGGCTTCGCCTGCCGTGCTGGATGTGCTCTGGCTTGCCGGGACCGGCAAGAAGAATCGGCCTTCCGGCGCGCTGCGGGTGCTGTGCCTTCCTGCCGCGCAGGAAGAAGCCCTATGCCTGCTCTTCCGGCATACGCACAGTCTGGGGGTGCGTATGCAGCGGCTGGAGCGGGCCGTCCTGCCGCGCGCGGCGGGGGTGGCGCTCTGCGATGGCGAGCGTATGCCGGCCAAGCGCTATGAGCTGGAAGGTCGCACCTACGTCCGGGCGGAAGCCGATGCTCTTGGCCGCCATGCCGACGAACGCGGCCTCGGTATGCCTGCCCTGCGTTTTGCCATGCCGGAAGAAGGGAAATGAGGGTGAAAAGGGCCGGGCTGCTTGAAACGCGAAACGCTTCACTCCATGCGTCACGGTCTGTCGCTTCGCGTAAAGCGTACGGTTTTTCCGCTCTCTTTTGACCGGGCGGACGGTGCTGTCGCGTCACGTTTGGTCGTTTTCATGGGCAAAACGCTCTAAAAAAGGGGACCCCGCTGGGTGCGGGGTCCCCTTTTGGGTATCATGGCAGGCGGGGGCTATTCGCCCTGGCACTTGCGCTTGAGCGCTTCGCCCACGGCCTTGCCGAGATCGTGGCAGGCCTTGAGGGCTTCGTGGCCGGGAGCCCAGTTGCACTTGACCGGCGCGGCGGGCATCTCCATGCCCATGCTCTCGAGCTGTTCGTGGATGTACTTGGCGGATTCGCCAGACCAGCCGTAGGAACCGAAAGCGCCGCCCACCCGGTTCTTGGGACGGAGGCCCTTCATATAGGTGAGCTGGGCGGCCACCAGCGGCAGCACGGTATTGTTGTGCGTGGGCGAACCGGCGAGCACGGCGCCGCAGTCGGCCAGTTCGGTCTGGATCTGGCTGTGGTGATTGTTCTTCACGGACATGAGGCGCGTGGGCACGCCCACTTCTTCCAGACCGCTGCAGGCGGCATAAGCCATCTTTTCGGTGGACTTCCACATGGTGTCGTAGAAGATGACGGCGCGCTGCTGCGGCTTCTGTTCAGCGAGCTTGCGGTACATGTCGATGATGAAGCGCACGGACTTCTCGCCGCGGTGGATGAGGCCGTGGTCGGGCGCGATCATGTCGATGTCCAGTCCTTCCACGATGGGCAGGGTGGCCAGCACCTGCGGGGAGTAGGGCAGGACGATGTTGTAGTAATATTCCTTGATGGCACGCACGAAGTCGCCTTCGTCGTGCTCGTCGGCATAGCGCCAGCTGGTGGCGATGTTCTGGCCGAAGGCGTCATTGCTGATCAGCAGCTTGTCCTGCGGGATGTAGGACACCATGCTGTCCGGCCAGTGCAGCATACGGGTTTCCTGGAAGATGATGGTGCGCTTGCCGATCTCCAGCTTGTCGCCGCTCTTGACCGCGACGACGGGCCAGTCCTTGGTGTTGAAATAGCCCTGCATGGACTTGAGCCCGAGGGTGGAGCAGAAGATCTTTTCGGGCTTGCAGCGTTCCACGATCTGGGCCAGCGAACCGGCGTGGTCCAGTTCCATGTGGTTGCAGACGATATAGTCCACCTTCTCAGGCTCGATGACCTTGCCCAGACGGCAGAGCAGGGTACCGGCGCATCCCGGAGAGACCGTATCCATCAGGACGTTCTTTTCGTCCTTGATCAGATAGGCATTGTAGGTGGTGCCTTCGGGCGAACGGGAGTAGCCGTGGAAGTCGCGATGGTCATAATCGACGCAGCCGACCCAGTAAATGTCTTTTTTCAGTTCAAAGGGCTGCATGGGAACTCCGTCAAGAGCGTTTGGGGTTGTCGCAATACGCAAACAGGAAACGCCTGCCCCGTGCGAACAGGGCAGGCGTATGGTGACAGGCAGACTCAGCCTATTCGGCGGGAGCGAACTGGTCCTTGCTCACGCCGCACACAGGACAGGTCCAGTCGTCGGGGAGTTGGTCAAAGGGCACGTTGTCGTGTTCCGCCGGATCGTATTCGTAGCCGCAAACGCCGCAAACATATTTCTGCATGGGAATCTCTCCTTAGAAGGTATCTGCTGGATGATTAGTTTTCCGCTTTCCAGTGGCCGTGCAGGTTGCAGTATTCGCGAGCCGTCACCTTGGCGGCGTCGGTCTTGAACACGGCCTCCGGCTTGTCGCCGGGTTTCAGGAAGCAGGTGAGCACCTGATTGTCAGCGATGAGCTCGATCCATTCCACATAGTGGGCTTCTTCCATGGGATGGGCAACGCTGCCCACGCTCACCTTGTAGCCGCCGTCGATCTTTTCGATGACAGGCACATGCTTTTCCTGCGCGCCGTCGGTGGCGCCTTCGGTCATGAGCTTCATGGGCTGGCCGCAGCAGTTGAGGGGAGCGGCTCCGCCGTGGAAAACTTCAACGATATTGCCGCAATGCTGGCACTTGTAAATTTCGAGATGCTTGGGCATGGTGTCCTCTCGATGCGTTTGGTTCGTTTGGGGCGACGGTCAGGCCTCCGCACCGGAGGCTCTTGTCGTCGTTACGAAAACGAGTGTGTCCTATTCCTTGACGCCTGTAAAGCCTTTTTTTCCGTTAACAGGAATTTTTTTTAATAGGCGGCTTCAGCGTGGACCGGCGGCGGTTTCCGGCACGGGAGCCGTCGTCCGCCGCCGCGCGCCCAGCACATTGGGCAGGGCGACGCGGATGCTGCCCGCGGAAAGGAATTCCGCGGCGCTGCGACCGGCATAGTCCCGCTCGATGGTCCCCGTGCGCAGGACAAGTCCCGCCTGTCCGCCCCCTTCCACATACATGGTCGAACGCAGTCCCAGCGGCAGGCGCAGCAGCCCTTCGGCAAAGCTGTAGGCATCGAGCGGTTCGCGGCAGTGCAGGAAGAGGATACGGCCCTCGGCGTCCACGCCCACGGCGGCGATGGCGGTGCGGGGGCCGCCCGGCTTCCAGAGGATGCGACCGTCCCGGCTGATGAGCCGGTAATTCTGTACGACGAGGCGGTAGCGGGCAAGGCGTTCCTGCCAGTCCGGTTCTTCCTTGTCGATGATTGTGGCGGCGGGCAGGGCGGCGTCATCTGGCCCGGCGACGAAAAACGCTCCGAAGCGCCGTGCCAGTCGGCTGTTGTTGGCATAGTCCCCTTCGCGCAGGTAGCCGGTACTGGTGACGCCGTCCGGCAGGTACATGCTGGCGTTGATGGCGGCCGCAAGCCCCTCCCGCTGGGCCCATTGCTTCAGGGTGAGGGGGGGATGCTTGCCGCGCCCCACGGCGCAGAGCACGAAATCGAAGTTTTCGGGAGGCAGCCGCACCACGGCCAGACTCGGTCCCGGACCGTCCCGCAGCGGCAGGGGCAGTTCGGCAAAGGCCAGGCCGTCCTGCTCTTCCCAGAGGATGGCGGGGAGGGCGTCGGATATGGCCGGGGGAGCCGTCGGACTGGGAGTGGCGAGGGCTTCTTCGGCCTGCGCCGGTACGGATGTCGCCGGGTTGTCCGCACGCACCGGCGGGACCCAGACGACGCACAGAAAGAAGAGCCAGCAGAAGAACGCCTGCCCGCTGCGCCGCAACAGACCGGAGATGCGGCGGCTGGCGGCGGGACGTGCGGGACGGCAGAGCGGCCGCCCCGAGGATCGGACAGTTGGGCAGCGTTCCATTGCCACAACCTACGTCCCGGCCCGGGGGAAAGCAAGCTTCTTTTGTCCTCTGCGGGGTCGGGGCGGGGGGAGGACTGCCCGGCGACTTGAATCCGACAGCGGAGGGAGCTATAATATCCCCCTCATTTTTCCAACAGTTCCCCGAAAAACGAAGAGAGGTGTACGATGCTGCTGATAGACGGGAAAAAGGTGGCGCTCGAGATGCGCACGGCGTTGCATAAGCTCATTGCCAAGGCCACGGCCAAGGGGCGCCGCGCGCCGGGGCTGGCGGTCATCCTGGTGGGGGATGATCCCGCCTCGCAGGTCTATGTGCGGAACAAGGAACGCGCCTGCAAGGAAGCGGGCATCATCTCCTTGCCCTACCATCTGCCCGCGCACACCCGTCAGGAAGAATTGCTGGCCCTCATCGCGGATCTCAATCACCGCAGCGACGTGGACGGCATCCTGCTCCAGCTGCCCTTGCCTCAGGGGCTCAATGCCACGCAATGTCTGTTGGCCATGAATCCGGCCAAGGATGTGGACGGCTTCCACCCCGAAAACGTGGGCCGCCTGTCCCTGGGGCTGCCGGGACTCATGTCCTGCACGCCCGCGGGCGTCATCGAGCTGTTGCGTTATTACAAGCTGCCCACACAGGGCAAGAAGGCCGTGGTGCTCGGCCGGTCCGACATCGTGGGCAAGCCTCTGGCCATGCTGCTGGGCCGCCCCGGCGAATACGGGGACGCCACGGTCACGGTCTGCCATTCGCGCACGCCCGATCTGGCCGAGCAGTGCCGCGCCGCGGACTTCATCTTCCTGGCTGTGGGCAAGCCCAGGATGCTCACCGCCGACATGGTCAGCGAAAAGGCCGTCATCATCGACGTGGGCATCAACCGTACCCCGCAGGGGCTGTGCGGGGATGCCGACTTTGACGCCCTCAAGGACAAGGTGGCGGCCATCACGCCGGTACCGGGCGGGGTCGGCCCCATGACCATCGCAATGCTGCTCAAGAATACCGTGCAGTCCTGGCAGGAACGCTGCTGAGACTGTCACCTATCCGTCATATTCAGCCACAAGGACATATCATGCGCTTGTTGAGCGTCTGGAAACACTGTTTCGGCTCCGGTTTTCTGGAGCATGAGGGGCGGGCCGACAGAGGGGAGTTCTGGTTGTTCTCCCTGCTGGCCCTGCCGCTGGCCGTATTGCTCGTCTGGCTCATGCTGGCGCTGGATCAGATGTTCCCCGGCCTCTGGGCGCAGCCGCTGCCCGCCGGGGAGGAGATCCCGCGTCTGCTGCTGCGTCTGCTGCTGTGCATCATCTGGCTCGGTCTGCTGATCCCGGCCGTCTGCGTGACCATCCGGCGCCTGCACGATATGGATGCCAGCGGGCGCTGGGTCATCGCGGCGCTGGTGCCGGGGCTGGCGGCCATCTGCTGCTGGCTGCTGACGGCCTGGCAGGTCGTCGACGCCGAACTGCCGCGCATGGTGCTGAATATCTGCGCCGGCGGCTTGGCCGTGGTGGAAGCGCTGGCCGTGGTGTCGCTGGGGCTGGTCTTTCTGGGCGACGGGACGCACGGGAGCAATCGCTTCGGGCCTGACCCGCTGGGACGGATGCCGCAGCACCTGCCGCCGACGGACGTCAACGGCGTCCCCCTGAATCTGGAAGATGACGAGGCGGAAGAGGTCATCGATCTTGATGACGTGGCCTCCCCCGAATGGCACGATGTGCCCCGCGTGGAGCTGGACAAGGAGACCGAGGATGATCTGCGCGCCGGCGAACTGGCCCGCGAGGCCGCTCCCGCCGTGCAGGACAAGGTAAGCGTCGGCACGGAGGAGCGCACGCCTCCCCAGCCCGAGACGCCGACCCCCACGGAAGCCTTTGCCCAGATGGTCGCTCAGGCCTTGCAGAAGACGGCCCTTGGCGCAGCTGCGGCTGCCGGTGCTCAGGCCGCCGCACCCGTTCAGGCCGCGCCCGCTCCGGCGGCGAAAGGACGCGGCGACTGGCCGCCTGCGGATCTCACGCCGGAAGAGATGTCGCTGGCTTCCCACTCCCTGCAGGATCTGGCCGCCGAAGCGGATCCGCCGCAGGATGAGGAACTGGTGGATTCCCTGCTGGAAGAGATGGAACAGGCCGAGGACGCCCGGCGTGAAGCGGAATGCATCCGGCCGGGGCAGACCGTGACGCAGGCCATGCAGCGTCTGGAAGCCAATGAAGCCGCTCCGGCCAAGCCCAAGCGCTGAGTCCTCGCCGTTGCGGCGCTGGGGGATCTTTTGCCTTTGCCTGCTGTGGTGGGGAGGGGGAGCGGTCGCTCCCTGTCCCGCCGCGGACGGGCAGACCTTGTCTGTGCCCCCGGCCGTTCTTCCCGGTCTGCCTCGTTTGTTGCCGGTAGCGCCGGGGACGGCGCAGGAGTGCGGGGATCTGCTGCGTGCGGCGGATATCCGACCGCAGGGACTGGAGTTCCTGTTCTGCCGCCGGGAAGGAGCGAACGGACAGCAACGGTTCACGGCGCGTTATCGGGTGCGCGGCAGCGAGGCCGCCGCTGTGGAAAATGTCCTGCGCGAGCGGTGCCGCATGGGGGCGCTCGTGCGTTCGCTCGGCATCTGGAGCGTCCCCGAAGGAGAGGAGGGGCGGCTCGATCCGTCCGCGCTGCACGACTCTTTGCCGGACATCTCCCTGCCGTCCGGCGTCGAGGCGCGCGTCAGCATGGGGGAAGTGCCGCGTCCTGACGTGTTCGCTTCCGAAAGAGCGGACTGGGCGCGCATCGCCTGGTTTGGCGTGCGGGTGGACCTCCCGCTGGCTAGCGGCGTCGCAGATTGAGCGGCGTGCGCTGGCGTTCCTGATCCAGCGTTTTTCTCTGGTTGTTTTCTCCGTCCTCGTAAAGCGGCCTTCACCGGCGGGATAGTCCGTTCCTTTCGCCCGGTAGGCAACGACCGCGAACGGCGTCGGGCAAGATAGCCGTTGCGGTTTCCGTACGGCGTCTGAGAGCATTTTCAGCTTGAAGCGCTCCACGCTCCAAACCGTACGGTCTGTCGCCTCGCGGGAAAACGGTTTTTCCCCTTGGTGTGGGCCGGGCGGCGCTGCGCCGCCGTCTCTCGTTTTGCCTTTTTCACTGGCAAAGCGCTCGAGCATCAGCTCCTTCCTTGTTCTCCTTCCTTTTCCCGGCGGTGCGCTTGTTCGCCTTCCGCACCGCATTCGTTCCTGTTGCGCGCGCCGTGCTGGCCGCCTGTTGACGGCTGGATGGGGAAAGCGTAGAGAGAAGCTAACAAGCGTTAGGAAACTTCCCAGCGAGGCATACCATGCAGACGGGCAGCACCGGCTTATCAGGCGTCATCCAATTCGGCACCTTCTATCTTGATGGTCAGCTTTTCGGCGTGGACATCCTCAAGATGCGGGAGATCCTCCTGCCGCAGGACATGACGCGCGTCCCGCGTGCCGGGCAGGAGATGGAAGGCGTCATCAACCTGCGCGGGCTGGTCATCCCGGTGGTCAGCCTGCGGGCGCGTCTGGGCATCCCCCGGCGTCCGTACGACAAGCGGACGCGGATCATCAATATGGAGATCAACGGCATGGTGGTGGGCTTCCTCGTGGATTCCATCGGCCATGTGCACAGCTACGCCGTAAGCGACATCAAGGAGCCGCCCTCGCTCTACGGTGGGGCTGAGATTGAGGCCATCTCCGGCATGGTCATCACTGAGGCGGGTATGCTGGTGGTGCTGGATACGGCGCATCTCGTCTGTACGGACAGCCTGCGGCAGGCCCTGGACTACTGACCATGTCCGCGCGGGACATACGGCTGGCCGCCATCCGGCTTTTCGGCCAGCAGGGCTATACGGCCACGCCGCTCTCGGCCATCGCGGCCGCTGTCGGCATCAAGGCTCCGTCGCTCTACGCGCATTTTCGCAGCAAGGAAGATCTGTTTCGCACCGTATTTGACGAGGCGGTGCGCATGGAGCTCCAGGAACTCATGGCGGCCATGACGCCGGAGGCGTCCGCCTCGGACGGTCTGCGGCGCTACCTCGAAGAGACGGCGGGTCGCTTCGAGAGCTCATTGCATCTGCCGTTCCTCCTGCGGAGCATCTATCTGCCGCCGGCTTCGCTGGCGGCGCACATCCGCGAGCGGGATCAGGTCTTTTCCGCCGAGCTGGTCCGACGGGTGGAGGAGGCGTTGCTCAGACAGACGGCGAGCGCGCCGCTGGGGATGTCGCCTGCTGAGGCCGCATTGGCCTTCACCGGCATATTGCGGGGGATCCACGCGGAATTGCTGTACGCCGGGCCGGGTCCGGCGCAGCGTCTGACGCAGGCGCTCTGGCGGGCCTATGCCCGCGCCCTGCGCCCGGACAGAGAGTGATGGCCGACTGGCCCGACTCAGGCGGGCGGATCTTCCAGCAGGCTGCATTCAGCCCGGCCGTCGGTGCGCCCGGCCAGCAGGGCCGTAAATTCATCCCAGCGCGCACGGGGCAGACTGACGGTCAGGCTGGCGGCAGCGTCATAACTTTCGTCGAGAAGCCGCGCTTCCACGTCCGGCAACAGGCGGTGCAGTCTGTCCAGATGGGCGAATTCCACCCGGACGCGGGCACGGCAGCGGGGGACGCGCTCCTCTTGCGGCAGTTCGGCCAGCACCGCGCGCACACTGTCCTGATAGGCGCGCACGAGGCCGCCCGTACCCAGTTTGACGCCGCCGAACCAGCGGGTCACCACGACGCAAAGCTCGCCAATGCCGCAGTGAAGCAGGATCTGCAGCATGGGACGACCTGCGGTGCCGTGCGGTTCACCGTCGTCGGAAAAGCCGATCTCCGCCGTCTGTTCCGGCGGACCGGCCACATAGGCCCAGCAATTATGGGTGGCGTCGGCGTGGGCGGCCCGGATACGTTCCACGAAGGCCCGCGCTTCGGCATGGCCGGTGGTGCGGGCGCAATGGGCCAGGAAGCGGCTGCGCCGGATGACGAGCTCGGCCTGATGGGGCTGGTCGGGAAAAACGGCGGGGACGGGATAACGACTCATGCGAAAAGGTTCTTGGACGGCAAGCGGCCGGTCGTGTGAGAAGGGCGAAGCGCCCCACTCTGTATAGCTCGCCTCCGCTCCGCTGACAAGCCGGGGCCGTCGGAGCCGCGCAAGAAAAAAATGGGATTTTGGAAAAAAATGCTTTACAAGGAATGGGGATTTCAGTAAACAGGAACTGTTCCTGATAACGACAACACCTTTCCAAGGAGACATACCATGAGCAAGACCCAGGAAAATCTGATGGCTGCCTTTGCCGGTGAATCCCAGGCCAACCGCAAATACCTTGCCTTTGCCGCCGTGGCGGACAAGGAAGGTATGCCGCAGGTGGCCAAGCTCTTCCGCGCCGCCGCCGCCGCCGAGACCATCCATGCCCATGCCCATCTGAAGAATGCCGGGCACATCGGCACCACCGAAGAGAACCTCAAGGCCGCCATCGAAGGGGAGACCTACGAGTTCACCAAGATGTACCCCGAGATGATCAAGGACGCCGAGGCCGAAGGCAACACCGCCGTGGCCAAGTACTTCGACTTCGCCAACAAGGTGGAAGAAGTGCACGCCAACCTGTACAAGAAGGCTCTGGCCGATCCCAAGGGTCTGGCTTCCACCGACTACTATGTCTGCCGCGTCTGCGGTTACACCCACGAAGGTCCCTGTGACTCCTGCCCCGTGTGCGGGGGCGGCGCCGCGGCCTTCTTCAAGGTGGACGACGCCTGCTGCCTGAACAAGTAATGCCGTCCGGCCGCCAGGCCCCCTGACGGATGATATGCGCGGCGCATACGGCTTAGCGGCTGTATGCGCCGCGTTTTGCTGCCGCCGGGGGCCGGGCCACATTGCAATTTGAGGGGAAAGCGGGCAAGATGCGTATTCCGCCCGTGCCGCATACAGGCGGCCGGGCGACCAGGAGGCCTAATTCATGCGTACCCTATCTGTTTTGTGCAGCGCGCTGCTGGGACTCGCGCTGCTGGGCGGCGGTTCGCCGGTCCTTGCCGCCGCCGCGTCCGCACCCGACGCCAAATATGAGGATCTGCGGCGTTTCAGTCAGGTCCTTGATCTGGTGGAGCGCAACTACGTCAAGGACGTGAGCCGGGCGGATCTCATCAATGGAGCGCTCAAGGGCATGTTGTCGGCGCTGGACCCGCATTCCACCTTCATGACGCCGGAAGAATACAAGGAGATGCACGAGAACACCGCCGGGGAGTTTTTCGGCGTCGGCATCGAAATGACGCTGGAGAACGGGCAGGTGACGGTGCTCACGCCCATCGACGATACCCCGGCTTTCCGGGCGGGGGTGCAGCCGGGCGACCTCATCCTTTCCATCAACGGCCAGCCCACGCAGGAGCTTTCCCTGTCCGAGGTGGCTTCGCGCATCCGTGGTCCCAAGGGGACGGAAGTGGAGCTCACCCTGCTGCGCACCAACTCCAAGACGCCGCATACCGTGCGCATCGTGCGGGATGCCATCCCGCTGGTGAGCGTCAA
>NZ_CALVHE010000071.1 GCF_944327235.1 uncultured Desulfovibrio sp.
GTACTTGTTTTTCATTGTCATAACTTGCTTTTAGCCTCTTTATGGACTCTCTGCTAGTCATGACCCTTCTTTTTTATCTTCCGCTGGTTTGCGGCTTTTGCCCGGCGTCCGGGCTTGGTAGCCTGCGCGGCTGGCGGCAGGGGGCAGGGGCTTGCGCAGCCCCTTGCCCCCTACGACCCCTTACCCCGCGTTGGGGGCAGTCATCCCTGACGGACAGCCCGGATACGCGAGGCGTACCATTGGCCTCCTCCCTGCCGCGCGGCAGCGGGCGTTCGGCCTCCCGCTGTCCCGCGAGGACGCGGGACGAGCGTCCGTCCGGCGTCGGAGCTTCCGCCCCTGCGGGGCGGCGATCTCCTCCGCGCCCTGCCGCGCTTACGTCAGCAAACGGAACCGTCGTTCCCACTTTGCAAGCGGTACGTCATCCCCTGCTGTGGAGCGGGGAAAACGGCTTTCCTTTGTTGAGTCGGTGCACTGTGCCGGAAAGACGGTGCTGGGGATGGGGGATGATTGCTCCCCACTGACCGGAGCATGGGCCGCGATAAGCCCACCAACCCAGCGGGGCAGGGCGTGGTCATCCCCCTTTTGGGACATATTCGGGGGACCAGCGGGCGAAGGGACGGCTTGCGTGTCGCGTCGTCTGTCCATCCTCGCAAGCCAGACCGGGGAAAATGCTCCCTGCTGGTCGGAGCACAAGCCGGGACAAGACCCACCAGCCCAGCGAGCCGGGCGCGGTGGATGGTCCCCGGCGGGATGGGGTGGGAAGAGGGGGCTTGTTTTCTTTTTTCTTTCTTTCGCTGGCTGGCGGATGCCGGGCAACAGCCGCCAGCCAGCGAAAGAAGGAAAGAAAAAGAAGCTCCCCCACCGCCGGGCAGCATCCGCCAGCCAACGAGAGAGGGAAAGAAAAAAGGGAAGCCCCCGGAGAGGGCTTCCCCACATGTCCGGCCTGTGCCGCGTTGCGTCGAGGATGCTTGGCCGACAGCGTGAGCAGGCGGCCGCCTGGAGCCGCGCGCAATGTCTCCTCGTCGTCACATGCCGGAGCGAGCGCGTTTTCCCGCTTCGACCCGGCCAAGAGGCAAAGCGGAGCCGCTCCGGCCGTATTCAGGGTAGAACGCTCCGCGCGCCACTTCGCACGGCCTGCCGTTTCGCGGGAAAAACGCGGTCATTCCGCCTGGTTTCGGCCGGGCGGCGCAGTGCCGCCGCCCCGGCTTTTGCCTTTGAAAACGGCAAAACGCACTAGCGCGAGACCTGATTGTGCGACCCGGCGATCTGTATCGCCTGATTGCCCGAACCGTGTTGCGTGATGGTCTGGGATATGTTTTCCTGCCGGGCGCTTTTCAGGATATCCTCGATCTGTTGCGCCAGTTCGGGATTTTGTTCAAGCAGCCTGGCAAGCTGCAGATTGAGGTCTTTTTTTTCCGTGGTCGTCACCTCGTCGGGGGTCTGGACATAGCGTGCAAAAAGGCGCGCATATGCCGCATCCAGCCAGGGACTTACCAGATTTTGGATCTTTTCCATAATGCCCTTGCCAAGCTGGGTGGCCCCTCCCCGGATCACTGCGGGGACGACTATATCCACCAGTGCGTTGAAATCCATCATACCATCTCCTTCAGGATATGCGGTTTTTCTTGCGGACATCTTCCAGGCTCCGCAATTCCCTCACGATGTCGCTGTCATCCTGGTCAACCGCGCGCAGACAACGGGAAAGCGTCCGCAAGATGATTACAAAGTGGGACAACGGCACGAAACCGCCCTCCCTGTCCAGCGTGCGGAAAATATCCGCCGCCTCCTGTGCGGCCTCGAGGGCCTCCCGATGCTGGCCGAGGTCGCTCAATCTGTTGGCGAGAGTGGTCAGGGAGCCTGCAAAATTGGGCCGGAAGGCGTCGGGATTGTCCGCAACCAGCTCACGGTACATCGTGACCGCCTCCTGTGCGGCCTCAAGGGCCTCCTGATGCTGCCCGAGGTCGCTCACCATCGCAGCAAGGTTGTTCAGGGAGCCTGCAAGCGCGGGCCGGAAGGCGTCCGGATTGTCCGCATACAGTTTGCGGCGAATATCGACCGCCTCCTGTGCGGCCTCGAGGGCCTCCCGATGCTGGCCGAGGTCGCTCAAGATACCGGCGAGATTATTCAGGGAGCCTGCTAAATCAGGCCGGAAGGCGTCCGGATCGTTCGCATACAGTTTGCGGCGAATGTCGACCGCCTCCTGTGCGGCCTTGAGGGCCTCCTGATGCCGATCGAGGACGCTCAAGATACCGGCAAGACTGTTCAGGGAGCCTGCTAAATCAGGCCGGAAGGCGTCCGGATCGTTCGCATACAGTTTGCGGCGAATATTGACCGCCTCCTGTGCGGCCTTGAGGGCCTCCTGATGCTGCCCGAGGTCGCTCAATCTGTTGGCGAGAGTGGTCAGGGAGTTGGCAAGCGCGGGCTGGAAGGCGTCCGGATTGTCCGCATACAGTTTGCGGCGAATATCGACCGCCTCCTGTGCGGCCTCAAGGGCCTCCCGATGCCGACCGAGGGTGCTCAATCTGTTGGCAAGATTGTTCAGGGACAGGGCCAGATCAGACCGGAAGGCGTCCGGATCGTTCGCAACCAGCTCGCGGTACATCGTGACCGCCTCCTGTGCGGCCTTGAGGGCTTCCTGATGCTGCCCGAGGTCGCTCAATATGTTGGCGAGAGTGGTCAGGGAGCCTGCAAGTGCGGGCCGGAAGGCGTCCGGATTGTCCGCAACCAGCTCGCGGTACATCAAGACTGCTTCCTGTGCGGCCTCGAGGGCCTCCTGACGCCGACCGAGGGCGCTCAAGATACCGGCGAGATTATTCAGGGAGCCTGCTAAATCGGGCCGGAAGGCGTCGGGATTGTCCGCAACCAGCTCGCGGTACATCGTGACCGCCTCCTGTGCGGCCTCAAGGGCCTCCCGATGCTGCCCGAGGTCGCTCACCATCGCAGCAAGGTTGTTCAGGGAGCCTGCAAGCGCGGGCCGGAAGGCGTCGGGATTGTCCGCATACAGTTTGCGGTACATCGTGACTGCCTCCTGTGCGGCCTCAAGGGCCTCCCGATGCTGCCCGAGGTCGCTCAATATGTTGGCGAGATTGTTCAGAGACATGGCCAGATCAGGCCGGAAGGCGTCGGGATTGTCCGCAACCAGCTCACGGTACATCGAGACCGCCTCCTGTGCGGCCTCAAGGGCCTCCCGATGCCGACCGAGGTCGCTCAATCTGTTGGCGAGAGTGTTCAGGGTCATGGCCAGATCAGGCCGGAAGGCGTCGGGATCGTCCGCAACCAGCTCGCGGTACATCGTGACCGCCTCCTGTGCGGCTGCCAGCGCCTCCTGATGCCGCCCAACATCGCTCAACATCGCAGCAAGATTGTTCAGGGAGCCTGCAAGCGCGGGCCGGAAGGCGTCCGGATTGTCCGCAACCAGCTCACGGTACATCGAGACCGCCTCCTGTGCGGCTACCAGCGCTTCCCGATGTCGGCCCATGTTGTGCAGCGCCAGCGCATGACTCCCTTGCATGGCGGCGTATGTCGCGGGGGACGTCTGTCCGGAGGCCGCGGACGCCAGCCATTTTTCCGTCACCTTCAGGGCAAGATCACGCAAGGGAAGGCTGGGGGAGGGCATCCGTGCGTACAGATCGGCCACACTTTTCGGCGTGTCGCACGTTTCCAGCACGGCCTCGAGCCACTGTCGGGGTTTCGCGTGGGCATTGCCGAAATCATGGCCCAGCCGCAGCAGGGTGTCGAGCGCGGCCGGGCCGAATGCCTTCTGGCAGTCAAGGAGCAGATCCGTTCTGTGTTGGAGGGCGCGCAGCACAAAGGCTTCACCGATGATGTCGGGCCGCAGGGGGGGTGCCGGTCTTCCTCTCCCTCCGGCTGATGGGGCAAAACTTCAGGCAGGGCATCCACATAGCTTCGCCAACGGTCGCTCATCCCTTCGGCGGCATGGATTTTTTTGGCCCAGACGTCAAACTCTTCCTTTGTGACGCCCTGCGCGAGGGTGACGCAGGCCGCCAGTTCCACGAGAAAGTCCCCGTCAAGCCCGCGGGCGGACGCTTGCCCCCTGATGCGCTCCATTTCCTTTCCGGCAAATTCCTCGGCCAGCTTTTCCCGTGTCCATGTCGTGGAGCGATCGTCGCGGTAGAGCATGGTATAGGCCGCCAGCATGAGGTACAGGGGGTTCCCGCCCCAGGCGGCGTCCAGCAGCCGCCGCACAAGGTCCTCATCCCGCTGCCATGCGTCGTCCGGGCGACCGAGCGCCGTCAGAAAATCCCGCGCCAGCGCAAGGAGGGTCTCGCGTCCGGTCAGCGGGGACAGGGCATGGGGGGAGTTGCCGTACTGGAGGCGGCGGACGGCATGGCTCCGCTCCCCGCCATCACCGAGCAGCGTTGAGAGCCAGCCCGCGTCGTCCTTGGCCGTACGTTCCAGCAGGAGGAAACGCAGACGGCGGCCGGAGTCTGGCTGATTGCTCAGCGCGCGCAGCACGTCTCGGAGCTGCTGCGCCCGACTGGCTGCGTAATCCACCACGATCAGCGTGTCCCTGTCGCCGTGCCGTCCGGTACCGGCGTCGGCATCGTCAAGTTCCCGCGAGCTGATGAATCCGGCTTCCCAGCCCAGTTCACGCCGCGCAAGACACAGTTCCAGAGCCAGACGGGTCTTGCCGCTCCCGCCATCGCCGGTCAGCACCAGAAAGGACAGGGGAGCCTCGGCATCCAGAAAGGCGTCGAGCATCTTCCGTTCCCGCTCCCGCCCGATGAACGTCGTGCTTCGGGAACCGGGGTAGAACATGCTGAGCGTGTCGGACTGCGCCCCCGGCCGGGCGACGTCTCCGGGCAGGGTGAGAGAAAGCCGCCGACCGCCGAGCTGCACCTGGTTCCCGCTCCCGCTGATCTGCACCACGGTGTTGTGTTCGCCGTCGACTTCCGCCTGCTGCGTCATTGGTCCCCCTTCGATGCCGCGCGCGGTCGGCACGCTGGCATGTGCGTCATTCGACAAAAAAATATCCGCAAACAGGTAGCGGGTCAATGCCGGACGCGCTTGCCGCGCCGCCCCGGCGCGCCATATCCGGGAGGCGGCAAGAGCGCGACGACCTGAAAGGCTTCCCTTCGCCTGCCGGTCCTTCCCGGGGAGAGGAAACAGAGCGCACGGCCCCTGAGTCTCCGCCGGAGGAGGCCCTTCAGCCACAAGAAATGTCCTCGCCGTGCGGGTAACAGCGCTGCCGCCGCTGCCCCTCGTTGCCGCTGCGGATACGGTCCGATGGGGAGGGGGGCCTTCTCCGCAGACAGGCGGCGAATGGCGTCAACAGACCCTGCCAGAGGGTTTTATGCAAGAAGATGGGATAGAGCAATTCCACATTGAAAATGTGGATTGCTCCGGTAGTCGCGAGAGCGACTACCCGCAACCGAACACACGGAAAAACCACGCTTTTTCCGTAGTGTGAGGGCAGCGTCAGCATGGAAATTGGACACGATTTCAATGCGGATCCGCTCTAGGAACGGAAGATCTCACCGCATGGGTGGTGATTGCTGGACGCAAAAATCATTCTTGCGAAATTGCGTTGCGTGGATCAAGGCAAAGCGGTTTCGATTCATGGCTCGCTTTATGTTTTTTGTAATTTCCTATGAGTTTTGCTACCTGTGAAAAGGTATCCGGATCGTAAATGTCTTTCCAGTATGATGTGAAAATGTCGGCAGTGTAGTCATCTTCTGATCGTGAGATCCAGACGCCTTCCTTGGCGACGACCACACAATAGGCTGCGCCAAGCTGTTTTGCATAGCTTCTGGCTTGCTTTTTGGCCGCCTTCAATTTTTTTTCAGAAGGGATGGAAAGTTTTGCCTCAAGCAAGATGTATGCTGAATGATGTTCAGACGTTACTTTGGGCAGGATGGCAAAGTCGGGGATCAGCGCAAAATTGTGATTGCCGATCTCAATATAAAGCTGTTGCCGATAATCTTCCTCGGCATACCCAAGTCGCGCAAGAAAAGGCTTGACAAGCTTTTGCTCCACATCCCTTTCCACTGCGTAGAGCTCATCGGCATTTTCCTGAGCATATTCAATTCGTTGAAGGTCGCATCCTGCCAAATCCAATAAGTGATTATACACTGATGGAAGTATTTCCACGCCGTTTATTCCCTGCATATTCTTTTTGACGATGGGAAGCTTTTGAAAAACTGTATCATTACGGAGTTTATTTAATGATATCCGTGTAATACTTTTGATTTTTTCTATGTATGCACATCTGTAGTAATAGAAAAATGGATCGTTGAAGCCGGTTGAGACGATTTGCCATATGGAATCCATTGCACTGATGGGGCTGCGCAGATACATTATCGCCATATCTCCCGCCAGAGCTTCCGGATTGCATTGCCAGCATATGATATCGGATTTTTTGTTTTTCAGAAAAAAATCATTTTCAGAACCGCCGATGCAAAAGAATCCTTTGGGTTCGGGAAGGTTTTCAATGATAAAGCTCTTGCTCCCTCCCAAATAGTTTGGGGCAAAATCATAGAGGAACGCGCATAGCTCATACGGAGAAAGGCCGTACATCTCCCTGAATCCGTGCAGTGAACGGCAAATATCCGCATAGTAGAAAAATCTTTTGCGATACTCTTTTTTATATGGAATTGGACTGATCCGTATGCCGAATTCATGAGCTATCTTCTCAAATATGTTAAAGTTATATTTAAAATAATACGGTATGAATACGTCAGGAGATGAAATGGAGAGGGAAGTGGTAAAATAGTCAAGACTTCCTGCAAAGCAGGAAAAAATATGATTTTCGGATAGATCCTCCCCTGCATCTATCTCGTTATAAAGAGATTCCAGCGCTGATCCTTGCGCGCATGTTTTTCCCCGGCGTATGGGAGTAGGATCCTCAGCCATATCGCGGGCAAGATCGCGCAATTGCTGTGCGGCTTCCTCAATAACGGCACGATCAGGACAATATACGCTGCGTAATTTTTTTATCGTCTCAACGTATCGCTCGGTAATGCCCTTTGTCAGGCTCTCGGCAAAGATGTGGACGATATGCTTCCCACCGGCATCGAGATAGTTGTTCCAGATGTAGCGATTGAACATGGCATACTCATGCAAATGAGGGAGGTCTTGCAGTTCCGGGGAGAGTGTCCGTCATACGTTTTTTCTTGGAGCATGTTCAGTTTGAAACGTCCGCATCCCAAACCATACGGCCTGGCGTTTCGCGGGAAAAACGCGGTCATCCCGCCTGGTTTGGGCCGGGCGGCGCTGCGCTGCCGCCTCGCGTTTTGCCCTTTTCAAAGGCAAAATGCTCCGGCTGTCATCCAAGCAAATTTTCAGGCAAAAGAAAAGGCAGGTCTGTTCGTTCTCAAGTTGCGTGACGGCTCACAGGGGGAAAAGATCCGAAGGATATGCCGAAGGGGTGGACACCATATGGGCACCAGCAAACTTTTTTCGGCGCAAAAATAAAAAGGACGTGACACGCAGCAGCATGTAACGTCCTGAAAATATGTGGTGCGCCCGGCAGGAATCGAACCTGCGGCCTACAGCTTAGGAGGCTATCGCTCTATCCAACTGAGCTACGAGCGCGCGGAGGAAAATAGTAGGTGAATGTCGTTGCCCTGTCAAGAAGCGGAAGGGCGGCGCGTTGTCGGTCATGGCGCGGGTCACAGGCTGTACTCGAGGATCAGCGCCACGGCGGCAAGGCACAGGCTGGCCAGCAGCACGCCGTAGGCCCTGCGGACGCGGAGGGAAAGCACCGCGCCGAGCATGGCGGCGACGTACATCATGGGCCAGTTGATGGTCCGCAGCAGGGGGCCGCGCCGTTGCGAGTCCAGCCCTTCAAAGATCAGCGCCAGTCCGACGAAGCAGACCAGATAGAGGGCGAACTGCCAGCAGGCGCGCAGGGAGATGCCCAGCAGCAGCGCGCCGCCCGGCGGGCAGCCGCGCCCTGTGCGGCAATAGTCCTCCACGGCGGGCATGACGCGGTTGAGCAGGACACGCTGGCTGCGTTCGGCAAAGGCGGCCGCATAGGCGGCGAAAACGGCAAGCAGCAGCGGCAGCAGCAGCGCCCCCGGCGCGGACCAGCCATACTGCCGCGCCAGCGGGAACATGAGCAGGAAACTCAGCACGCCCTGCGGCGGGACGACGCTCCCCAGCGGCACCACATCCAGCCAGAGCAGTTCCAGTGTGATGCCCAGCGGCAGGGCCAGCAGCCAGTCCCCGGTCAGCAGCCCCATGAGCAGCGCCGCGAACAGCGGCCGGTCAACGAGGCGAAAGATCAGCGTATGACGAAAGACGCCGAGCAGGACAAAAAAAAAGCGTAGGGGATCCCCCGCGACGCCATATCAAAGAAGCTGTTCAATGGAATCCCTCACCTTCTCGGAAGGTACGCAACGGAAATCCAGCTGGATGCAGCGATCCAGCAGGGTACGCAAGTCTTCGCTGTCCTGCTCGGAGACAGCGACATGCGGCAAAAGCTGTTTTTTGCCGGGGCCGTAGTGGAGATTGCCGATATTGAGGCTTTTCATGGGGATACCGGCGTCACTGGCCTGACGGGCATCCTTGCAGTCCTCGAAAAGCACCAGAGCGTCGTCGCCGCAGGCTTGCAAGGTCGCGGGCAGGGCTTCCAGCATGACGAAATGCGTTTCCACGTTCTGCGGCACGGCGAGCAGGGTGATCTGCTGCCGCAAGTCGTCCCGCGCCATAGCGTCATTGGCCACCACCAGATGGCGGGCGGCCACATAGGGGAGCCAGCCTTCGATGACCTGTCCGTGCACCAGACGGTTGTCCACCCGAAACCATGTCATGCCTGCGTGCCCGCCTTGTCCGACTTGTCAGTCTTTTCCGCCTTTTCGCGCGTCTTGTTGCGCAGCATCTTGCCGGCCACCACGATGCCCTTGGTGCCCGCTTCACCGGCCAGTTCGGCCAGTTCTTCCAGGCTCCTGGTACGGCTGCTGAAGACCTTGAGCAGCATGGGCAGGTTGACGCCGGTCACCACTTCCACATGATGGTTGCCCAGCAGCGAGAGCGCCAGATTGGTGGGGGTCCCGCCGAACATGTCGGTCAGGATGATGACGCCGGCTCCCTTGTCGAGGCGCTGGGCGGCATCGTCCAGCCGTCTGACGGTCTCCGGCACTTCCTGCGCGATGTCGACGCTGATGGAGGTGCAGTCGTTCAAGGTCCCGAGAATGAATTCCGCCGTGCGCAGCATGGCCGAACCGTAATCGGCATGGGCCACCACGATGATGCCGACCTGTGCGGGGCTACTCTGATCTTCTGCCATGATTCACCTTGCCCTTCTGACTGTTGGGGAAATTTCTCTTGAGCGTTTCCAGTTTGGAACGCTTCGCGTTTCCAGCCATACGGCCTGTCGTTTCGCGGAAAAAGCGCGGTCATCCCGCCTGGTTTGGGCCGGGCGGCGCTGTGCCGCCGCCTCGCATCTTGCCTTTTTCAAGGGCAAGATGCTCTACACAGCGTGCCAGCTTTTTCAGCCAAGTTCAAGATGGCGATGTTCCACCGTGGCCGTATAGTCCGCCTGCCGCAGGGCCTGCGTCAGCTCCTCGGCCACGGCGACCGAGCGGTGACGCCCGCCGGTGCAGCCGACGGCGATGCTGACGCGGTAACGTCCCTCGGCTTCCATGAGCGGCAGCATGAAAAACAGCAGATCCCGCAATTTCTGAAAGAACTCCTGCGCACCCGGCGAATGCAGCACATAGTCCGCCACGGCCTTGTCCTTGCCGGACAGGGGACGCAGGGCCGACTCGAAATAGGGATTGGGCAGGAAACGCATGTCGAATACCAGATCCGCTTCCCGCGGGACGCCGTATTTGTAGCCGAAGGAGAGCACGTTGACACGGATGGCGCGCAGTTTCTCCTTGGCGCGCCAGCGTTTCTGGATGGCGCGGCGCAGGTCGTGGATGGAGAAACGGCTCGTGTCCACCACGAGATCCGCGGACTCGCGCAGGGGGGCCAGCCGTTCGCGTTCGGCGGCAAGGGCCTCTTCCAGACCGAGACCTTCCCGCTCCAGCGGGTGGGGGCGGCGCGTGGTGGCGTAACGGCGCATGAGCTCATGCGGCGTGGCCTCGAGGAAGAGCAGCATGGGCCGGTAGCCGTCGCCCGTCATCTGCGACAGGGCCATGTTGATGTCTTCCAAGAAGGCGCTCTGGCGGATGTCCATGCCGAGGGCCATGCCCTTGTAACGGTTCATGGAGGGACGCGCCATCAGAGCGACCATGTCGGGAGCGAGGGCCGCGGGCAGACCGTCCACCGTGAAATAGCCCAGGTCTTCAAAAACGCCGAGGGCCGTGCTCTTGCCCGCGCCGGACAGACCGGTCACGATGCAGACGGAGCTGGACACGCGGGGGGCCTCGGCGCCGGTATCGGCGGGGGGGGGCGTAGTCATGGGAGAACTCACGAGGAGGAAAGGCCCCCTTGCGGGGGCCTGTACGCTGCTAGAGGACAGGGTCGATGAGCGCGAAGCCGCTGGTGCGCCGCCGGTAGACCACGTTGACGCGCGTGGTCTCGGCGTTGATGAAGACGAGGAAGTCGCCTCCCACGTTCTCAAGCTGCATGAGGGCCTCGTCCAGATGGAGCGGCTTGGGCGCGAAGCGGTCCGTGCCCACCACGTCGGCCTGCACTTCCTCGTCGGGCTGGGCGTCGAGATTGTAGGTAAAGACATCCACGTCGGCGTTGCGGGCCTTGCGGCGCTGCTCCTTGACGCGGGAGACCTGCTTCTTGATCTGGGCCTCCACCTTGTCGGTCACGAGGTCGATGGCGGCATACATGTCGGAGGTCTGCTCCGAGGCGTTGATATGCAGCCCCTCGCCGGAGACGGTCACCTCGCAGCGGTGACGGAACTTGTCCACGGTCAGCACCACGGCCACTTCCAGACCGGAGGACTTGCCGAAGAAGCGCCCCAGCTTTTCCATGCGGCGGCGGGCATACTTCTTGAGATGATCGGACGCGTCGAAGTTCTTGAAGGCAAAGGAAATGTTCATATGGCCTCCGGGAGTAGGGGTTATAGAGCGTTTTGTCCTTTCCAACGGCAAACGCGAGGCGGCGGCACAACGCCGCCCGACCGAAACCAGGCGGAAAAAACACGTTTTTCCGCGAAACGTCAGGCCGTACGGTTTGGAACGCTTCACGTCCCAAACGGAAAATGCCCTAGAAGTGTTCCCTGCGCTTCGAGGACGAGGGGATATCCAGAGCCGTGCGATACTTGGCGACGGTACGCCGCGCGATGGTCACCTTGAGGTGATCCTTGAGCATCTCGCCCAGGCGTTCGTCGCTGAGGGGGGAACGCGGGTCCTCTTCCGAAATGAATTTCTTGATGAGCGCCTTCACGCTTTCGGAACCGACCTGACTGCCGTCATCCAGTTCCAGACCGCTGTTGAAAAAGAATTTCAGCTCAAAGATGCCGTGCGGCGTGGCGGCATACTTGCTGGTGGTGATGCGGCTGACCGTGGACTCGTGCATACCGATGTCGTCCGCGATATCCTTGAGGATGAGCGGCGCGAGGTGGGTGACGCCGTATTCAAAGAAGGGGCGCTGATGGCGCACGATGCTCTCCATCACCTTGTAGAGGGTGCGCTGCCGCTGGTACAGGCTCTTGATGAGCCAGGAGGCCGAGCGGATTTTGTCGGCGCAGTAGTCCTTTTCCGCGCTGTTCTCGCAGTCGATGTCCAGCTTGGCCAGTTCGGACATCTGCAGCTGCGGCAGGCCGTCCTCGTTGAGGAGGATGACGAAGTCGTCCCCCATCTTGTAGACGTAGACATCCGGACTGACGTAGGTCGGCTCGCCGCCGCCGAAGCTCGCGCCCGGCAGGGGGTCGAGGCTCTGGATGATGTCCAGATATTCGCCCAGCGTGTCCATGTCCAGCCGGAACTTGCGGAGAAGCGGCTTGTAGCGGTGCGCTTCCAGATCTTCCAGATGATATTCCACCAGCTCCTTGAGGATGGGGTCCCTGTCGTAGTTCAGGTTGCGGAGCTGGATGAGCAGGCACTCCCGCGCATCACGGGCGGCGACGCCCACGGGATCGAAAAAATGGATGCGGTCGAGGACGGTCTCCACTTCCGCGGGGGTGGCGTTGGTCAGTTCCGCCACGTCCTGCACGCTGGCCTGCAGATAGCCGGACGAGGAGAGGTTGCCGATGATGGCCTCCCCGATGTCCTTCTGGCGGTCGTCCAGCGTGGAGAGCCGCAATTGCCACATGAGGTGGCTTTCCAGCGAGGGCTTGGCGGCATAGCGGGCCTCCAGCGGGGAAAGCTCCTCCGGCAGTTCGTGCTCGCGGGGCTGGACGAGGCGGGGCGTACTGGCGAACTCTCCGAGGTAATCTTCCCAGTCGGCATTGTGCGAAAGATCATCGGCATAGGGCGTGTCGTCATCGCGGGAGGGGCGGGTCTCCTCCGGGGCCTGACCGTCCGACAGCGGGATGTTCTCGCTCTCTTCCAGAAAGGGATTTTCCATCAGTTCCTGCTGGACGGTCTCCAGCAGTTCCACACGGGAAAGTTGCAGCAGCTTGATGGCCTGCTGCAGTTGCGGCGTCATGCGCAGTTGCTGCGAGAGCTTGAGCTGCTGACGAAGTTCCAATGCCATAGAGAGCCGGTATCCCTTTTACAACCTGATTTTCGTTACAAATACCATGCCATAGGTCACAAAAACTTGCAACAATCCCGTGTTGCCGGAGCGCGGACGAAGAGCATCCCCCGCGCTCGGGCGGCGGCAGGCCGGGCGGTAAAAGCGCGCTGGGGAAGGGATGGGGGGCTTGGGGGGAAGGGGAACCCCTCCCGCGCCGGCGGAGGGGTTCCC
>NZ_CALVHE010000072.1 GCF_944327235.1 uncultured Desulfovibrio sp.
ACCCTGCTGCGCACCAACTCCAAGACGCCGCATACCGTGCGCATCGTGCGGGATGCCATCCCGCTGGTGAGCGTCAAATCCCGCAAGCTGGAAGACGGCTACTACTGGGTGCGCCTCTCGCGTTTCGCTGAGCCGACTTCCGAAGAACTGCGCAAGGCGCTGGCCCAGGCCATCAAGGACAGCAAGAAGGACGGCCTGCGCGGCATCGTCCTCGACCTGCGCAACAATCCCGGCGGTCTGCTGGATCAGGCCGTCGAGGTGTCGGACATGTTCCTGTCCTCCGGCGACATCGTGTCCATCAAGGGGCGGGACAATGCCATGCAGCGCGTATACACGGCCAGGCAGCAGCCCGACGACATGGCCGACGTGCCGCTGGTGGTGCTCATCAATGCCGGTTCGGCCTCGGCATCGGAGATCGTGGCCGGGGCGCTGCGCGATCACAAGCGGGCGCTGATTGTCGGTGAACGCTCCTTCGGCAAGGGGTCGGTACAGAATCTCATCCCGCTGATGGACAAGTCCGGTCTCAAGCTGACCGTGGCCCTGTACTATACGCCCAACGGCAGCTCCATCCAGGCCGAAGGCATCGTGCCGGACGTGGATGTGCCCTTTGAGGCGCCCCGCGAACAGGATAAGGAGACCGAGCGTTTCCTCGTGCGGGAAAAGGACCTCAACCGCCATCTGGAAAACAGCAAGCAGAGCGGCCAGGGCAAGGACAAGGCGGCCAATGAAGGGCGCGAGCAGCTTGAACGGGACAACCAGCTGCGCATGGCGCTCAATCTGGTGAAGAGCCTGCCCCGGATGCGCAACATCAAGTAGCGGCCGGGCCATGCTGGATATGGGCAGTTCCCCCGGGACACGCCGGACAGCGGGCAGACGCGCCACAGCATGGCGTCTGCTGCTCTTCGGCGTGTTCTGGTTCGGCCTGTCGCTGGGCATAGGGCTTTGGTCGCTGGGGCAGGAAGGCCCCGGCGCGCCACGCTTGCTACGGGAGCAGGGGGGACTGCATCTTCAGGCCCTGCGGCATCGGGCCTTCCTGGCTGTCCTCGAACGGGCGGCGGAAGGCGTGCCCCACGCTCGTTTGTATGAGGTCCCCCCGCCCGGCGGCGACGGCGTGCCGGAATACGTCATGGAAGGGGCCAACGCTCCCTTGCGGCTGGCGCTGGGTATGCAGGAACGGGTGGCGCTCTGGCGTCGTTCCCTGCATCCGAAGGCGGAGTCGCCCTTGCTGCAGCCTGACGAAGAGCCAAAGCTCGTCTGGAGGGATGACGGCAGTCTGGAAGCCCGAGTCAACGAACAGCCCGTCCTGCGGATCCGCTTCCCCGGGCACGAGACCCAGCTCGGCGCTTTGGCCCGGCCGCTGGGCCCGGCTTCGCTGGTCATCGTCATCGACGACATGGGACAGCGGCTGGATACGGCGGAAGAGCTTTCCGCTCTGCCGTTCCCGGTGAACTTCGCCGTCTGGCCCCATGCGCGGCGGGCGGAGGATGTGGCGCGGCTGGCGCGGGAGCGCGGCATCGACATCATCGCGCATCTGCCCATGCAGCCCCTGCGCCGCGAGCGCGGCAAACAGCCGGACGCCGGGCCGCATACTCTGACGGACGATATGAGCGCCGGCGAGATGCGTGCCGTGCTGGACGCCGCTTTTACGCGCCTGCCTACGGCCATCGGCTTCAACAATCATATGGGGTCGCGCTTTACCGGCAGCCGCAACGGCTGTCGGCTGCTGTGCAGCCTGTTGCGCGGGCAGGGGCTGTTCGTGCTGGACAGCATGACGCAAAACCATTCCGTGCTCTGCAAGGAGGCCCTCCAGCAGGGGCTTGTGGGGGCCGAGCGCAGCGTTTTTCTGGACAATGACCGCAAGGTCCCGTCCATCCTGGCCGCGCTGGACCTTGCGGCCGCCAAGGCACAGCGGCAGGGCGTGGCCATCGCCATCGGCCACCCCTATCCCGAGACCGTGAAGGCCCTCCGGCAATGGCCGGTGGCCGCCGGGCGGGAGGGCGTTGCCGTAGTGTCCCTGCGGCGGCTGGTCTGGCATCTGGCCGTAGAGCGCGACGGACGTTGACCCTCGCCGCCCCTTTTTTCTTTCGGGCGTGCGCCCGATCACGGCGCGCATGGACCCGGCGTGCCATACTGGCACAGATACCTGTAACCTTACGGAGGTCTTATGAAGTGGCTCGTTCATGCCTGCCTGGCGCTGGCGCTGCTGGCGGTGGGCGCGACCGCCGCCCATGCGGACGCCTATCAGCTTTCCACGCATATTTTGGACATCACCCGCGGTAAGCCGGTCCCGGGAGTGGAGATCGTCCTTTTCAAGATCGATACGGCCAAGGACATCTGGGTCAAGGTGGCCGAAGGCCGGACGGACGAGAATGGCCGTGTGGGCAACTTCCTGCCCGGCGTGGGCAATGACGGCACCTACAAGCTGCGTTTCGAGGTGGCCCCCTATTTCAAGGCCCATAACGAGCCGTCGCTCTATCCCTTTGTGGAGATCATCTTCGCTATCGAGGGATCGGGACATTACCATATCCCCATCACCATGTCGGCCAACGGCTATTCCACCTATCGCGGCAATTAGCCTGAGCCTCCGAGGCAACGGCGCTGCCCGCACAGGAGCGCAAGGGCGCGTGGCGGAGGATTCCCGCCCGTGCCCTTTTTTATGGCTTCCGCCAGTTGATGAGCACCCAAGGTGCGAAATAGAAGACCACCCGCCATGCGGGTGGTCTTCATGTCGTCGTGGATCGCGACAGGCGCGTGATGTCTTGTGGGGTTGCGTTGTCATGCGTTGCCCCGAGCAAAAGTTTTGGGAAGGGAGAGGGGGAGCGCGAGGGGGAGAGGGAGAACCGTTTTTCAAAACGGTTTCCCTCTCCCCCTCGCAAAAAACATCCTCTTGCAAAGAGAGGCCGGGGGGCCTCGCGCGACGCGTGGGGCCCCGGCCGTTTACAAGCGCAGGGAGTGCCTGTCAGCTGTTAGGGCTTGAGGCCCATTTTCATGACGGCCTGCATACCGCCCATGCTGTTGCAGAGGTCGGTGACGCCGTGGCGGGCCAGCACCAGGAGGGTGTCGTAGGCGCGCAGGCCGGTATTGCAGATGAGGGCCACCGGGCGATCCTTGGGCACTTCATTGACGCGGGCGCGGATCTCTTCCAGCGGGATGGAGTGCCAGTCGGGGTACTGTTCCTGCACGGCCTTGCCGGCCTTGGCCGGGCGGGCGTCGATGAAGAAGACGTTGTTGTCCGCGCGGTTCTGCCAGAGTTCCATGAATTTGTCGGCGGTGATGGGGGTGAAGCGCCCGGCCAGCACGTTGTCGGCCACGTTGGCCACCACGTTGACCACGTCCATGGCTCCGGCGAAGGGCGGGGCGTAGCTGATCTCCAGATTGGAGATGTCGTCCACCGTGGGTTTGGCGAACTGGAGGGCACCGGCCACGGCGTCGATGCGGGCCTTGAGGGCGTCGCCGGCGGTGCAGGCTCCCTGCATCCCGAGGACGCGACGGCTGGCCTTGTCCACTACGATCTCCAGGCTCATGAGCTCTTTTTCGGGATAGAAGTGGGCGCGGTCCACCTGTTCCACGCTGACGGACACGGCGTCGAAGCCTTCCTTGCGGGCCTTGTCGATGGTGAGGCCCACGCCGCAGAAGGACATGTCGAAGAGTTTGACGATCCAGGTTCCCACGTAGCCGGGGAAGGTGGCCTTGCCGCCGGCAAGGTTGGTGCCGATGACGCGACCCTGCCGGTTGGCCATGCTGCCCAGAGGCAGGTAGCCCGGTTTGCCGGTGATGAGGTTGGGGATGGAGACGCAGTCGCCGCCGGCGTAGATATCCGGGTCGGAGGTCTGCATGTACTCATTGACGGTGATGGCGCCGAAGGGGGTGACGTCGAGGCCGGCATCCTTGGCAAGCTGGCCGTTGGG
Organism: uncultured Desulfovibrio sp.; assembly: GCF_944327235.1. Taxonomy (GTDB): domain Bacteria; phylum Desulfobacterota; class Desulfovibrionia; order Desulfovibrionales; family Desulfovibrionaceae; genus Desulfovibrio. The sequence goes on from NZ_CALVHE010000072.1 coordinate 3,909, forward strand.
GGTGAAACCGGCGGCAAAGATGACGAGCTGGGCTTCGATCTCCCGCTTGTCGGTCACGACCTTGCAGACCTTGCCGTCCTTGCCTTCCAGGCGCAGTACCTTCTCGCCGGTGTACACGTCGGTATTGTGCTTGGTGCAGTCCACGGCGGCCATGCGGGCGAGCTGGGCGGAGAGCACGCCGGGCAGGATCTGATCCATCATCTCCACCACGGAGACCTTGACGCCCCACATGTCCGCCAGGGCCACGGCCGCTTCCAGACCGATGAAGCCGCCGCCCACGACCACGGCCTCTTTGACGGACCCGTTCTCGCAGGCATGGCGGATGGTCTCCGCCGCTTCCAGACGGGTCAGGGAGAGGACGTTGCCGAGGTCATGGCCTTCCACAGGGGGCACACGCGGGCTTGCGCCGGTGGCCAGGACCAGCTTGTCGTAGGAGAGGGTATCCTCCTCGCCGGTGACCACGTTTTTGACGCGCACAAGCTTGGCAGCGCGGTCGATGGCGGTGGCGCGCGTCTGGATGCGCACCGTCACGTCCTTGAGTTCGGCAAAGAACTTGGGATCGCGGATGACGTTGTACGGCGTGGCGCGCAGATCGTTGACCGTGTTCACTTCGCCGGAGACATAGTAGGGGATGCCGCAACCGCCGTAGGAGATGTTGACGTTCTCGTCGATGAGGGTCACTTCGGCGTCGGGCAGGAGGCGTTTGCAGCGGCAGGCCGCTTTGGGGCCGAGGGCAACGCCGCCGATAACAAGGATCTTCTGAGGCATGTCGTTTCTCCTCTTAGGAGTTGAGGGGGAATCAGGACGGCTGACGCGAGCGCAGATGCCGCGCGTCGCCGACTCTGACGGTGATCTTTTCCCTGTCCATGTATTCGAGCAGGGCAATGAGAAATTTGCGCGACAGGCCGGTGATCTCCTTGAGGCCGGCAAGGCCGAGATCGTCGTGGCTGGCGAACCACTGCCGTGTGCGGGACAGGATCTCCTCCAGCGGCCCGGCGGCATAATAGAGGCCGTCCGCCACGCGGACGAGGGCCTTTTCCTCGCAGAGCAGGCGCAGCATGGGGGCGGCGTCCTTCTGGCTGACGTTCAGATCCGCCAGCACGTCCTTGAGGTTGGGCGGGGCCATGCCGCCCGCTTCATGGGCCGCCAGCAGCTTCTGCCGCAGGCCCTGCTGATCGCTTGCCAGCGAGACGGTATGCGAGGGCAGACGCAGGCCGTCCCCTTCCGCGACGAGCAAGCCTTTTTTGACCGCGCTTTCCAGAACGCGCTGTACCAGACGGGGCGGGAGGTCCTTGCTCCAGCCCGCGCAGATGGCGCCTTGTCCGTGGCTCGGCTTGAGAGGATGCTTGCGGTGCAGCTCCGCGGCGCGCGCGCAGGCCCATTGCATGAGCTGATCGAAGGCCGCGCCGTCTATCCACTGGCGCTGTTCGCGGTTCCAGCAGATCAGCTTGCCCCGTGAGGCCAGGTCTACGAGCAGTTTATGCAATTGCGGGGCGGGTAGACCGGAGAGCGCCTGCAATGTCGGGACATCGCAGCCCATGACGTATCGGATGTCCATGATGGCCAGTACAAGGGCCATGCCGCCGTCCTCGGCCAGGCGGGCGGGCGTCGCCAGGCTGGCAAGCTGGCGGAACAGTTCCAGATCATGGGCGCGGCGCGGGTCGCGGGCGCGCAGTTCCGGCGGCAGGGGGGAGACGATGCTGCCGCCCGCCACGGTACGCAGAGGCGAGTAGGCCCGGATGACGCAATGATCCCCGAAGACGCCGGCCAGCGGCTGCGGGAAACGCAGTTCCGCCAGACAGCTTTCGCCGGGAGCAAGGCGATCCCGATCGAAAAAGACGACGCGTGCGGCGCATTCCTGCGTGCCGTGATGGAAGTGGACCTCCGTGCGTTGACGCAGGGCGCGCGGCGCGGAGGGCAGGCAGGTCAGCTGCAGCAGCCAGCGGCGGGAGGAAAAGAGCGTGCCGGGACGGGCCAGCACCTGTCCCCGGCGCAGGCTGTCCGTATCCGTGCCCTGGACATTGACGGCGCAGCGCTGCCCCGCGCGCACCACTTCGGCGGGCGCGCCGTGACGTTGCAGGGAGCGGGCGCGGACGGCGATGCCTTCGGGCATGGCGACGAGTTCTTCCCCGCTTTCCAGACCGCCGGAGATGACGGTGCCGGTCACCACTGTTCCGTGCCCCTTCATGCCGAACATGCGGTCGATGGGCAGGCGGAAGAGGTCCGTGGGGCGGCGGGGCGGGATCTCGGCCGCGCAACGGTAGATATGGGCGCGCAGGGCCTCAAGCCCCTCGCCGGTGACGGAAGAGACGGGAAAGACGGGGGCATTTTCCAGAAAGCTCCCCTTGAGGAAATTTCGGATGTCTTCCTGTACCAGTTCGAGCCATTGGGCATCCACCATGTCGCACTTGGTCAGGGCCACAAAGCCGCGGTCGATGCCGAGCAGGGTGCAGATGTCGAGGTGTTCACGGGTCTGGGGCATGACGCCTTCATCCGCGGCGATGACCAGCATGACGAAGTCCACCCCCGCCGCGCCGGCTACCATGTTTTTGACGAAACGTTCATGCCCCGGCACATCGACGATGCCCAGCCGTTCCCCATCGGGGAGCTCGGCCCAGGCAAAGCCCAGTTCGATGGTGATGCCGCGTCGTTTTTCCTCTTCGAGGCGGTCGCAGTCGATGCCGGTCAGCGCGCGCACCAGCGAGGTCTTGCCGTGATCGATGTGTCCCGCCGTGCCCAGTACAAGCGCCATGAAGCAGCTCCTTTGCGCAGAGAGCGCGTGGAAGAATCGCACTGGATATAGCCTGTTCCGGGGACAAGCGCAATGCCGTTGCCGCTCCGGCAGGGAAAAAACGTCTCTGTCACTTCCGCCGCCCGTGTTCAGGCGCGGCTGGAGCAGCGACTATCCCGCTGTCTGATGGGCTTTCCGGTATGGTATTCCAGCCAGCAGCGCAGGAAGGTGAAGGCATCGGCATGGTGCAGGCGCTTTTTTTCCTGCATACGGATATCCGCGGCGTGTATGGTGCTGTAGAGATCCGCCGCGTCTTCGCCGTTCCAGGTGGCATGGCCGATGCCGAGGAAGAGCGGCAGACTGCTGTTGTTGCGGTTGTAGGTCCGCAGGGACTGCTGGATGGCGAGGGTGTGTTCCTCGGCCTGATCGGTGGTACAGGTAGGCAGGATGATGATGAATTCATCCCCTCCCAGCCTGATGAGGCTGTGCGGGGCGCGGATGCTCCGTTGCAGGAGACGGCTGGCCTCGATGAGCAGGCGGTCCCCCTGATCATGCCCAAGAGTGTCGTTGATGAGCTTGAGGCCGCTGACGTCGCAATAGATGACGCTCAACGGCAGGGAAAGCCTGCTGTTCCACGAGGGGGCGTTCTGGGTGAGGAATTCGCGGTTGTAGAGGGCCGTGAGCGAGTCGGTGAACGCCTTGTTGCGCAGACTGACCTGTATCCTGTGATGCAGGGAAAGGTCCGTATGCAGGGCGATGATGCGCGTGGCCATGTTCCGCGCATCCCGCTGGACGACCTGTCCGCGCTGCATGACCCAGAGGAAGCGACCTTCCTTGTGGCGGAGGCGGCAGCAGCATTCAAAGTAATCGCCGCGTTCCGCGGTCAGGGCGATGGCGCGCTGCAGGTTCAGGATATGCGCCCGGTCATCGGGGTGCAGGGAGTCGATCCAGGAATTGACGTCGTTGGGCAGCTCTACCTCGTCGGCATAGCCCAACATGGCCCGGTAGTGCTGATTGAAGAAAAAGGTATCCGTTTGCGGGTTCCAGTCCCAGAGGCCGTCTTCTGATGCGAAGGGGAAGGGCAGGGACCCTTGATCCGGCAGGGGGAAGAGAGGACTTTCCTCCTCGGGCGGAAGCATGGCGGCCCGACGATCCGACGCGTTGACGCCGTACAGGCTGCCGCCGACCATGATGGCCCGGTGCTGTTCGTTGCGCAGCAGTACCGCGCCGCGCGCCACGAGTACGCTGCCCTGACGCGGGCCGCTACGCACAAGAAAGGTGTACCGCAGACGGTCACCCATGTCCGCATTGTGCAGGATATCCTCAAGACTGGTATTCTCGCCTATGGAACCGAACATGTCGCGGATCTCACCGCGCAGGATGCTGGTTCGTTCCGGCGGCAGGCCCAGCAGGTGACCGCAGGTCGCGTCGAGGTGGATGAGATCCCTGTCGCCGTTGTAAAACCAGAATCCGCAATTATCCGCTACGCCGTGGGGGGAATGGGGACTGCAGATCATAGGGTCGAATCTCCGACAGCGGAATGTCCTGCATCAGGTTGAAGTTGGGTGCCCGTTTTACTGTCTCTATTGTACAAATTCGGCATGGTCTGTCAACATGGCGGCGATATGCGGCCAAATTGACGGCAAAAAATGAAAGTTTTGATGTGAAAATGCTATTTTACGGGATGACGGCATGTTGCGGGAAACAGAGACGGCCGCAAAAGGAAAGTGGGATGCCGGATGACGAAAATGACGGCGAGGCCCTCCGGCAGCCGGTTCCGGCGGCAGCCACTCTGCCCCCAGAGGTTGGGACCATTGTCTTGCCGCTGAGGGAGGGGCCGTATGGCGTCACCGGCGGAAAAAGAGATCTTACCGTATGCCGGTGGGCTTCGTCCGATATGTTTTCGATACCTTGCCCCGCAAAAACGTCCAGTGGAAAGGGCAAAACGCAATGCGACGGTACAGTGCCGCCCGGCCAAGAGTGAGGGGAGGAACCGCGTTTTTCCCGCGTATGGCTTGAAACTCGAAGCGCTTCAAACCGAAAATGCTTTAGGCATCGCGGCGGGAGTCGAACAACGAGACCGGATGGCTGGTGAGGCTTTCCAGCCAGCGTTTCAGTTGCTGATAGGTCGTTTCGTGGGCAAGGGCCTTGTTGCGGAGCATCTGATGGTCCGCGCGGGCGATGGTGTCCGAAATGTCCGTGGCCTCGGCTTCCAGCGTGGCGTGCCCCACGGAGATGAAAAGAGGCATGCAGCCTTCGGTGCTGTTGTGCTTCTGGATGGTCATCCGCAGGTTGAAGACCAGTTCCTCCGTCTGCAGGGCGGAACAGTGAGGGAACACCACAAGGAACTCGTCGCCTCCCTGCCGGATGGTCACATGCGGCACCTTGAAGCTGTTCTTGAGCAGGTGCGCGGCGCTGATGAGCAGGGCGTCGCCCACACTGTGTCCCAGCGTGTCATTGACCAGTTTGAGGCCGCTGACATCGCAGTAGAGGACGCTGAGAGGCAGGTGTGGCGGCTGGGCCCAGTCCTTGATGTGCATATCGAGACTGGCGCGGTTGCCGAGACCGGTCAGCTGATCGGTATAGGCTTTCTCCAGCAGGTTTTCATGGTCCTGCTGTGAGGTGGAGATATCGGTGATCATGCCCATGACCCGCAGCGCGCGTCCCTGGGCATCCCTACGCAGGACCTGCCCGCGGCAGAGTATCCAGAGATAGTCCCCCTTTGCTCCCCGCAGACGGAAAGTGCACTCAAAGTAGTTGGCGCCGTGCGGCTCGACGATATTGTACAGGGCGCGGTTGGCCCGCACGCGGTCATCCGGATGGATGATGCCTTCCCAGGCCTCCATGCTGTTGGGGAATTGCAGGGGCGAGTAGCCCAGCATGGCCCGAAAGCGCGGGCTGTATTCCACCCGGCCCGTCTTGGGGAACCAGTCCCACATGCCGTCGCCGCTGATGTCCAGCGTCAACAGGGCCATATCGGGATTGACGCCGGGGTCATCCACGCCGGTATCGCTCAGCAGGCGGATATTGCCCACGAGGCTCAGGGCCCGGCCCGCGGCGTCCCGCCCCATGACCGAGGCGCGCACGGCGCATTGCCGCCCGCTGTATGGCCCGGCATAAAGCGTGATGCTGCACAGGAGCACGTCCCCTTCCGACGGACTTTCGACCACCTGCTGAAAGAGGATCTCCTCTTCGGGATCGATGCACAGCAGGTCGCGCAGTTCGCCGCGGGGCATACTGCGCGAGGCGGCATTGGCACACCCCACAAGCGCCAGGCTGTCCCGATCCAGCCAAAAGGTATCCCGCGCCGGGCTATACTGCCAGAAGCCGGGCAAAAGGGTCGTCGGGGAGGAAAGCAGAGGACTCACAACAGGCTGCCTGTCTCTTTTCCAATAAGAAGGATCGTTTCCTGATAATGTACGGAATGCGGTCGGGGGCGTCAACAGTTATCCGTCGGAAAGCAGGGAACCGGCAGGCAGGGCGACGAGGCGGTCCGTTCGGGAGACGTGAAAAGGGGCAGGGACGCCGTCCGTCCCTGCCCCGTGAAGTCATGTCGTCATCAATAGGGCGGATTCGCATTGAAATCGTGTCTAATTTCAATGCTGACGCTGCCCTCACACTGCGGAAAAAGCGTGGTTTTTTCCGTGTGTTCGGTTGCGGATAGTCGCTCTCGCGACTACCAGAGCAATCCACATTTTCAATGTGGAATTGCCCTAGCGGCGTGGCTCAGGCCAGATGGCGCACCTCGCCGTACCAGGCGGCGGCCTGTTCCAGCAGGGCATTGCTGCGGGCAGCCAGGGCCTGCGGGTCCTTCAGGTAACCGTCCTGCAGCAGGCAGGCGTCAAAGAGGCATTCCACCATCTCGCTCAGGGTCTTGTCCGCGGCATCGGCCTTGTACATGCGGAGCAGGCTGCGCAGGAGCGGGTGATCCCGGTTCACTTCCAGCACCTTGACGGGCAGGGAGTCGTCCTTCTGCATGACGCGCAGGAATTTTTCCATGCTGGAGGTCATGCCGCCGTCGGCCGAGACCAGCACGGCCGGACTTTCAGCCAGACGATGCGATACGCGTACGTCCTTGACGCGCTCTCCGAGGATCTCGCGGATGTGGGCCAGCAGCTTGTCGAAGGCGGCGTTGTCGTCATCGGAAAGGGGAGCGGCAGCGGGTTTGTCCGCATCGGCCTTGTCGGCAAAGGCATCCAGCGCGTCGTCGGCCGCCGTCTCCACGGATTTGAACTCCCATTCCTTGTAGGCGTGCAGGCCGTCCATGAGGAACTCGTCCACCGGTTCATAGAGGAAAAGCGTCTCGATGCCCTTCTTGCGGAAGCGTTCCAGATGCGGGCTCAGGCGAGCGGCTTCCCGGTTGGGGGCCGTGACGTACCAGATGGTCTTCTGGCTTTCCGGGGCACGGGCCATGTACTCGTCCAGGCTGCTCAGAGCCTCGGCGTCCTCGTGGATGGAGGTATTGAAGCGGAGCAGGGCGGCCACACGTTCCCGGTTGGGGAAGTCCTGATAGCCGAGCTTGAAGACCCGGCCGTGCAGCTTCCAGAAGCGGGCGTATTTTTCGGCGTCATTGGCGGCCAGTTTTTCCAGATGGCCGAGGAGCTGCTTGACGATGGTCTGATGGATCTTGCGCAGCACCACGTTCTCCTGCAGCGTCTCGCGGGAGATGTTGAGCGGCAGGTCCTCGGTATCCACCACGCCCTTGAGGAAGGCGAGGTATTCCGGCAGAAGCTCCTTGTTACGGTGCTGGATGAGCACCCGGCGGCTGTACAGGTCAAGACCCCAGTAGTCGCGGTCCATGCCGAAGATGTCCTGCGCGGCATCCGGGATGTAGAGCAGGGCATTGAACTGCACCGGCGCGTCCACGGCGATGTGCAGCACGTCCAGCGGGGCCTTGTTGTCGTAGGTCAGGTGTTTGTAGAAAGCGTCGTACTGCTCGCGGGTGACGCTGCTCTTGGGTTCGCGCCAGAGGGCGGGCTGCGTGTTGATCTTGTCCTCACCCACGAAGATGGGGAAGGGCACGAAGGCGGAATGGTTGCGGATGACGGTCTCCACCCGGAATTTTTCGGCAAACTCCGCGGCATCTTCCTTGAGGTGCACGACGATGCGCGTTCCGCGCTTGAGCTCCCCGGCCTCGCAGGGACTGACCTCGAACGTGCCGAGCCCGTCGCTGATCCAGACATGCGCCTGGCTGTCCTCGCCAAAGGCGGGCAGGGAGGTCACTTCCACCTTGTCGGCCACCATGAAGACGGAATAGAAGCCCACCCCGAAACGGCCGATGATGTTGGCCGCGTCCGCGGCCTTGCCGTCGGCGGCCTGCGCGTCCAGCTCGGCCAGGAAGGCCTCGGAGCCGGATTTGGCGATGGTGCCCAGATTTTCGGCCAGCTCCGCGGCGCTCATGCCGAGGCCGCTGTCCATGATGGTGAGGGTGCGGGCCTTTTCGTCCAGCGTGATGCGGATCTCCAGCGGCAGATCAGGCTCGCGCGGCGTTTCGCCGCGGCTGGTGCGGAAGCGCAGCTTGTCCAGCGCGTCCGAAGCGTTGGAGATGAGCTCGCGCAAAAAGATCTCACGATTGGTATACAGAGAATTGGTGAGGATGCGCAAAACCTTGCGCACCTCGGCCTTGAATTGCTGTTCAGCCATGATGCAGCCTCCTGTCATGAATACCCCGTGAAGTAAGTCCCCCAGAGGATTCGTCAAGTCCGCATGTGGAAAGGGGAAGATGGTTTTTGGGTGGGGGAAGGGCCCCTTTGTGGACAAAGGGGCCCTTCCCCCACACCCCCATCCCCCCAAAAACTTTGCTTGTCCAGACGCCGAACGCCGTCCCCCCCGGGGCGACGCCCGCCCACAAGTCAGGATCTGTACAGGACAAGATGAGCGATACCCTCCACACACCGTCCCGCGTCCCCATATCCCGCTTGCAGCCTCAAGATATGCCCATATCTTTTTGCGGCTTCTCCCTCCGTCAGCCATCGCTGCGACTCGGCAGGGGAAGACACGTTACCGCCCCTTTCCAGCAACGTGCTTTCTAGGGTCAGGACTCATTATTTCCATACGCTTCAAAAAAGAGTAGGTATGGAGACGGAGGTTACCATGTCTACTC
>NZ_CALVHE010000073.1 GCF_944327235.1 uncultured Desulfovibrio sp.
CATCTGGACATGGTACAGGCGGCGCATCTGCTGCAACGCCGCATGGGCGATCTTTCGGGCGGCGAGCAGCGGCGGGTGCTGCTGGCCTCGGCGCTGGCCCGGCGGCCCCAGCTGCTTTTGCTGGATGAACCGGCGGCGGGCGTGGACGCCAGCGGCGAGCGCCTGTTCTGGAAGGTGCTGAACACCGCCCGGCAGGAACAGGGCTTCACGCAGATCATGGTCAGCCACAATCTGTCGCTCACGGCCCATTATGCCGATCAGGTGCTTTGCCTGAATGGGAGCCTGATGCGGGCGGGCGCGCCTCATGCGGCCCTGACCGCCCCGACCCTGCGCGCCCTGTTCGGCGTGCCCATCCATCTGTATCCCGAACAATGCGAAGAGCCTGACGAGACCTGCGCCCAGTGCGGAGCGCACTGCCACAGCGCGGAGGCCCCCGCCTGCCCGTCCCCGGACGCCGCGCCTCCATCCTCTCCCACGAGGTAGCCCTATGCTGGAAAGCCTTTCCGCCCTGCTCCCCGACCTCAAGCCGGTGGCGGACGCCCTCGGCCTGCTGCCGCTGGACTGCCTGCATCCCGTGTTCATGCGGCAGGCCCTGCTGGCCGTCCTGCTGCTGGCCCCCATGACCGCCGCCCTCGGCGTCAGCGTCATCACCTTCCGCATGGCCTTCTTTTCCGACGCCATCGGGCACTCCGCCTTTGCCGGGGTGGCGCTCGGCCTGTTGTTCTCTCTTGATCCGCTCTTTACCATGCCCGCCTTCGGGGTGCTGGTCGGCCTGTGCATCATGGCCGTGCGGCGCGGCAGCCTGCTCTCGGCGGACACCTCCATCGGCATCGTCTTTTCCGCCGTGGTGGCCTTCGGTCTGGCCGTGGTCAGCCGGACGCCGGGCATGGGACGCAATATGGCCCAGTTCCTTTACGGCGACATCCTCACCGTCACCACCGCCGAACTGGGGTTCCTGGCCCTGCTGGCTCTGGTTCTGCTGCTCTTCGTCCTCATCGGCTCCAATCGTCTGCTGCTGATCGCCCTGCATCCCGTCATGGCCAGAGCGCAGGGGGTGCGGGTCGCCCTCTGGCAGTACGCCTTTGCGGCCCTGCTGTCCCTGGTGGTCATGATGGCCGTGCGCGCCGTGGGGGTCCTGCTGGTGACGGCCCTGCTCATCGTCCCCGCCGCCACCGCCCGCCACCTTGCCCGCACCGCGGGCGGCATGTTCTGGTGGGCGCAGGCCGTGGCCCTGTCCAGCGGCGTCGCCGGGCTGCTCCTTTCCGCGCAAAGCTGGTTCGGCGCCGCCAGCGGCGCCACCATCATCCTCGTCGCCTGCGCCTTCTTCCTGCTCAGCACCCTCTGGGCGCGACGGCAGGGACATCGCCGCGGCTGACGGCCTCCGGTCGGCTCTTGTCTCGTCCCGCTCCCGCATGGCCCGCATGGATTGACCTTCCGCCCGCCCGGTCGTACCCTGAACAGGAACGACCACAGGCCCGGAGGCCACATGTCCATCAAGAAAAAATTGCTGCTTGCGGGCATCTTCCTCTTGCTGCTCGGCATCGGTCTGTCCTGCTGCCATACCGCTCTGCGCCATCTGGAACAGAAGGAACGCCAGCATTGTTACGGCATCGCCCAGTCCCAGCTCGGCTATCTGACGCGACAGGTGGAGAACATCTTCAATACCACGCGCCTGCTGGCCGAGCGCTGCGTCCTGCCCGACGGGGGCGTGACGGATTTTGACGAGAGCGCCCGCGGCGTCATGGTGCTCCGGGAGATACGCGCTCTGCAGCTGGCTCCCGACGGCCGCATCGTCTACAGCTATCCGCCGCTGCCGGAAGTGACGCCGCTGGATCTTTTCAGCGACCCCGCCCAGAGAGCCGACGCCATGCGCAGCCGGGACTCCGGTCAACCGGGCATTTACGGCCCCTATGCCCTGCGGCAGGGCGGCACGGCCCTGCTCTGCCGTCTGCCCGTGTATCGCGGCGCGCGCGGTGATGCCTTCTGGGGCTTCGCCATAGCCGTCATCGAGATGGACAATCTCCTGGCCAATCTTGCTCCCACCTTCAGCAACAAGTCCCAACTCCGCTTCGCCCTGTTCCGGCGCGACGGCGAACATGGCGAGCCTGTGCGCATCGCAGGCTGTCCGTACGACCAGCTTGACGACCCGCTGGAGATCAGCAGCATCCTGCCCAACGGGCAATGGTCGCTGGCCATCGAACCGCGCAACGGCTGGATCCCGCCGTGGTATGCGTTCAGTCTTTACAGTCTGGCCGTACTCCTGAGCATCCTGCTCTGTTCCCTGATCATCTGGCTGTTCAAGCACATCCCCCAGCTTGCCGCCCTCGCGGACATGGACTGCCACGACCCCCTCACCCATTGTCTGAACAAGGAAAGCCTTCAGGAAGACATCACGAGCTGGACCGCCTCGCGGGAAAGGTTCTGCCTCGTCAGCATGGGGCTGACCAACTTCAGCGTCCTTTGTGAGGAATTCGGCTACGATGCCGGGGAACGCCTGCTGCAGGCCGTCGTCCAGCGCATACGCTCGCTGCTGCCGCGCTCCGCCCGCCTCTACCGGACGGACTGCGCCATCTTCGGCCTGCTCGTGGAACGGGAGACCACCGGCCCGCTGCTCAAGGCCCTGAACCTGCAGTTGAGCGACCCGCTCCAGATCGGCCCCCGCCAGATGCGCTGCCACTTCGCCCTCGGCATAGCCCAATTCCCGTTGGACGGACGCGCCCCGGACACCCTCCTCGGCAAGGCCGAAGAGCGCCGCGAACGCGATACCCGGGAACAGCGCATCGACTAGGGCCTGTCAACACTATTCGTTGCCTGTTTGGGGGGAAGGGAAACCCCTCCGCCAGCGCGGGAGCGGGTTTCCCTTCCCCCCAAGCCCCCCATCCCTTCCCCAGCGCGCTTTTACCGGGGAAGAGTCAGAGACACGAGGCACTCTCGTCCAAAAGGCAAGCGGCGTGTATACAGCTTGTTTTGTTTATCTATTGAAATTATTTGTAAAATTTTCATTGACAGGCCCTGGGACCTGTCAACACTATTCGCTGTCTGTTTTGGGGGAAGGGACCCCCCTCGCTCTGCTGTCGATGCCCGTAAGGCTCCTGCGTCGCCCAACGGGCACGGCCCTGCGGGCCGCCTTCCGGTCGCGTTCTGCTGTCGATACCCGTGAGGCTCCTGCGTCGCCCAACGGGCACGGCCTGCGGCCGCCATTCGGTCGCTCCCTTCCCCCCAAGCCCCCCATCCCTTCCCCAGCGCGCTTTTACCGGGGAAAGAGGCAGAGACACGAGGCACTCTCGTCCAAAAAGCAAGCGGCGTGTATACAACCTGCTTTACTTATCTATTGAAATTGTTTGTAAAATTTGTGTTGACAGGCCCTGAGACCTGCCCGCCCCACGCACATGGGGCGAGCCTGACCGTCAGGAATGTCGGGAGGGATCGTTCGTGCGACGCATCGTTGCGGCAAACGTGAGGATGCCGTTCGCAACGAGGCTTGCGAGGCTCATGACCCACAGACCGGAAAAGCCGTAGCGCAGCAGAGGGATGAGGAGCAGCAAGGCCACGTCTTCGAGCGTCGATGGAGGTGAGGCCGCAAGGGAAGCCCACTCTTCATACAGGAACAGCAGGGGGGATGCCGCAAGGGGAAGCCACAGGCAGCAGAAAAACCTCCCGTGCGCTTCGGCACGATACAGGATGCCGAGGCAGACAAGAAAGCAAACGGCGCCGGCCACCATATCGTGGACGTTATTCCCCGCGGGATAAAGGAACATCACGTCAAGGAAGCCGCAGGTAAGCTTGTACACGAAGAAGGCGACGACGCCGACAAGCAGGGAGAGGAGCGGACGCCGCTTCGCCCCTGCCCTCGTCTGATGCGGGGACGGCTGGGAGGCCCGTCCGTCGGCTCCGGGCCGGGGCGCATGTCCCTCCTCTCCACGCCTCCCCGCGCTACAGGCTGGCCCGCTGGGCAAGGAAGTTCTCGAAGTCGATGAAGGGCATGGGACGGGCGATGTAGTAGCCTTGCCCGTAGGTACAGCCTATGCCCGCGAGGAAACGGAGCTGATCCAGCGTCTCGATGCCTTCGCAGAGCACCTTGAGCCCCAGCTTGCCGCCGAGGTGGACGAGGGATTCCAGCATGGCCGGGCTGGACTTGTCGGAGAGGAATTCCTTGTCCAGCTTGAGCACGTCCACGGGGAAGAGCTGCAGGGCCGTCAGCGAGGAGTAGCCCTTGCCGAAATCGTCCAGAGCCACCTTTATCCCCCAGGCCTTGAGCCGTTGCAGGTTGGACACCACGAGTTCCTCGTTGAAGCCCGCGAGGGATTCCGTCACTTCCACTTCCACGAGATCGTGGGGGATGTTGTGGCGTTCCAGCACGCTGATGAACTGCTCGCAGTAGGTATCGGTCAGGAAGAGGGCGCGGGACTGGTTCACGCCGATGGGCACCACGCGCCGTCCTTCGTCCAGCCGCTGCCGCAGCCAGCGGCATACGCGGTCGAGCACATAGATATCCAGTTCCCGAATGAAGCCGTTCTTTTCAAAGAGCGGGATGAATTCGTCGGGATAGATCTTGCTGCCGTCCGGCGGCATCCAGCGTACGAGGGCCTCGCCGCCGCTGACGTTGCCGGAGGCGAGCTGTATCTGCGGCTGGACGTGCACCACGAATTCCCCCGCGCCGAGCGCCGCCTGCATACGGTTCTCCAGGGCGGCCATGCGCAGGACGATGGCGTCCATCTCGGTATCATAGAAGGCGTAGGAGGATTTGTAGGTATTTTCACCGATGCTGGTCTGTGCGGTCTCGGCGGCCACCACGAAAGGCGCGACCTTGCCCTCGAAATTCTGGATGCGGGCGATGCCGCAACTCAGCACCAGGGCATGTCCCAGCTCGCCGCCGAGGGCCGCTCCGGCGTGGAAGAAGGTCGTGAGCCGCGCCTCCACGGTGCTGTCCTCGACGCAGTGCCAGAGGCAGAGGAAGCGCCCGCCGCCCGAATGGGCCACCAGTTCCCGCCCGGAAGTCAGGTTCTGGAGCTCGGCATAGCAGCGACGGATGGTCCAGTCCCCGCTGCCGTAGCCGCAGGAACGATTGATCTGCACGAGCTTGCGGATATTGACGCTCACCACCACATAGCCTTCGGCCCCGCCCAGCAGCAGTTCGTCGCTCTCCAGCAGGAAGCGGGCGCGGTTGATGCCGCCGGTGACGGAATCGGTATAGGCGACCTTCTCCAGCGCGTGCAGATGCTTACGGTTGGCCTTGCCCCTGCTCCAGAACAGCAGCCCGCCCAGCAGGATGCCGCCGGTGACGATCCAGAGGATGTTGCGGTGGACGACGCCTATGAGCATCTCCCGTATGGTCTGCGGCACATGATCCATGACCAGCGTCTCCACCTGCCCGCCGGAGAGGGCCAGGATGTTCTTGTCGAAGATGGAGATGGCGTAGGGCGAGACATGCGGCCCGAAGCCGTAGGCCATGGGATAGAACGCCTGGGTGATGGTGAAGGTATGCCGCCGCGGGAGGGCGCTCGAGGCGAACGTGCCGGGATAGGCGGTAAGATGGGCCTCCGCTTCTCCCCTGCTGACGGCCTCGCAGCATTCTTCCGGTGTGGAGTAGAGCACGAAACGGTCGGACGGATAGGTCTGCAGGTAGGTCTCCTGCACGCTCAGGAATTCCGGGGTGGTGGCGATGCGCAGCCCGCTCCCCGGCCGGGCATTGTTGGCGACGGCGAGCGAGATGGGCGCATTGTAGAAAGGCTGGCCCACGAAGATGCCGAAACGCCGCGCGAAGTCGGCCGAAGGCGGCACGTTGCTGACGAGATCGGCCTCTCCCCTGCGGAGCATGGCAAGGCTCTCCTCGTAGTTGTCCGCCGGGACCAGCTCCAGCCGGATGCCCGCGCGCCGGGCCAGTTCCAGCGAGAGCCGCTGCAGGAAGGGACCACGGCGGGGGTCCGTGCGTTCCAGCTCCCGGCTGTAGGCCATGCGCAGCATGGGTTTGTCGGCCAGCCATTCCTCCTCCCCGCGGGAGAGGGTGATGGCGACATTGCTGCCCACGTTGAGGAAGCTGTCGAACAGGGCGGAGAAGAAACGGGGGCTTGTGATCTGCATCTGCCGGATGGCTTCGTCGATGCGGGGCATGAACACGGCGTCCCCCTTGCGGGAGACGAAATAGAACGGTTCGATGGCGAAGGTGCCGGCCACCTTGGTCTGCTCCCCGGAGAGGCAGCCGTCCACATAGCCGTCCACGCTGCCGTCCTGTACGGCGCGCAGCATATGCAGGCTCTCGTCGAACTCCACGATGCTGAAGTCGAAGCCGAACTGACGGCCCATGCGGCGGAAGATGTCCTGCTCATAGGCGCCGCTGAAGAAACCCAGCCGCATCCCGTTGAAATCCTTGAAGTCCATGTAATGGACGTTGCTTTGCCGGGGGACGTGCAGGGTGGTGATCTCGAATCCGGCCTGCAGCTTGGAGAAGGTCATCTGCCGGGCGCGTTCAGGGGTGTAGGAGATGCCGCAGGAGATGTCGATCTCCCCGTTGTCGAGCTTTTCCGCCAGTTCCTCGAAAGGGATGGGTATCCACTCGTAACGCCAGCCCGTGTAGCGGGAGATGGCCTCCAGCAGGGCCGGGGCATAGCCGCACACCTTGCCGCCCTCGCCCTTGAACACGGCGTGCTGATCGAACCAGCCCACGCGCACCACGCGCTGGGCGGCATAGTCCTTGCGCAGGTTCTCCGGCAGGAAGTAATGCAGTGGGGCGGCGGAGGCGTCATTGCGCAGGGACTCGGCATGACTGGTCTCCCACAGGCAGACCAGACCCAGGATACCTACAAGCACGCCGCATCGCCAGAACAACCGCAGCATCTCCCCTTCTCCTCATCGTTTCGGACAAGCTGAACATCTTGCTTTGCCTCGAATCTACGAGGTCACACGGGACAAGGCAAGAAAAATCGCATCCGCCCGGCAAAACAGACGATACCCCCGGCAAAACGGGCGAGCGCCGCCGAATGCATTGCCTATCCGCCGCGCAAACGGTATCATGACGCGGCCAAAGTCATAAAAAATCCCCCGCAGCCATAAAGGACGCGCGCTTGCGGGCGATAAAGCGTATAGTTATCGAACGTGCCTTTGCGAGGCATCGTGCGGCAGCACCCCCGGCTGTCATTGTTGTGAACTGGAGGATTCCATGCGTTGGGTTGACATTTCCGTCGGCAAAAAGCTGTATGCCACATTCTGCACATTCATTCTCTTCTTCCTCATTACGATGGGAGCCATGCTGTTCTATCTCGACATCGTCAACAAGGATGCCGAGATCCTCAGCCAGCCCTCCAAGGACGGCGCCCTGCTGGCGGCGGAAGTCGCTCATCTGCAGTGGGCCATGAATGTGCAGAACTTCGTGCTGCAGCAGGGCAAGATCCCCCTGAGCGTGCCCACTGACGGCCGTCAGTGCGACTTCGGGAAGTGGTTCTACGGTCCGCAGCGTCAGGAGCTGGAAAAGGAAGTTCCCGATATGCGCGCCATCTTCGCCAAGGTGGAGGACATACACACCAAGCTCCACGCCTCGGCCCACACCATCAAGGAACACATGGACGCCGGGCGGCATGACGAGGCGCGCGCCTCCCTGCAGAACATGACCCTGCCCCTGCTCAGCGACGTGCAGAAGCTCCTCTCCCAGTCCCGCAACCTGCTGACCGACTCCAAGGACGACCTGCTGCAGCATCTGGCCGCCAGCGTCAACAACGCCCTGAGCCTGTCCTTCTTCGCCGCCGTCGTCTACATCATCTTCGCCCTCACCATCTCCGTGCTGCTGGTGCGCAACATCTGCAAGCCGCTCACCCGCATCACCAACGTGGCCGACAAGGCCGCCCGCGGCATCTTCGAGCCTTCGGCCATCGACCGCGGCGACGAGATCGGCCGCCTTGCCAACGCCTTCGACACCACCTCGGCCATCATCAAGGAAAAGCTCGGGGTCAGCGAAGGCCTCATGCGCGGCATGACCTCGCCGCTCGCCATCTGCGACACGCACGGCAAGATCACCTTCATCAACCAGCTCATGCTCGATCTCTGGGGCCGCGACGGCCACCCCGAGGACTACCTCGGCCTCTCCGTCAGCCAGTTCTTCTACAATGACGAGTCCCGCAAGACCATCTGCGAAGACGTGCTGCACACCGGCAAGCCCGTGCTCGGCTACGCGCGTACCTTCACCAACATGCGCCAGCAGACCAAGCACATCGTCATGGACCTCTCGCCGCTGCTCAATCTCGACGGGACGCTCGTGGGCGTCTTCACCCTGCATAACGACCTGACCGAGATGTACGAACAGCGCAAGCGTATCGCGCAGCTCAACGACCGCATCTACATGTCCGCCAGCCACGCGCAGGAGATCTCCACCACCCAGACCGAAGCCTTCCAGCAGCTCTTCCAGCAGCTGGAGAACACCGGCAGGGTCGCCACCGAGCAGGAACAGGAAGCCGTCTCCGCCGCCGAGAGTATGCACGTCATGGCCGAATCCATGCGCGAAGCGGCCCTCAAGACCAGCTTCAGCATGGAAAAGTCCCAGACCGCCCAGAAGGAAGCGCAGGAAGGCTATGAGGTGGTGCGCCGCACCATCGCCTGCATCACCCGCGTGGACGAACAGGCCTCCAAGGTCGCTGAGAGCATGGCCTCGCTCGATACGCAGGCCAAGGACATCGGCAACGTGCTCGAACTCATCAAGGACGTGGCCGACCAGACCAACCTGCTGGCCCTCAATGCCGCCATCGAAGCCGCCCGCGCGGGCGAGGCCGGCAAGGGCTTCGCCGTGGTGGCCGACGAAGTGCGCAAGCTGGCCGAAAAGACCATGCACGCCACGGACGAGGTGGCCGGCTCCATCATGGGCATCCAGAACAGCGTCCGTGAAAGCTCCAAGGCCACCAAGGAATGCGTCACCCTCACCCGTCAGGCCACCGAACTGGCCGACAATTCCGGCGAACGCCTGAGCAACATCCAGAACGTCATCGGAGAGGCGGTCAACGACATCGCCGCCGTGGCCCAGGTCACCACCGATCAGGCCCACGCCAGCGAGGACGTGCTCCGCAAGATGGAGAACTTCTCCGAACAGGCCAAGATCTCCACGCAGAACATGCATGAGTCCTCCAGCCATGCCCAGGAACTGCGCAAGCTCTCCGACGACCTGCGGCACATGATCGACGCCATGCGCAGCGAACGCCGCGGCGACGAACGCTTCGAGATCACCGAAGTGCATACCGTGCGCGTCTCCAACATGGCGGGCGTGCCCTTCTTCGCCACCATCCTCGACGCCAGCATCTCCGGCTTCCGTCTGCGTTTCGACACGCCGCCGAGCCTGCGCGAACAGGACGAAGTCAAGATGGACAGCGCCGACGGGCCTTTCGCCCGCATCCTGCACGAGACGCCCGCCAGCATCATCTGGGTGGACGGCAACCTGGCCGGTGTGCACATGGCCCACAACATCAACGAGAGCATCCTGCGCGTGGTGGTGGACGAAGCCAATCACCGCGGCTAGGACGCTCTGTCCCAGCGCAAGGAAGGACGCCCTTCGGGGCGTCCTTTTTTGTTTTCTTCCGCTTTTTTACCTGATGGCGCGGCCTCCCGCCCCCTTCTCTCCTCCGTACGCCATTTTCAGCTTGCCAGTCTCCCCGTTCTGCCTTATGAAGCCTGAACGCCTTTTCGATGTCATGAGTCGGAAAGGGCGACTCCGTGGAGGAAAGGCAGCATGACGGCCACCATGCAGGCACTTATTTTCAAGGATACCGGCGAGCTCCGGCTGGAGGCCCGCCCCCTGCCCCAGCTGCGGGAACCGACGGACGCGCTGGTGCGGGTCCGCCTTTCCAGCATCTGTACCAGCGATCTGCACATCCGCAACGGGGCCGTGCCGCGCGCCCGGCCCGGCGTCGTGCTGGGGCACGAGTTCGTGGGCGAAGTGGTGGAGACCGGCAGTGAGGTCCGCCGCGTCCGGCCCGGCCAGCGGGTCGCCGTCAACGTGGAGACCTTTTGCGGCCGGTGTTTTTTCTGTCGTCAGGGCTTCGTCAACAATTGCGAACACGGCGGCTGGGAGCTGGGTTGCCGCATCGACGGCTGCCAGACGGAATATGTGCGCGTCCCCTTTGCCGACAACGGCCTTGACGTGCTGCCGGACAGCGTGGACGACCTCTCGGCCCTGCTGGTGGGCGATGTGCTGGCCAGCGGCTATTTCGGCGCGGAACTGGCCGCCATCCGGCCCGGCGATACCGTGCTCGTGATCGGCGCGGGACCGGTGGGCATCTGCGCCATGCTCTGCGCCCGCCTCTTCGGCCCGGCCCGCATCATCGCCGTGGACAAGCTGGACGACCGGCTTGCCCTTGCCCGACGCATGGGCGCGGCGGACGACCTCATCACCGTGCCGGAGGGCGCGGACATGGAAGCCGTTGCCGCCCAGGTGCGCGACCTGACGCGCGGGCGCGGCGCGGATGCGGTCATCGAGTGCGCCGGTTCCGACGCCACCTTTGGACTGGCCTGGCGGGCCGCGCGCCCCAACGCCTGCGTGGCGCTGGTGGCCCTGTACGAAAGCCCGCAGACGCTGCCCCTGCCCCTGATGTACGGCAAGAACCTCATTTTCAAGACCGGCGGCGTGGATGCCGTCCACAGCGCCCGTCTCATACGGCTCATCGAGGAGGGCCGCCTCGATACGCGCCCGCTGATCACGCATACTTTCCCGCTGCGGGACATCCTCACAGCGTATGACGTCTTTGCCCGGCGGCAGGACGGGTGCGTCAAGTGCGCCATCCTGCCCGATGCCGCGGCCGCATCCCCATCCACCTCCAACCCCCGGTTCACGAGATGACGCATCCATCCCCTTCGATTTCTCCCGTCAGCGACGCGGCAAAACTGCTCCTGCTGCGCGACATCGCTGAGATCATGCGCGCACCCGGCAATGTGCGCGATGCGCTGGAAACAGTGCTCGAACGTATCCGCCAGACACTGCCCGTGCTGCGCGGCAGCGTGACCCTCATATCCCCCGCCACGGGGGAGATACGCATCGAGGCCTCATGCGGCCTCAAGGAGTCGGAACGCCTGCGCGGCCGCTACGCGCGCGGCGAAGGCGTGACCGGCCGCGTCATACAGACCGGGCAGGCCATGTGCGTGCCGGATGTCTCCGAAGAGCCCCTTTTCCTGAACCGCACCGGTTCGCGCGACCTGCAGAACGAGGCCATCTCCTTCCTCTGCGTCCCCATCCGCCTTGCCGGTCAGTCCGTGGGCGCGCTCTCCGTGGACAGGCTGCAGGCCGACAGCCCGACCCTGCAGGAGGAGATGGACCTGCTGCACATCGTCACCGCCCTGCTCGGCCATGCGGCCTTTGAAGGGCAGCGCTTCATGGACGATGCGGGCGTCAAGGCCTCCACCCTGGCGGACATGTTCCATACCAGCTCGCCGGTCATGCGGCATGTGCTGGAACAGATGAAGCACGTCGCCCACGCCGGGACGACCGTTTTCCTCCAGGGCGAATCCGGCAGCGGCAAGGAAGTGGCCGCCCGCGCCATCCACGCGGCCAGCCCGCGCGCGGACGGGCCGTTCATCTCCTTCAACTGCGCCGCCCTGCCGGAGAACCTCGTCGAGAGCGAGATGTTCGGCCACGAGCGCGGCGCGTTCACCGGGGCCAATGCCCTGCGCAAGGGCCGCTTCGAGCTGGCCGACGGCGGTACCCTCTTCCTGGACGAGGTGGGCGAACTGAGCCTGCCGGTACAGGCCAAGCTCCTGCGCGTCCTCCAGGAACGCAGCTTCGAGCGCCTCGGCGGGACGCAGACCCTGCATGTGGACGTGCGCATCATCGCCGCCACCAACCGGGATCTGGAAGCTATGGTGGAGGAAGGGACCTTCCGCCGCGACCTCTTCTATCGCCTCAATGTCTTCCCCATCCGCCTGCCCGCCCTGCGCGAGCGCAAGGACGACATCCTGCCGCTGGCCGGCCGCTTCGCCCAGCGCTTCGCGCGAGCCAACGGCCGCGAGGAAGCACGCCTTTCGCTGGCTGTCATGGACATGCTCCAGCGCTACGACTGGCCGGGCAACGTCCGCGAACTGGAAAACGTCATGGAGCGTGCCGTCCTGCTCATGGAACGGGAGGACATCATCCTCCCGCAGCATCTGCCCCTCTCCCTGCACAGCGAATACCGCGCCGCGCAGGCGGAATCGCCGGAACACTGCTGCGTGCTGCCCGCCCACCCCGCCACCCTGCCGCAGCGAGTGGCCGAACTGGAACGCTCCTGCATCGTGGAAGCGCTCGCCGCCAGCGGCGGCCACATGGGCAAGGCGGCGCAGGCGCTCGGCCTCACCGAACGCATCATGGGCCTGCGTATGCGCAAATATAACCTGCGCTACCAGACCTTCCGCTCCAAGACCGTCGGCCTGCTGACCGGCAAGAGCAAAGCCTGATCCCCCGCCCCGTCCCTGTGACGGAGCCTTTTCCACCGCACATCAGCGCCGGCGTCAGTCGGCGCTTTTTTTGTCCCTCACGTCAGGGCCTGCACATACCAGTCATTGCGTATTTGGGGGGAAGGGGGACCCCTCGCTCTGCCGTCGATGCCCGTAAGGCTCCTGCGTCGCCAGCGGGCACGGCCTGCGGTCGCATCTTTTTTTGCGCCGCCTCTCTCCCAGCCGCATTCCGGCAGCGTCTACGCGCGCGCGGAGACAAAGGAACCGCA
>NZ_CALVHE010000074.1 GCF_944327235.1 uncultured Desulfovibrio sp.
TAATCACCGTCATGAGGATATCTACAAACTCCTCCTCAAGATGCTCAGAGAGAATCCTCTCTGCTAGTCATGACCCACAATTTATTTCAAAAAGACTGTACCTCACGCATGGGCCACATGCTTGTCGGTGGCCGGTGGTCACATGTCCATCTCCCCCAAAGAGGTCCCGGTCGTGTGGGGGCCCCCTCGCTGATGGAGCCAGTTCGCGCCTGGATCTGTGAGAGGACTTCTTGCGTCGTTCTCCTCGCCCTGGGAGCATCCGGCCTGGATGTTCGGCCTGAACGTCCGGTCTGGAGATCCGGTCCGCCAGACTCCTTTTTTATACGATAACGAAAAAGACTTGTCCATCCGCCCGCGTACGCCAAACCGGCCGGGGCGGGGCTTCCCCTGTTGCGCCATGCGGCAGAAAGAAGTAACCAAAATAAATGTGAGGCATACAGAGGACAGGATGGAGGATGACCGATCCCCGGCGGGGCTGCCGAAGCCTCTCACCGGATGGCGGCCTGATGTCGGGCCGGATGTCTGGGGAAGGGCGGAGAAAGACCGCCCGCGTCGGCAGCGTGCGCGCCGGACTCTTGACGCTGGCGCGTTTTGCCGTATTCTCGCCAGCGAAACCGGAGAGGGAGCATTCGCATGGGCAAAGAGCTGATCATCGTGGAATCGCCTGCCAAGGTGAAGACCATCAAGAAATTTCTGGGACCGCAGTACATGGTGCTGGCCAGTGTGGGCCATGTGCGCGATCTGCCTTCCAGCTCGCTGGGTGTGGACGAAGCCAATGATTTCGCCCCCCAGTATCAGGTCATCGACAACAAGAAGAACGTGGTCAGCGAGCTGCGTACCGCCGCGGGCAAGGCGGATACGGTCTATCTGGCGCCCGACCCTGACCGGGAAGGAGAGGCCATCGCCTGGCATGTGGCCGAGCTCATCAGCGACAAGGCCAAGGACATCAAGCGCATCCAGTTCAACGAGATCACGGCGCGGGCGGTGAAGGACGCCTTGGCCCATCCTCGGGCCCTCAACCGGGATCTGTTCGAGGCCCAACAGGCGCGGCGCGTCCTCGACCGTCTGGTGGGCTACAAGATCTCCCCTCTGCTCTGGAAGACCATCAAGCGCGGCATCTCCGCCGGGCGGGTGCAATCCGTGGCCCTGCGGCTCATCGTGGAGCGGGAGGACGAGCGGGACGCTTTCGTGCCCGAAGAGTACTGGCAGTTCCGGGCGCATCTGCGGGGCGAGACGCCGCCGCCGTTCCGGGCGGAGCTGCACAAAATGGACGGCAAGAAGGCTGTCATCCCCAATGCCGAGGCGGCGCAGGCGCTGGAGAGCGCCCTGCGCGGGCAGCCCTGGCGGGTGGAGAGCGTGGAACAGAAGGAGCGCGAACGCGCCCCCCAGCCGCCGTTCATCACTTCCACTCTGCAGCAGGCGGCCAACCAGCGCCTTTCCTATACGGCCAAGCGCACCATGAACATCGCGCAACGCCTGTATGAAGGGGTGGAGATGGAGGACGGCAGCATCACGGCGCTCATCACCTACATGCGTACCGACTCCACGCGCATAGCGGACGAAGCCCGTACGGCGGCGCACGATTTCATCACCGCCACCTGGGGCAAGGACTATCTGCCGGCCAAGAGCCGCGTTTACAAGGCCAAGAGTGGCGCGCAGGATGCGCACGAAGCCATCCGCCCCGTGGATGTGAACATCACTCCGGACAGCCTCAAGGGCCATCTGCCGCCGGATCAGTACAATCTCTACCGCTTGATCTGGTCGCGTTTCGTGGCCTCGCAGATGGCCGGGGCGCGTTTCCACGATACCACGGCCCTCATCGCCTGCGGGCCGAGCCAGTGGCGAGCCAAGGGCGAGCGCCTGCTTTTCCCCGGTTTCCTGGCGGTCATGCCCCGCGGCAAGGACGAGGCGGACAGCGAGCTGCCCGCTCTGACGCCGGGGCAGGAGCTGACGCTCGACAAGCTGGAAAAGGAACAGAAATTCACCCAGCCCCCGGCCCGCTACAGCGAAGCCAGCCTCGTACGGGAACTGGAAGAGCGCGGCATCGGGCGGCCGTCCACGTATGCCAGCATCATCTCCACCCTGCAGGACCGCGAATACGTCAGTCTGCAGGAAAGGCACTTCATCCCCACGGATCTGGGGCGCATCGTCTGCAAGCAGCTCGTGGAGCATTTCGGGCGGCTCATGGACGTGGGCTTCACGGCCAGCATGGAAGAAGGGCTCGACAAGGTGGCCGAAGGCAAGGAGCAGTGGGTGGACCTGCTGCATCACTTCGCGGATGACTTCAATCCCACGCTGGCGGCGGCGGCCAAGAACATGCAGTCCGTCAAGGGCGGCATCCCCACGGATCTGACCTGCCCCGACTGCGGCAAGCCGCTGGTCATCAAGTTCGGCAAGGCCGGGCAGTTCCTGGCCTGCTCCGGTTATCCCGAATGCCGTTTCACCAGCAATTTCC
Source organism: uncultured Desulfovibrio sp. (assembly GCF_944327235.1). Classification (GTDB taxonomy): domain Bacteria; phylum Desulfobacterota; class Desulfovibrionia; order Desulfovibrionales; family Desulfovibrionaceae; genus Desulfovibrio. The sequence continues at coordinate 2,456 of NZ_CALVHE010000074.1, forward strand.
AGCGCAATGCCGACGGCGCGCTGGAGATCGTCGCCCCGCAGAAGCCGGAGCTGGAAAAGGTGGGCGAATGTCCGCGCTGCGGCAAGGACCTGGTCATCAAGCGTTCGCGCACCGGCAGCCGCTTCATCGCCTGCACGGGCTATCCCGACTGCGATTATGCCGCGCCCTTCTCCACCGGGGTGCTCTGCCCGCGTTGCGGCGAGGGACGGCTTGTGGAAAAGAGCAGCAAGCGCGGCAAGATCTTTTATTCCTGCGATCAGTACCCCAAGTGCGATTTCGCTCTCTGGGACAGGCCCATCCCCGAGGCCTGCCCGCGTTGCGGTTCTCCCTATCTGGTGGAGAAGAAGTCGCGTGACGGGGTGAAAATCATCTGCCCCGTCAAGGGGTGCGGCTATGTGAAGGAGGACGACCATGCCTAAAAAGCAAAAGCCCGAAGACAGCAAACGCCGGGACGGCAAGCGCGATCCCGCGGCCGTGACGCCGCCCGCCCCGCCCCGCATCACGCCGTTGAGCAGCCCGCTGGGGCTGGAACAGCGTATCGCGGATCTGCTGGAGGCAGGGCAGCAGGCCGTCCTCATGACCGTCATCAGCCGGGAAGGCTCCGCGCCGCGCGGCGCGGGGACGCGCGCGCTGCTGACCTCGCAGGGCTTGCTGGGGACCGTGGGCGGCGGGGCGCTGGAAGCCGCCGCGCTGGACATGGCCCGGCAGTGCCTTGCCAGCGGGCTTTCCGCCTGTCACCGGTGCAGCATGGACGGCAGCGCCGATACGGACATGATCTGCGGCGGCAGCATGGAAGTGCTCTGCGAGAGCCTTTCCGCCGCGCAGGCGCCGCTGTTCCGGCAGGCCCAGCGCGCGCTGGATCAGGGCATCGACGGCATCTGGTCGGTGGACGTCACCCGCGAGAGCCTGCCGCGACGCGTCCTTTATCTGGAACGGCAGCCCGAGGCTCTGCCCGACGGCAGGACGAAAGACGTGGCCGACATCCCTTCCGAGACGGCCAACGTCATCATCGGTCTGGATCCGGCCCGCTCCCTGCTCGACAAGCGCAAGGGCAAGGCCGGCATCGTGGACGCCACTGTGGCCCGCATCTATATGGAACCGCTGGATACGCCGCCGGTGCTCCTCCTCTGCGGGGGCGGTCATGTGTCGCTGGAAGTGGCCACGCTGGCGCACGCCTGCGGTTTCGTGGTGGACGTGGTGGACGATCGGGCGGAATTCGCCTCGCCGGAGCGTTTCCCCATGGCCCGGCACTGTTTCGTGTTGCAGGCCTTTGCCAATCTTGTGCGAGCCTGCGGCATCGGCAGACGGCATTATGTCGCCATCATGACGCGCGGACACAGCTTTGACCGCGAGGTGCTGGTGCAGGCGCTGGAGAGCCATGCCTTCTATATCGGCATGATCGGCAGCCATTCCAAGAAGGAAGGCGTCTATGCCGCGCTGCGCAAGGAGGGCGTGCCCGATGCGGAACTGGCCTGCGTGCGCTGCCCCATCGGCCTGCCCATCGGAGCGGATTCGCCGCAGCAGATCGCCGTGTCCGTGGTGGCCGAACTGCTGGCCGCCCGCGCCGGAACCCTGCAGCGCCTGCGTATCGACGACTGACAGACGCCCGGCCGCAGGCATCGCTCCGGGCGGCCTCCCGTTTCTTTTGCGAAGGAGTTTCCCGTGGTCCAGCTTTTCATCGTCCTGCTCCTGTTGAGTGCCGTTGCCCTTATCTATATGGAAGCCCGTCGCCGTCTGCTGCTGCAGCGGCGGCTCATCGCCGCCATCAAGTCGGAGATCGCGGACGACACCCGCATGACCGCGCAGATCGGCGTCTATTCCGGCGCGGATCAAAGCACCGTGGTCATCGGCGTGTCCGAAGAGATGGGCGGCTTCTATTACCGCGTCGTACGCCAACATGCCGAAGCCGGGCGCGGCAAGATCAATCTGTGCAACGTGACCTCCGTGGACCTGATCATCGACAGCCAGATCCAGGACATCCATGAAGGCGGCTCCGACATGCCCACCAGCACCGCCAAGGCCACGGACATCTCATCCCGGCTGTTGAGCCAGTATCCGCCGGACAAGGTGAACGATATGCAGCGCATCGAACTGCGCGTCGCCTATCTGAGCGAGAGCGGCGGCGAACACTCGCTGGAGCTGAGCGCCTTGCGTCCCAGCATGGCGCCCCGGCGCAGGAACCGTACCCAGATCCTCAAGAATGCGCTCTGGTGGTGCGTGTTCATCCGCCTTGCCGCGCAGCATACTCGGCTTGCCGCTTCGGGGCTGTATGCCGGGGATGAGCATGACGGATAGGCTGAAAAATATTCATCAATAAAAACAAGTGGTTACGAGAAAAACATACGTCTTTTCAACATATTGAAATAATTTATTTTTTTGAGGATAAAAAAGAGGCGACGATTCCGTCGCCTTTCTTGACACAAACGCCGAAAGTATGTTTTTCGACAGTTTGTTCTCCCTCATGAAGACAGGCGACATGTCTTCACGGCGTACGCCGCCGGGGAAAACAGGGTCGCGCGCGGTAGAAAAAGGGGGGCCTGGACGGGGCTTTCCGCCCTTTGCTGCCGTGTCTTCTGATTTCCGTGTCCGCCTGCGGCGGCAACCATTGCGAAGAGCGGGCAACCGCTTATGGAGTTTTGAATGCGTATGCGTAATATGTTTTCGGTGGCGCTTGCCCTCCTTGTGCTTGTTCAGCTTACCGCCTGTCAGGGCGAAGAGGAGCAGGCGCGTCAGGGCGGCAAGGGGCCGCTTGTAAGCGTTTTCCATGTGGAGGCCAAGGATCGTCCCTGGACCGCCCAGTATCAGGCGCAGGCTTCCGGTTCACGCTCCGTGGAAGTGCGCGCCCGTGTGCAGGGCATCATCGAGAAACGACTCTATGACGAAGGGGCTTTCGTGAAGGAGGGGCAGCTGCTCTTCCAGATCGAGCGGGACCAGTACGAAGCGCAGGTGCAGCAGGCTCAGGCCCAGTATGACAGCGCCTCCCGCGAGTGGCAGCGCATCCGTCCCCTGTACGAGAAGAACGCCGTTTCCCAGAAGGACCGCGACAACGCCCGCGCCGCCTACGACAGCGCCCGCGCCGCCTTGCGCGAAGCCAAGATCAACCTGGACTACTGCCAGGTGGTCTCTCCGGTCTCCGGCTACAGCTCCAAGGAGAATTACACGCCGGGCAACCTGGTGAGCAACAATTCCCTGCTCACCTATGTGGAGCAGACCGACCCCATGTACATCGACTTCTCCATCGCCGCGCCGGAACGTATGCGCCGTCAGCAGCTGGCGGCGGAAGGGCGTCTGCGCTTCCCGGAAAACAATGTCTACAAGGCCCGTCTGCGTCTGCTGGACGGCAGCATGAGCCCTGTGGAGGGGGTCATCAACTTCATCGACAGCCGCGTGCAGCCCACGACGGGGGTCATCAAGGCCCGCGCCACCTTCGACAACTCCACGGGTTCCATCATGCCCGGTCAGTATGTGCGCATCTTCATGGAAGGCGACGTGCTGGTCAACGCCATCCTCATCCCGCAGAAGTCCCTGCTCATCACGCAGAAGGGTTCCTTCGTGCTGGCCCTGGATGAGAACAATATCGTGAAGTCCATGCCCGTGACCGTCAGCGAGACCATCGGGGACATGTACCTTGTGGACTCCGGTCTCAAGGGCGGTGAGGTCATCATCAGCGAGGGCCTCATCAAGGCCCGTCCCGGCCAGCCCGTCACTCCGCAGGAGCCGGGCGCGCAGGGGCAGAAAGCCGCTGCCGCAAACGGCAAGGAGGCCGACAAGGACGACAACGCGGAAAAGGCCGCCCAGTAAGGTGATGCGCTATGGCTGCCTCCGCTAAACCCAATCTCTTTTTGCGACGGCCGATCCTTTCGTCGGTCATCTCCATCGTCATCACGCTGGTGGGCGCGCTTGCCATGAAGGCCCTGCCCATCGCCCAGTATCCTGAACTCGTGCCGCCTACGGTCAACGTTTCCGTGTACTATCCGGGCGCGTCGGCGGAAACCATCGCCGCCACCGTGCTGGCTCCGCTGGAAGTGAACATCAACGGCGTGGAAAACATGCTCTACATGACCTCCACGGCGGCTTCCGGTTCCGGTTCGGGCTCGGTCAGCGTCTACTTCTCGCTGGGGACCAATCCGGACATGGCGCTCGTCAACGTCAACAACAAGGTGAACCTTGCCCAGACGACCCTGCCGGAAAGCGTGCGTCTGCAAGGCGTGACCGTGACCAAGCGTTCGCCGGCCATGTTGCAGGTCATCGCCATGTATTCGCCCGACGGACGCTATGACGAAGTCTACCTGCATAACTACATGCAGGTGAACGTGGCTGACGAACTCAAGCGCGTGCCCGGCGTGGGTGACGTGTCCGTGTTCGGCCAGATGGACTATTCCATGCGCATCTGGATCCAGCCGGACAAGCTGGCCAAGTACAAGCTTACCGTCAGCGACGTGGCCGCCGCCATCCAGGAGCAGAACTCGCAGTTCTCCCCCGGTCGTCTCGGGGACCCGCCGCTGCCGCAGAATGCCGAACTTTCCTGGCAGATCGACACCAAGGGCCGTTTCAGCTCGCCCGAAGAATTCGGTGAGATCATCGTCCGCACCGGCGAGGACAGCGCCCTGCTGCGCCTCAAGGACGTGGCCCGCATCGAGATGGGCGGCAAGGACTACAGCGTCAGCACGGAAATGAACGGCATGAAGGCCCGCGGCATGGGCGTGTACCTGCTGCCGGGCGCCAACGCCATCGCCACCGGCGACGCCGTGACGGCCCGCCTCAAGGAACTGGAAAAAGACTTCCCCGACGGCATCGCGTACAAGGTCATCGTGGACAATAACGACTTCGTGATGGAATCCATCAATGAGGTCATCCATACTCTGGTGGAAGCCATGATCCTCGTGTTCATCGTGGTGTTCGTCTTCCTCCAGAGCTGGCGGGCGACGCTCATCCCCTGCATCGCCGTGCCGGTCTCCATCATCGGTACCTTTGCGGGCATGTACGCCCTGGGCTACACCATCAACACCCTGACTCTGTTCGGCATGGTGCTGGCCATCGGTATCGTGGTGGACGACGCCATCGTCGTGCTGGAAAACGTGGAACGCATCATGTCCACGGAACACCTGCCGCCCAAGGAAGCCACGGCCAAGGCCATGAGCGAAGTGACGGCCCCGGTCATCGCCATCGTGCTGGTGCTCTGCGCGGTGTTCATCCCGGTGTCCTTCATGGGCGGTCTGGCCGGTCAGATGTACAAGCAGTTCGCCATCACCATCTCGGTGTCCGTGGTGCTCTCCGGCATCGTGGCGCTGACGCTGACCCCGGCGCTCTGCTCGCTGCTGCTCAAGCCTCATGCCCATGACCATCAGCCGGCCAAGCCCTTTGTGGTGTTCAACTATCTGTTCACCAAGACCACGCACAAGTATGTGCGCATCGTGCGCTTCATCAAGGATTCCACGCTGCGGGCCTTCGTGCTCTTTGCGATCATGATCGCGGCCACGGTCTGGTTGTTCAAGGTCGTGCCGGGCGGCCTCGTGCCCAATGAGGACCAGGGCTACATCCTCGGCATGGCCATCCTCGACGACGGCGCGGTGCAGTCGCGTACGTCGGATGTGACGCGCCTCATTGCCGACAATCTGCTCAAGAATCCGGCGGTGGAGACCGTCATGTCCATCAACGGTCTGGACATCACCTCCATGTCCCCCAAGAGCAACTACGGCACGTTCTTTGCCACGCTCAAACCCTGGAGCCAGCGCCAGACGCCGGAAAGCAGCGCCGAGGCCATCAGCGCCAGCGTCATGGCCGTGACCATGATGCAGCCCGAGGCCGTGACCATCGGCTTCACGCCGCCGCCCATCAGCGGCATGTCCACTACGGGCGGTTTTGAATGCTATATCCAGATGCGCGGCGACGGCACGAGCCAGGATCTGGAAGCCATGGCCAACAAGTTCGTCACCGCGGCCATGGCCACGGACGAGAACGGCAACCGCCGCTATCCGGCCATCGGCTCGCTGCGCAGCCTCTTCTCCACCGGCGCGCCGCAGCTCTACGCCAATCTGGACCGCGACCGCTGCAAGGACATGGGCATCAGCATCAGCGATGTCTTCACGGCCATGAACGCCTCCTTCGGCGCCATGTACATCAACGACTTCAACTACCTCGGCCGAACCTTCCAGGTGCGTATGCAGGCCGAGGCCGACTACCGCCTCCTGCCTGAATCCCTGCATGACGTCTTCGTGCGGACGAGCCAGGGCGAGATGGTGCCGCTGTCAGCCATCATGACGCTGGAACGGCGTACCGCTCCCCAGACCATGGAACGTTACAACGTGTTCCCGGCGGCCCACCTCATGGGCGACCCCGCTCCGGGCTATTCCTCCGGTCAGGCGCTGGCGGCTATGGATCAGGTGGCGGCCGAGGTGCTGGACAGCAACTATGCCCTCGGCTGGGTGGGTTCCGCCCTGCAGGAACGGCTGGCCAGCGCGGACACCACCATCATCTTCGTGCTGGCGCTGGTCATGGTCTTCCTGATCCTTGCCGCTCAGTACGAGAGCTGGTCCCTGCCGCTGGCCGTGCTCACGGCCGTGCCCTTCGGGGTCTTCGGCGCGCTGGTGGCCACCTGGCTGCGTGACCTCTCCAACGACGTGTACTTCCAGGTGGCGCTGGTCACCCTTGTGGGTCTGGCGGCCAAGAACGCCATCCTCATCGTGGAATTCGCCGTCGAGGCCTGGCGCGACGGGCGTAGTCTGGACGTGGCGGCCATGCACGCCGCCCGCCTGCGCTTCCGTCCCATCGTCATGACCTCGCTGGCCTTCATCCTTGGCTGCGTGCCGCTGGCCATCAGTTCCGGCGCGGGCGCCAACAGCCGTCATGCCATCGGCACCGCCGTGGTGGGCGGCATGTTGGCGGCCACCTGCCTTGCCACCCTGTTTATCCCGTTCTTCTTCCGGTTCATCATGTCCGTTTCCCTGCGCCTGCAGGGCAAGCGCGACCCCAATGAAGGGAAGGGACGCTTCGAGGAGGACGACATATGATCGCGTTTCCCCGTTTTCGGGTGCTGACCGCGTGCCTGACGGCACTGCTCGTGCTGGGAGGCTGCTCGCTGGCCCCCAAATACGAGCGCGAGACCTTCGACATGCCGAGCCAGTGGCGCAAGGTGAACCTGACGACCCAGCCGCTGTACACGGACTGGTGGAAGCGCTTCAACGATCCGGTGCTGACGGCACTGGTGGAAGAAGCTCTCAAGAACAACCTTGACCTTGCCGAAGGCATGGCGCGCATCGAATCCGCCGCAGCGCAGGCCGGGGTGGCCACGTCCGCCCTCTTCCCGCTGGTGACGGGCGATGCGGGCGCGGGCGCGCAGAGCATGTCCGAGCGTAGCGCCAACTACAGCAAGTTGGCGGATCGCTCCTATACCACCTATCAGGGCTCGCTCAGCGCCGCCTGGGAGCTGGATTTCTGGGGCAAGTACCGCAATCAGCGCACCATGCTGACGGACGTGCTCATGAATACCCTGCTCAGCCACGAGGCCCTGCGTCTGTCCATCGCCGGCCAGACGGCCCAGAGCTACTTTGCGCTGCTGGCGCTGGACATGCAGCTCGATACGGCCAACCGTACGCTCAAGAGCCGCGAGGAATCCTTCGCCATCTACACGAGCCGTTACCAGCAGGGCGACATCACCGAGCTGGACTGGCAGCGTGCCCGTGCCGAAGTGGAAACGGCTCGTTCACAGCTGCACAGCGCCATGGTGTCCGTGGACTCGGCGGAAGCCAGCCTTGCTGTGCTGCTGGGCCGCTCGCCGCGTGAGATCATGGACGGCACCATCCAGCGCGGCCGCACCATCGAGCATATGCCGTCACCGCCGGTGCTGCCCGAAGGTCTGCCTTCCGAGCTGCTCATGCGGCGGCCCGACGTCCGGGCGGCGGAATTCCTGGTCATGGCCTATAACGCCAATATCGGCGTAGCCCGTGCCCAGTTCTTCCCGTCCATCTCCATCACCGGCGCGCTGGGCACGTTGAGCGCCTCTTTCGGCCACCTGTTCACCAACCCGTCGGGGACGTGGAATTATGGGGCCACGGCCAGCGTGCCGCTGCTGGACTTCGGGGCCAACTGGTATAACCTCAAGGATGCCGAAGCCCAGAAGAAGGCGGCTATCGCGACCTACCGCAAGACGGTGGGCGAGGCCTTCTCGGATATCCGCTCCGCCTACGTGGCCCAGCGCGAGGCCAACGCCATCGTGGAGAGCTATCAGACGCAGGTGAAGAGCTTGCGCCGTGCGGTGGATATCGCCCGCTTGCAGTACGACAACGGCTATTCCGACTACCTGACCGTGCTGGACGCCGAACGGCAGCTGTTCAATGCCGAACTTTCGCTGGCCAACGCCCTGCGTGACCGCCTCTATGCGGTGGTGAGCATGTGCATGGCGCTGGGCGGCGGCTGGCGGGATCCCGGCGTGACGCCCGGCCCTGTGCTGGTGGACAGCGACAAGCTGGTGGAAGCCCAGCGGACAGCCGGGCAGAAGACGCCCGAAGCCGCGCCCGCCCCGGCGCGTCCGGCTTCCTAGAGGGCGTTCCGAACGGAAAAAAGCTCCAGAAAAGGCGGCTGTCGTAGGCGCGAGTACGTCGCGGCGGTCCGCACAGCCTGATCAACGAACGGGTCTTGCTTCGGCAAGGCCCGTTTTTTTGTCCGCTGGAGGGCCTGTCCGCGCCTCCGTCTGTGTACGATGACCCAACTTGCCTCGCTGGTGGGCGGCGTTTGGGAAAGGCCTTTCGGGGGGAGCCTGCAGCGGCGGGATGTGCCGCGTCATTAGAGCGGATTCGCATTGAAATTGTGCCAATTTCAATGCTGACGCTGCCCTCACACTACGGAAAAAGCGTGGTTTTTCCGTGTGTTCGGTTGCGGGTAGTCGCTCTCGCGACTACCAGAGTAATCCACATTTTCAATGTGGAATTGCTCTAGGTGTAGAGTGTCAATACGTTGTTCACCCTCTGCTCAGACATGAAGCTGGAGGTTTTCTGCCAAGAGCCG
>NZ_CALVHE010000075.1 GCF_944327235.1 uncultured Desulfovibrio sp.
CGTCAAGGATGGCTGCCCCCAACGCGGGGTAAGGGGTCGTAGGGGGCAAGGGGCGGCGCAAGCCCCTGCCCCCTGCCCCTCGCCGGGAGGCGACCCGGCCCAGATGCCGGGCCGAATCCGCAATTCGACGCGAAAAAAGAAAAAGGAAAAAAAGGCGGCCCCCCCCTGATGCGGAGGAGAGGCCGCCAGCCAGCGTCAGAAAACGGGGATACTCTCCGTTGCTAGCCCTCAAGGAAGGCGCGGTACGCCTCGAACGTCGCAAAGAGATCGACGGTGCTGGAAAGCTCGAAGGGACTGTGCATGGAGAGCAGGGCCGGGCCGCAGTCGATGACCTGCATACCGTAGGCGGCGAGGAAGAGCGCCACAGTGCCGCCGCCGCCGAGGTCCACCTTGCCGAGTTCGGCCACCTGCCAGGGGATCTTGCGGGCATTGAGCAGGCCGCGCAGCTCACCGAGGAATTCGGCATCGGCCTCGCTGGCCCCGTACTTGCCGCGCGAGCCGCCCACCTTGCTGAAGCAGGGGCCGTAGCCGAGCTGGGCGGCGTTCTGCTTTTCGTGGACTTCGGGGAAATCGGGGTCAAAGGCGGCGGTGACGTCGGCGGAGAGGGCGCGCGTGTTCATGAACACTTGCGAGACGGGCAGGGAGGGCGACCAGGCGCGGGCGATATCCTCCACGCAGTATTGCAGGAAGCGGGAGGACGCTCCGGTGGCGCCGTCGGAGCCGATCTCCTCCTTGTCCCAGAAGATGACGGCCATATTCGGGGCATTGCGGCCCGGACGGGAGTTGAGCAGGGCTTCCAGCGCGGTAAAGACGCAGATGCGGTCATCCTGACCGTAACCGCCGATGAGGGCCTTGTCCAGACCCACGAAGGCGGCCGGACCGGCGGGCACGGCCTGCATGTCCGCGGAGATGAAGTCCTCTTCCCGCACGCCGTACTTGTCGTGCAGCAGCTGGAGCAGATAGCTCTTGAGGGGTTCTTTTTCGTCATCCTTGCCGGCAGTCCGACCGGCGCGGGGGGCCGGGCTGTGGGAAAGGATGATGTTGAGCTTCTCGGCCTCGAAAGCCTCGCTCAGGGGCTGGTTGGCCTGCTTCTGCGCCAGATGGGGCAGCAGGTCGGCAATGGTGAATACCGGATCGCCGGGCCTGTCACCGATGGCGACGGAAAGCGTCCTGCCGTCCTCCAGAGTGATGACGCCGCGCAGGGCCAGCGGACGGGCCAGCCACTGATATTTGCGGATGCCGCCGTAATAATGGGTCTTGGCCTGCGTGACGCCGGGCTGTTCGATGAAGGGACGCTGCTTGAAATCGAGACGGGGCGTGTCGGCATGGGCCGCGATGAGGCGCAGGCCCTGCGACAGGGGCGCGCGCCCACGGCGGGCGGCGAAGAGGGCCTTGCCCCGGAAGGGGCGCATGAACAGGCCGTCCTTGGGGGTCTCGCCGTAGCCCTTTTCCGAGAGGCGGCGCTGCACATAGGCGATGGTCTCGCGTTCGGTCTTGCAGGAGGTGAGGAAGTCGATGTAGCGCTTGGCGAAGCTTTCCATCTCCTTGCGGCGCGTGGCCGTGGCGGCATAGGTTTTCCAGGCGCTTTCCGGCGTGTAGGCGATATCGGGGGTGTCGTTCTTCATGAAGGTGTCCTTTCTGTGAGCGCGGCGCGCAGCAGTGCGGCCACGCGGGCATGATCCTGCTCGCGCAGGGTGCGGGGGTCAAGGCAAAATCCCTGTTCGTCCAGCCGTCCCACCAGCGGCGGGTCGCCCTCCAGCAGACGCTGGCGCAGCCGCACGGCGGAACAGACGGTCGGTTCAAGGCAGACGAGGGTCGTGGGCAGATCGTATTGCGGGAACGCGCCGCCGCCCACGCGGGAAACGTCCTCGCGCAGACGGACGCGGCAGGCGTCGCCCAGCTCGCGCCGCAGGCGGGCGGCAAGACGCCGGGCCATGCGGGCCAGCGTTTCGGGCGGCAGGAAGATCATCCGCAGCGTGGGGATGCGTTCCCGCGCCAGTTCCGGGTCGCGGTAGAGGCGCAGGGTGGCCTCCAGCGCGGCCAGGGTGAGTTTGTCGCAGCGCAGGGCGCGGGTGAGCTGATTGGCCTTGAGGGCCGCGATGCGCTCCCGGCTGCCCGCGATGATGCCCGCTTGCGGGCCGCCCAGCACCTTGTCGCCCGAAAAGGTGACGATGTCGGCCCCGGCGGCCAGCACCGAGGGCACGGTGGGCTCGTTGGGCAGGCCGCAGGCGCTGAAATCCGTGAGGCTGCCGCTGCCCAGATCCTCAAAGACGGGCAGATCGTGCTGCCGGGCCAGGGCGGCCAGTTCTTCCAGCGGAACGGCGCTGTGGAAGCCCACGATGCGGTAATTGGAAGTGTGCACGCGCATGAGGGCGCGGGTCCGCTCGTTGATGGCCGCGGCATAGTCCCGCAGATGGGTACGGTTGGTGGCCCCGACTTCGCGCAGGGTGGCGCCGCTCTTGGCCATGACTTCGGGGATGCGGAAACTGCCGCCGATCTCCACCAGCTCGCCGCGCGAGACGATGACCTCGCCGCCCCGGCAGAAGGTGTCCAGCACCAGCAGCACGGCCGCGGCATTGTTGTTGACCGTCATGGCGGCCTCCGCGCCGGTGAGGCGGCAGATGAGTTCCTCCACCAGCGCGTGCCGCGAACCGCGTCCGCCGGTCCGCAGATCCAGTTCCAGCGTGGAATAGCCCTGCGCGGCCCGCAGCACGGCCTCGCAGGCTTCGGGAGCGAGCACGGAACGTCCCATATTGGTGTGCACCACCACGCCGGTGGCGTTGATGACGGGCCGCAGGCGGGGCCGCAGCGCCGCCCGCGCATGGGCCAGCAGCAGGGGCAGATGGGCCTCGAGGGCGAGCTGTTCGGGATCGCTGACGCGCCCGGCGCGGATGAGTTCGCGTTGCCCGTCCCAGTAGGCGACGACGGCTTCACGCAGCAGGGGGCGCGGTTGCGCGTGCAGCTCCGGCGCGCGTTCCAGCAGGGCCGTCAGACAGACATCGACGGACGGCAGACAGCGAAAGAGATGGTTCATGCGCGGACCTCCGGGAGGCCGGGAGCCGGGGCCGTCAGATAGTGCGGGAAGAGGCTGAAGAATTCCGCCAGCAGGTAGAGGGAACCGCAGAGCACCACCGGAGCGGCGGCGTCAGGCCCGGCGGGGAGGATGTCGCGGGCGGCGGCGAGGGCGTTCGCCACATCGGGGACGGCGCGGGCCGTGGGGCGTGACCGTCCCGCGTTGCAGGCCGCGGCCACGGCGGAGGCATCGGCGGCGCGTTCGTTGTGCAGCTGCGGCACGAGCAGGGGGATGTCCCCCAGTTCGCGTTGCAGCAGGCGGGCGGCGGGCAGCCAGTCCTTGTCCGCAAGGCAGGAAAAGACGGCGCAGCGCGGCGCTCGTCCCATCTGCCGCAGATGGCGGGCCAGGGCCTGCATCCCGTGCGGATTGTGGGCCCCGTCCAGCAGCAGGGGCGGATGGGCCTCGCAGGCGGGGAGGGAGTGCAGGCGTCCGGCGATGAAGGCGCGGGCAAGGCCGTCGGCCTCGGCGGGCGTGGGCGCGGCGGAGGCGGGCGGGGCGGGATGCCCGAAGCGCGGGGCCAGCGCGCGCCAGGCCGCCAGCGCCACGGCGGCGTTGATGCGCTGATGCGGCCCGGCCAGACCGAGCGGCACGGCGGGCGGCAGCGGTCCCACGAAGAGCAGCGACGCGCCGCGGGCGGCGGCAGCGGCTTCGAGCGCCGCGCGGGCCGCCGGGAATTGCGGCGCGCTGACGACAGGGGCGGCGGTGCGGATGGCCGCGGCCTTGTCGGCGGCGATGTCGGTCAGCGTGGGACCGAGGATTGCCGCGTGGTCAAGGGCGATGGGCGCATAGCAAAGGGCGTCGGCCGGGCAGGCGGTGGTGGCGTCGTGGCGGCCGCCGAGACCGGCCTCGAGGACGGCCAGTTCCACGCCGTGGCGGACGAAGGCCAGCAGGGCCAGCACGGTGAGGAATTCAAAATAGGTCAGCTCCGGGCAGGCGGCATGGACCTCATCGGCCAGCGCGGGCCAGTCGTCCTCCGGCAGGGGGACGCCGTCCAGCCGGATGCGTTCGGCCGGGGAGACGAAATGCGGCGAGGTGTACAGGCCGGTGCGCAGACCGTGGCTGCGGGCGAGACTGTCCAGGAAGGCGGCGGTGGAACCCTTGCCGTTGGTGCCGAGCACCTGCACGCAGACGAGGGGAGGCCGGACGGGGAAAAGACGGGCAAGGGCCCGCTCCATGCGTTCAAGCCCCAGCTCCATATGGAAGAAGCCGCGAGCGTCAAGATGGGCGATGACCTGTGCAAAGGAGGAAAAGGTGGTGCGCATGGCGGGAGTATGCCAGAGAAGACGGGGCATTGGCTACTGCCGGAGAGGACAAAAAACGCACGACGGCGGCACGGCGCCGCCCGGCCCGAAGCAGGCGGGATGACCGCGTTTTTTCCGCGGAACGACAGGCCGTGCGGTTTGAAGCGCCAAGCCTCCCAAGCGGAAAATGTTCTTATGGCAGGGGACGCGAAGCGTTCCGACCGGAAGATGCGCTTGCGCGGCCCGGCGGCCGTGGGAGGCGGGAAGATCCGCCTTGCCGGTTGCTTTCCGCATCGGGCTGACCTAGCATACGCTTATGGAACGCACAATCATTCCCACATTATCGGCTGGGGACGTCGCCGCCCGTTGTACGGTGTTTCTGCTGACCTCCGACCCGCGATCGCCGCGCCGCGAGGAGCTGGTCAGGGCCACGGGAGGCTCCGTGGTGCAGATATGTACCGACGTGGCGGCGCTCAATGCGGCCGTTCGTGCCGCATCCACTCATTATTGCCTCATCTGGAGCGATCTCCTCGCCCCGACGGAAGGGCTGCTGCCGCGTCTGGTAGGACGTCTGGAAGCCGATGCTGCCTGCGTGGGGGTGTCGCCCGTCTGGACGTATGATCTGGACGGCAGACAGGTCAACGCGATGGCCGGCATGGCCGTCATGTCCAGCGGCGGTCTGCGTCCTCTCTACGAGGGCAGGGACGCGGCTTCGGCGGCCGTGCGCGGCGTGCGGCGCTGCGTGCTGGCCCCCGTGCAGTCCCTGCTGCTGCGGCGGGAGGCTTTCGTGGCGCTGGGCGGCCTGCCGGAGCAGCTCGATGCGCTGCTGGCCGGGCCGGATCTTTGTCTGCGGCTGGCCGCGCAGTACAGCCGTCAGGGGGGCGGCGCGGCCTTCTTTGCCGTGGAGCCGGAAGCGCGCGCGGATCTGCGGGACATCCTGCTGCCCCTGAAACTGGTCGGCCTGTGGAACAGTCTGGTCTCGCGCGGCCGTCTGGCCTGCCCCGCCGCCGGGGATCTGCACACGCATTGCGCCGCGGACGGCCTGTCCTTCGGCGTGAACCGCTGGCTGACGGACGGCCCCACGGATCAGCTCGAACCCGTCGTGGACGAGTCGGCCCCCTGGCAGGAGAGCTATTTTGCCTGGCGCGCCAGCGGGGACGCCTCCCTGCTGGCCCGCAGTCTGGCGAGCGCCCCGACGGAGGAAAGGGAAAACCTGCTGGAACTGTGCCGCTCGCTGCCGGACTGCCTGCCCTATACGGCGGCGTGGTATGCCGCGCGGGCGGAGAAACTGCGCGCCTTTGCCGAACAGCACGGCCTGGAGGCCATGAAGGAAGCGCTGGGGGCATGGGATGCGGCGGCCTTTCGGACGGACTGCCTCGTGCCCGCCATGCAGGCCCTGCGGCGGCAGGACGTGTACAAGGCCTCGCTGGAGGCCTGCCCCGGCACCTATGACGCCTGGCTGGAGCTGGAGGAGGAGCCGCGCCGGGCCGCTGCCGCCGGGAAGGCGCCCGCCGCTGTGGGCCGGGCCTCCGCCGTGGAGACCGGAGCCGCCAGACCGCGCCTGTCCGTGATCATGCCCGTCTGGAACACCGAGCCGACCTTCTTGCGGGCGGCCGTGGATTCCGTGCTCGGACAGACCTATGCCGACTGGCAGCTCTGTCTGGTGGACGACGCCTCGGACAGACAGGAGACGCGCGAGCTGCTGGACAGTCTGAAAACGGCCGACCCGCGCATCCGTTTCGCCCGGCAGGAGCGGAACGGCGGCATCGCCCGCGCCTCGCAGGCGGCGCTGGAGCTGGCGGACGCGCCCTGGACGGCGCTGCTGGACCATGACGACATGCTGGCCCCCGACGCGCTGGCGCAGGTGGCCGATGCCGTGGCCGCCCAGCCGCACTGGCGCTATCTGTTCAGCGACGAGGACAAGATGGACGCCGCGGGCGTGCGGCGCAATCCCTTCTTCAAGCCCGGCTTCGACCGCGATCTTCTTGAAGGCGGCAATTATGCCTGCCACCTCTCCGCCTTCGCGCGGGACACGCTGCTCGAGTGCGGCGGCTTCCGCGAAGGCTTCGACGGCGCGCAGGACTTCGACCTCATCCTGCGGGTGACCGATGCCCTGGAGGACCGGCAGATCGGGCACATCCCGTCCATCCTCTACCATTGGCGCGTGCATCCCGGCAGTTGTGCCGGTCAGGTGGGGGCCAAGAAGGGCGTGGAGGAGGCCTCCCGCCGCGCGCTTGCCGATCATCTGAGCCGCTGCGGACGCGGGGACGAGATCTGCGGGGCGGGCATGAACAACTTCTTCCGTCTGGGCCGCCCGCTGCCGGAAAAGGCCCCGCAGGCCAGCGTGGTGCTGCTGGCCCGTCCCGGCGTGACGGTCTCGCCCGTCCTGCGGCAGACGCTGGAGGAGCTGGCGGCGCTCTGGCCCTGCGAGATCCTTTGGCAGCCGGTGGATATCTCCATCGACGAGCCCAGCCTCGCCCCGTTCGCGGACTGGAAGGCCCTGCCCCCGGCCACCAACTGGGCGGGCGGCTGCAATGCCGCCGTGCGGGCGGCGTCCGGCGAGCTGGTGCTCTTCCTCGACGCCGCGCTGGTCCCGCTGCCGGGCTGCCGTCCCGAACAGCTCCTCATCCAGGCCATGCGGGACGACGTGGCCGTGGTCGGCGGCGTCATCTACCGTGACGGCGGGCTGTGGAACGCCGGGCTGGTCCCCGGCGCGAGCGGGCTGCCCTTCGCCTTCATGCGCGGCCTGCAGGTCGATCTGATGCGGCATGTGGCCTGGGGGCAGTTGATGCTCACCCGGTCCTGCATCGCCGCGCCCATGGAATGCATGGCCTTCCGGCGTGATCTCTATCTGGACCGCAACGGCTTCAACGTGAACTTCGGCACGCTCTCCGGGGCGGACTTCTGCCTCGGCGCGGCCCGTCGCCGCCTCAAGACCCTCGCCAGCCCCTGGGCGCAGTGGGGGCTTCCGGGCGAACACGCCGAGGACGCGCTTGCCGTGCGGACACAGATCGCCATCCAGGAAGGATCGGGCACCCAGTGCGGCACCCTGCGCGCCGCCGAGACGCGGGAATCCTACATCGCCTATCAGCAGATCCTCCAGCGCTTCAAGGACCGCTGGGGCGACGACATCCGTCGCAGCCCCGTCCGTAACCGTCAGCTCGGGGCGGCCTTCGACAACGGCTGGCGTCTGCCGCTCTGATCCCCTTGCGCCGCCGGGGAGGTCTGTTCCTCCCCGGCACGGCGCTTGGGCAGAGCCGGGGGCTGTCAGCACTATTTGTTGCCTGTTGGGGGGGAAGGGAAACCCCTCGCTCTGCTGTCGATGCCCGTAAGGCTCCTCTGTCGCCTAACGGGCACGACCCTGCGGGCCGCCCGTTGGGTCGCTGCCGGCGCTGGAGGGGTTTCCCTTCCCCCCAAGCCCCCCATCCCTTCCCCAGCGTGCTTTTACCGGGGGAAGCGTCAGGACTCGAGGCGAGCCTGCCTCAAAAAGCAAGCGGAATGACCGTGTTTTTTCCGCGAAACGACAGCTCGTATGGTTTGGAGCGCGAAGCGCTTCAAACTGAAAACGCTCTAAAAAAATCGCCTCCGGCACATGCCGGAGGCGATTTTTTGCGCGGGAGGCAAAAACAGGGAAAGGGGGTCTGTCCTTGCGTCCGTCGCGACAAAAACGGGCTGTATCCCGCTGGGACGTGGAGCGCTGAGTCTCCCGACCTGAGCGCCGTCTAGCCCAGTACGGCGGAACCGCGGAAGGAGATGTCCACGATCTCGTAGGTGACGCGCCCGCGCGGGATGTCCACGCTGACCTCGTCGCCCACTTCCTTGCCCAGCAGGGCCTGCCCCACGGGCGACAGGAAGGAGATGGACCCCTTGGCGGGATCGGCCTCGTCCGGGCCGAGGATGGTGTAGGTGCGGCTCTCCTCGGTATCCACGTCCTCCACTTCCACGGTGGCGCCGAAAATGACCTTGTCGCCGCTCAGTTTGTCCAGATCTATGACCTGATAGAGCGCGAGGCGGGACTCGATGTACTTGATGCGGGCCTCGGCCATGCCCTGCCGCTCACGGGCGGCGTCGTATCCCGCGTTTTCCCGCAGGTCGCCTTCCTCGCGGGCTTCCTTGATGGCCTGGATGATCTGCGGGCGCTCGCTCTTGAGACGGGCCAGTTCGTCTTCCAGCTTCTTGTAGCCCTGTGTCGTGATGGGGATGGTGGTGACAGCCATAACATTCCTTCCTTGCGCGCACAGCGCGGTGAGCATGGCCGCTGCCGGGGCGGCGTTACAGATGACGGGGACAGCGCACGGCTGCCGTCCATGCCGGATGGCATCGGCTCAAAAAAGAAGTGCCCGAAGCCACATCTGCGGCTTCGGCACGGGCAAAAAAACGTGTCCGACAAGGTGTGCGGACGACTACGCTGGTGAGGGCACCATACGCTTTCCGGTGGCGTCGGTCAAGCCTTTGCGGCCGCCGGGCGGGTCTGGCCGTACGCCGGGTGCGATGCCGGAGCGGGGTGGGGCGGGCGTGCGGGACCGATCGCGGCGGAGGGGCGGGAGAGGGGGCGGACTTGGCGCGGCCGGCCGAAAATACGACGTTATACGCTGTACCTCGATATGTGTTGTGATTTTTTTCTTTTTTTATTTCTCTTTGATTTTACAGGATATATCGCGTTGATTGTGAAAAAATTCCGTTGATTTTCGCCTGTGAATATTGACATTTTGCGCGGAAGAGAGCACTGGGAAGGAAATGTCGACATTTGAGACACACCACTACCGCCAGAGGCCGGGAATGCTTTGGCCGGCCAGATGAGGAGGAGTCGAAAATGAGTGAACGCAAGGGACTGAGTCTGCCCACCCAGATGGGCATCGGCATGGCGCTCGGCATCGTCGCCGGGGCCGTCGCCCAGATGGTCGAATGGGATCCGGCATTTTTCCAACCCATAGGGCAGGTATTCATCAGCCTGGTGCGCATGGTCGTCGTGCCGCTGGTGCTGGTGACGCTGGTGGCGGGCGCGGCCAGCGTGGGCGACGTGAGCAAGCTTGGCCGCGTGGCCGTCAAGACGCTGATCTATTATTTCGCGACCACGGCCGTAGCCATCATCATCGGCCTGATCCTCGCCAACCTGCTCCAGCCCGGTGTCGGCCTCGACATCTCGACGGAAAACCTCAAGGCCAGGGACGTGACGGCGCCCACGCTCGTCCAGGTCCTGCTGAACATCATCCCCATCAATCCCATGGAGGCCCTGAGCAAGGGCAACATGCTCCAGATCATCTTCTTCGCGGTGCTGGTCGGCTTCGCCATCAGTCTGGTCGGTGAGCGGGCCAAGCCGGTCTATGCCTTCTTCGACGGCATGTCCGAGGTCATGATCCGCGTCACCAACATCGTCATGTTTTACGCGCCCATAGGCGTGTTCGGCCTCATGGCCTACACGGTGGGCAACCACGGCCTGCAGGTGCTGCTGCCGCTCATCAAGCTCGTGGCCATCATGTATCTGGCCTGCCTCCTGCAGATCCTGCTGGTCTATATCCCCTGCATGAAGTGGGCGGGCATCGCGCCCGGCACCTTCCTGCGCGGCATCAGCGCGCCGCTGCTGATCTCCTTCACGACCTGTTCCAGCGCGGCGGCCCTGTCCTCCAACCTTATGAGCGTGCAGCGCCTCGGCGCGTCCCGCAGCGTGTCCAGCTTCTCCATCCCGCTGGGCAATACCATCAACATGGACGGCGCGGCCATCTATATGGGCATCGCCGCCATCTTCGCCGCCGAGGTCTACGGCATCCCCATGCCGCTCGACAAGCAGATGACCGTGCTGTTCATGGCCCTGCTGGCCTCCATCGGGTCGATGGGTGTGCCGGGGGCGGCGCTCATCATGGTGACCATGGTCTTCACGCAGGTGGGCATCCCGCTGGAAGCCATCGCGCTGGTGGCCGGCGTGGACCGCATCATGGACATGGCCCGCACGACCATCAACATCATGGGCGACGCCACCGGAGCGCTCTTCGTCTCCAGGCTGGAAAACGACCTCGACCCTGAACGCGGCGCGCGGCTGGACATCTGACGCGGCCGGAGACGACCAACAGCGGCGTCGGTCCGCCGACCGGCGCCGCGAGGAGCACTCGGATGAAGGAACTCGTTGCGGGCATACTGGGCGGCATGGGCCCCGAAGCCACGGTGGATCTGCTGCATCGCATCATCGCGCATACGGATGCCCGGGATGATGTCGATCACGTCCGCTGCATCGTGGACAACAACCCCAAGGTGCCGTCGCGCATCAAGGCGCTGCTGGAAGGCGGCGGCGAGTCCCCGGCCCCCTGCATGGCCGACATGGGACGCCGTCTCGAGGCGTGGGGCGCGGATTTCCTCTGCATCGCCTGCAATACGGCGCACAATTACCATGCCGCCGTGCAGGAGGCGGTGCGTATCCCCGTGCTGGACATGATCGGACTGACCGCGCAGGCCGTGGCCGAACGGCATCCGCGGGCGCGACGGGTGGGCCTGCTGGCTTCCCCGGCGGTCCGTCTGACGCGGCTGTACGAAAAGCCCTGCGCCTGTCGCGGGCTGGAAGTGGTCTATCCCGCGCCCATGGAAGAGCAGCGGCTGCTCGGCGTCATCAAGGACATCAAGGCCGGGCGGACCGATGAGGTGGTGCGCGCCGCCTTTGCGGGAGTGACGGACCATCTGGCGGCACGGGGAGCGGATGTCCTCGTGGTCGCCTGTACCGAATTGGGCATCATTTGCGGCGATAACGATGTGCCGGTGGTGGATGCCGCCGACGTGCTGGCCGAGACCGTGGTGGAAACGGCCAAACAGCGCAGACCCTTGCCGCATATCTCATAAAACCTGTTTCAACGACAGCTCCATCAGGAGGCAGTATTCATGAATCTCGCCAAATTCCCCCGTCGCGGCTACGTCACCGAGCCCACGCCCCTCGAATACCTGCCCAGCTTCAGCAAGGCGCTGGGCGGCAAGGTCAACATCTACATCAAGCGTGACGACCTCCTGCCCGGCACCGCGGGCGGCAACAAGACCCGCAAGCTGGACTTCGTCATGGCCGACGCTCTGGCGCAGGGCGCCGACACCATCATCACCTGCGGCGCCGTCCAGTCCAACCACTGCCGCCTGACCCTTTCCTGGGC
>NZ_CALVHE010000076.1 GCF_944327235.1 uncultured Desulfovibrio sp.
CGTTTTCGGCATCCGCTATATCCATTCCGTGGCGCGGACGCCGGTGACGGACTGGTTCGCCGTCAACGACGGCTGCCTGTATCTGGAAAAGACCGAGTATCAGGATTTCGGGGCTGGGCTGCCGCATATGCCGGAAGGCGGCCAGCGCATGTCCACGGGCAACGGGAAGGTGGTCATCAGCGGTTTCCACCGTGCCCTGCCGCGCTTCGACCTGCGGGTCGGACGCATCGCCCGGCACACGCTGCTGCTGCCCGCCGCGGGCGGCGGCTGGCACGAGCTGCCGCTGGACAGGGTGGCCCCGCCGGGCTCGGCCCTGACCTTCCATATTGATGACAAGCCCTAAGCCTGATATATAGCCCCGCCGCGTGCGGGGTTTTTTGGATTGCCGCGGAACGTTTTTTCGAGTGAGGTAAGGTGAACAGATGAGTCATGAAGAACGGATGAGGATCATTGACAAGGAGGGGTCCGGCGGCTTTGCCCTGGAACAGGAACGCCATGAGGATGTGGACCATGTGGCCGTGGCGCGCAGTCAGGAGACCATGGACGTTTCCGAGATCGTGGCCAAGTACGACAAGGAATCGGTCTACCGCACCTTCAAGGGCTGGATGGATATCCTCATTCGTCTGCTCTGCATCGCCTTTTCCGCCTTCCATCTCTATACGGCGGCCATGGGGGCCTTCCCCCCGCAGATCCAGCGCGCCGTCCATCTGGGCTTCGTGCTGACGCTGGTCTATCTGCTCTATCCCGCCCGGGCCGACAAGATCAACAAGCTGGCCTGGTACGACGTCATCCTCGCCATCGCCGGGGCGACCGTCTGCGCCTATATCGTCTGGAATTACGATGTCATCGTCCTGGATGCCGGACCGGCCACGGACATGGATTTCTATTTCGGCTGCGCGGCCATCGTGCTGGTGCTGGAGGCGACGCGGCGCATCGTGGGCCTGCCCATCACGCTGGTGGCCGTGGTATTCCTGCTCTACGCCAAGTTCGGCAACCTCATCCCCGGCATGTTGGGCCATCGCGGCTTCAGCGTGCAGCGCATCGTCTCCCAGATGTACCTGACCACCGAGGGCCTGTTCGGCACGCCGCTGGGCGTGTCCGCCTCCTTCGTCTTCCTCTTCATCCTCTTCGGGGCCTTCCTGCACAGCACCGGCCTCGGCAAGTTCTTCATCGACCTTGCGCTGGCCGCCGCCGGACGCTATGTGGGCGGCCCGGCCAAGGTGGCCGTGCTGGCCAGCGGCTTCTTCGGCACCATCTCCGGCTCCTCGGTGGCCAATACCGTCTCCACAGGCACCTTCACCATCCCGCTCATGAAGAGCGTGGGCTATCGCGGCTCCTTCGCGGGCGCGGTGGAAGCCGCCTCGTCCACCGGCGGACAGATCATGCCGCCCATCATGGGGGCGGCGGCCTTCATCATGGCCCAGTTCCTCGGCATCGGCTACGTGGAGATCGCCAAGGCGGCCCTCATCCCGGCATTGCTCTACTATCTGGCCGTGGGCCTCATGGTCCACATGGAAGCCAAGCGCATGGGCCTCAAGGGCATCCCCAAGGAACGACTGCCCAAGGTCTGGATCGTGCTGCGGCAGGGCGGCTATCTGCTGATCCCCATCTTCGTGCTCATCTATCTGCTCGTCGAGGGCTATACGCCCCTCAAGTCCGCGTACTACTGCATCCTGGCCACGGTCATCATCTCCTGGCTCGCCAATAACTGGAAGGCCGTGGGCGGCGCGCGCTACGCCGGGCAGAGCGTGAGCACCGCCCTCGTGGAGACCAACGCCATGACCGTGCGCGACGTGCTGACGGCCATGGAGAACGGCGGCCGCCTCGCCCTCGGCGTGGCCGCGGCCTGCGCCTGCACCGGCTTCGTCATCGGCGTGGTGACCCTGACCGGTCTGGGACTCAAGCTCGCGCAGGCCATCCTCGTGGTGTCCGGCGACAGCTTCGCCCTCACCCTCGTGCTCACCATGCTGGCCTCCATCGTGCTGGGAATGGGCCTGCCCACCACGGCCAAGTACATCGTGCTGGCCACCATCGCGGCCCCGGCCATCATGCACTTCGGCGTGCCCGCGCTGGCAGCGCACCTCTTCATCATGTACTTCGGCATCCTTGCCGACCTGACGCCGCCCGTGGCCCTCGCCGCCTACGCCGCGGCGGGCATCGCCCGCGCCGAGCCCAACGCCACGGGCTTCATGGCCGTCAAGCTGGCGCTGGCGGGCTTCCTCATCCCGTATATCTTCTGCTACAATCCCGGCCTGCTCATGATCAACGCCACCGGCGTGCAGGTGGCGGGCTATGTGGCCACCGCCGTGCTGGGCATCGTGTCCCTCTCCTTTGCCAGCGTGGGCTTCTGGTTGCGTAACCTCTTCATCTGGGAGCGCCTCCTGCTGCTGGCCGGGGCCATCACCCTCATCACGCCCGGTCTCATCACCGATGCCATCGGCATCGGGCTCATGGTGGTCGTCTATCTTCTCCAGAAGATGCGCCCCAATGGGCCGGTGGCCGCCGCGGCGGAGGATCGCCCGCAAGCGGGCACGGCATAGAGCATTTTGCCTTTGAAAAAAAGGCAAGATGCGAGACGGCGGCACAGCGCCGCCCGGCCCAAACCAGGCGGAATGACCGCGTTTTTCCGCGAAACGCCAGGCCGTATGGTTTGAAACGCAACGCGCTTCAAACTGAACATGCACCAACGATCAAGGGGGCTTCGGCCCCCTTTTTTGTTGCCGTGGATGCCTCCCGTCTGGACGGCCGCCGGGGAGGATGCCGCCCTCCAGCGGACAAATAGGGCATGACCGATATTGACAAAGGGCACGAAAAGGGAGATATTTCCCTGCTCTTTGAGCGATGGGAAAGGCCTCGCGTCGGAAGCGACAGGGGGCGCCGCTGCGTGTCCTTGCGGCGGCGTGAACCTCCCGACGGAGGAGGCCGATGTGGCTGAAGCGGCAGTCGTCCCGCGCGAGCCGCTTTTTTTCCGCCTGACGGCGCAACATGAACATATCTGTGGAGGGAGGGATGAATCTTGAGGACTTCAAGGCGGCGGTAATGTGCTGCCTGCGGCAGAAGTACGTTGATTTCAACGGCAGGGCAAAGCGCGCCGAGTACTGGTATTTCTTTCTGTTCCAGGTGGTCGTCGCCCTCGCCCTCTTGATCCTGGAGGTTAGCTTCGGTGCGCTGGGCATGTCGGCCATCGCCAGCATCTTCAGGATCATCGGCGGCCTCTTTTCGCTGGCCACGCTCCTTCCCGGCCTCAGCGTGGCGGTGAGACGCCTGCACGACATCAACAAGTGCGGCTGGTTCGTCCTCATCGGTTTCATCCCGCTCATCGGCGCCATTATCCTGCTTTATCTTCTGGCGCAGAAGGGGACCGAAGGTCCCAACAAGTACGGCGACGCCTAGTCCGCCGCACGGCATGACGATCCCGGGGGGCTTCGGCCCCCCTTTTTTTGTGCCTGACGCCGGATGTCGCCCCGCGCGGTCATTGCAAGATGCCGCCGGAGCGACTATGCTGATCTGGCTCGCCGCCCGCGAGCAGCCCCCACCGGGGCCTGCCGGACAGGGCGGCGGCCACATCGCAGCATCCGACAGACGGGAGAACTCATGAGCGCACTGACTCCGCGGGAAATCGTGGCGGAACTGGACAAATATGTGGTGGGACAGGAACAGGCCAAGCGCATGGTGGCCGTAGCCGTACGCAATCGCTGGCGGCGGCAGCACCTGCCCGCCGAGCTGCGGGACGAGATCGCCCCCAAGAACATCATCATGATGGGCCCCACCGGCGTGGGCAAGACCGAGATCGCCCGCCGTCTGGCCAAGTTGAGCGGCGCGCCCTTCATCAAGGTGGAAGCCACGAAATTCACCGAAGTGGGCTACGTGGGCCGGGACGTGGAGTCCATGGTGCGCGACCTCATGGAGATAGGCATCAACCTCGTCCGCGAGGAGGAGAACGCCCGCGTGCGCCTGTCGGCCGAAGCCGCGGCCGAATCCCGGCTCATGGACCTGCTCCTGCCCAATTCTTTCGGCGTGGAGGATCGCCAGTCCACGCGCGAGAAGCTCCTCCAGCAGTTCCGCCTCGGCTTCATGGATGACCGGGAAGTGGAGATGGACGTGGTGGAGCAGGGCGGCGCGAGCATCGACATCTTCGCCATCCCGGGCATGGAGCAGATGGGCAGCCAGGTGCGGGACATGTTCGGCAAGGCCTTCCCCCCCAAACACCGCCGCCGCAAGATGAAAGTGCGCGAAGCCTTCAACGTCCTCGTGCAGGAAGAATCCGGCAAGCTCGTGGATCAGGAAGCCCTGGCCGACCGCGCCCGCGAGCGCGTGGAGCAAATGGGCATCATCTTCATCGACGAGATCGACAAGATCGCCAGCACCAGCACCAACCGCACGTCGGACATCTCCCGCGAAGGCGTGCAGCGCGACCTGCTGCCCATCGTGGAAGGCAGCTCCGTCAATACCAAATACGGCATGGTGCGGACGGACCATATCCTCTTCATCGCCGCCGGGGCCTTCCACTTCAGCAAACCCTCGGACATGATCCCCGAACTCCAGGGCCGCTTCCCCCTGCGCGTGGAACTCCAGCCGCTGGGCAAGGAGGAATTCCTGCGTATCCTCAAGGAGCCGGACAACGCCCTCACCCGGCAATACGAAGCCCTGCTCGGCACCGAACAGGTCAAACTGAGCTTCTCCGACGACGGTCTGGAAGAGATCGCCGCCTTTGCCGAGACCATCAACGGCCGCACCGAAAACATCGGCGCACGCCGCCTCTACACCATCATGGAAAAGATCCTGGCCGAGATATCCTTCGATGCGCCGGACATGCGCGGCGCCCAGATCATGGTCAACCGCGACTATGTCCGCGACCATCTGGAAGACGTGCGCGAGGACCAGGACCTCAGTCAGTATATCCTTTAGACAGAGCCGCAGACGCTCTCCGTCGATACCCGTGACGCCTGCGGCGTTACGGGTATCGGTCCATCTGGGGGAAAGGGGAACCCTCGCCCTGCTGTCGATGTCCGTAAGGCCCCTGCGTCGCCTAACAGGCGCGGCCCGACTGGGGGGAAGGGGAACCCCTCCGCCTGCGCGGGAGGTGTTCCCCTTCTCCCCCAGACCCCCCAACCCCTCCCCAGCGCGCTTTTGTCTGGGAGGATGCAGGGGAGACGCGACACTCGAGCCTGCCCCCGCCCGCCGGTCCCCCGGCGGCACAGCGCCGCCCGACCTCAGGCAAACAGGATGACCGCGTTTTTTCCGCGAAACGACAGGTCGTAAGGTTGGGAACGCAAAGCGTTCCCAACTGAAAATGTGCCAAGATTGACTCTTTTCGTCACGAGGCGCAGGGTACGCAGGCAGTTTCCCCGACCTTTCGACCGGAACGGCCGTCAGTTCTGGCCGGGACCGGTAGTCCGCATAAACGCCCTGTCCACGGGGAAGGACAGGCGATCTCAGGAGTGTTGGAAATGAAGAAGTTTCTTGCCGTCTGCGGCGGCAGCCTGCTGACCGTACTGCTGCTGGCCGTTGCCGTGTGCGCCGAGGAGATCGATACCGATCACTTTACGCTCGATCTGCCCGCTGATTGGAAATCCCGCAAGGTGGAGACCCAGCCCGACGGCACTGCGGTAGCCGTCGTCCAGAGCACAAAGGACGGAACCGTCGTGGGCATCCGCATCATGCAGTCCACAGGGCGCATCAGGGACATCGCCACACGGATCGTGGACAACATGAAGGCCAAGGGCATCGACATGTCCGAAATAAAGCAGGTCGGGGACTCCTTTGTGGTGGAATTCTCCCAGGGCGAAGCCAGAGGCATCCAGTACTTTGCGACCAGCGGAAAGTTTTTCAGCGTGGTCAGCATCATCGGCAAGACCGTCGATACCGGCAAGGAGTTCCTGCAAAAGCAGTTCAAGCCGATCGATTCCAAGCTCTTCCCGGCCTCCTTCTAGAGCGGATCAGCATGGAAATCGTGTCCAATCTCAATGCGGACGCTGCCCTCACACTACGGAAAAAGCGTGGTTTTTCCGTGTGTTCGTGCGGGTAGTCGCTCTCGCGCCCACCAGAGCGATCCACATTTTCAATGTGGAATTGCTCTGGGCTGTTGCCCTTGAAAAAATAGGATGCGAGGCGGCGGCACGCGCCGCCCGGCCCAAACCCAGCGGGATGCCCGCGTTTTTTCGCGAAACGACAGGTCGTATGGAGTGGAACGCTTCGCGTCCTCCCTAAAAATGCCCCGGAGCGGAGCAGTACTGACGGTTTGCTGCGCCAAAGCGGGAACGCACGCCCGCTCCGGCAGACGACGGCGCAGGCAAAATGCGCGTGTGCCCTTGCGGCAGCCGTCGTTTACCTCTTTTCCCTGAGAAAAGATTGACTCTTTTCGTCGAAAGGGGCAGGGTACGCAGGCGCTTTCCCCGGCCTTTCGACCGGAACGGCCGCCAGTGCGGGCCGGGACCGGCATCCGCATAACGCCCTGTCCGCGGGGAGGGACAGGATATTTCAGGAGTGTTGGAAATGAAGAAGTTTCTTGCCGTCTGCGGCAGCAGCCTGCTGACCGTACTGCTGCTGGCCGTCGCCGTCTGCGCTCAGGAAGTCAAGACCGATTACTTTACGCTCGACCTGCCCGCTGACTGGAAAATGCCGGGCAAGGTGCAGAAACTGCCCAACGGCAATACCGTGGCCGTCGTCCAGAGCAAGAAGGACGGGACTGCCGTGAGTGTCGCCGCCATGCCGTCCACCGCGCCCATCAAGGACATCGCCACGCAGACCGTGGACAACATGAAGGCCAACGGCTTCAAGTTCTCCGAAATGAAGCAGGTCGGTGAGTCCTATGTGGTGGAATTCAGCAAGAACGGCGCCAATGGCGTCCACTACTTCACCTCCAACGGCAAGCAGGCCAGCGTGGTCAGCATCATCGGCAAGACCCTCGACACCGGCAAGGAGTTCCTGCAAAAGCAGCTCAAGCCGGTCGATCCCAAGCTCTTCCCGGCTTCCTATTAGAGCATTTTCCGTTTGGACCGCGAAGCGTCCCGGACCATACGGTACGTCGTTTCGCGGGAAAACGCGGTCATCCCGCATGGTTTTGGCCGGGCTGCGCTGTGTCGCCGCCCGGCGTTTTGCTTTTCGATCGCCGTGTGCGTGGACCGTGCCACCGGACGAAAAAGCCCTGTCGCTTCCCGGCGGCGGGGCTTCCTTTTGGGGAAGAGCGGCCCGGCGGGCGTGCCCGTGCGTCGGGAAAACCGGCCCGACGAACGGATTGACGCTTCCGCTCTCCATCGGCAGGCTAGAGCAATTTCGGTTTGAAACGCTGCGCGTTCCAAAATACGGCCTGTCGTTTCGCGGAAAAAAACGCGGTTTTTCCGCTTGGTTTTGGCCGGGCGGCGCTGTGCCGCCGCCTCGCCTCTCGCCTTTTTCAGAGGCAAAATGTGTGAAAAGAGAGGCTGTCCTCCCA
The DNA here is from genome assembly GCF_944327235.1 of uncultured Desulfovibrio sp. Lineage (GTDB taxonomy): Bacteria > Desulfobacterota > Desulfovibrionia > Desulfovibrionales > Desulfovibrionaceae > Desulfovibrio. Next base: position 7,433 of record NZ_CALVHE010000076.1, read on the forward strand.
CATTGGGGAGGACGGAGGCGACACAAGAGGAGGGTGGAGGATGAAAAGATTTTTTGCTGTCCGCGGCGGCCTGCTGCCGCTCGTGTTGTCGTTGTTGCTGGCTGTCGGCGGATGTGCCCGGAAAGAGGAGCGCGACGCCGCCAGAGCGGAAGCGGTGGCGGCGGCCATGGAAAAGCTCTTTGAAACCCGGCAGGTGAAAAACGAGTTCTTTACGCTGGATCTGCCGCGCGGCTGGGTGTTGTTCAAGGATGCCGCCACGCCGGATGGTGGGGTACGGGTCGAGGCCTTGAACACGGACGGGATCTCCGTCATCATCACGGTGCTGCGGTCGTTCGACGATGACAAGACCGCCGCTCAGGACCGCAAAGAAATGAAAAACTGGGAAAAGCGCAACGGGCGGCAGTTCATTACATACACCGGCAAGCTGAAGAGCGTGGTCACGCTTGCCGGCGATGCCGCCGGGGGATTCATGCAAAAGCATTTTACGTCGCACGTCCCCGGACTGTTCCCCAAAATGGCTGAGGCGGTGAAGAACGCTTACTTCACGCTGGAACTGCCGCCCGGCTGGGTGTCGGCGCAGACGACAGGGGCGGGCGGAAGGCTGAACTTCCTTGCCCACGAGAAAGGAACGGACGAGTTGATGGCGATACTGGTGGGGCCGGATGACGGATCCTTGCTTTCCAGAAAGAATATCGAACTGCTCCGCAATGAGGCAAAAGACCAGGGCCTCCCGATGAGCAAACCGGTCAAGTCCGGGAACAGCTATGTGATGTCACTCACCAAGAACGGCACCCGGAAGATCCTCTACCTCACCTCCAACGGCAAGCAGGCCAGCGTGGTCAGCTTCATCAGCAAAACGCGCGACGGCGGCAAGGCGTTCCTGCAAAAGCGGCTCAAGCCGGTCGATCCCAAGCTCTTCCCGGCTTCCTATTAGAGCCTGTTGACACCATTCGCTGTCTGTTTGGGGGGAAGGGGAACCCCTCGCTCTGCTGTTGATGCCCGTAAGGCTCCTGCGTCGCCAACGGGCACGGCCCTTCGGGCCGCCATTCGGTCGCTCCCCTTCCCCCCAAGCCCCCCATCCCTTCCCCAGCGCGCTTTTACCGGGGGAAGAGTCAAAGACACGAGGCACTCTCGTCCCAAAAACAAGCGGCGTGTATACAATTTATTTTTCATTATCTATTGAAAATTGTTTGTAAAATTTGTATTAACAGGCCCTAAGACGCAAAAAGATATTATACGCGATCGGAAAGCAACCAGACAGCAGCAGAGACAGGCTCTCAGAGAAGAGCAGCAAAAAAGCACAACAGATTTTCCCTCCCCAGCCCCAGCCCCAGGAAAAGGAGATGGAGAGGAAGAAAAATGGTCGCAAATCAGAAAAGCAAAAAGGAGAGTAGGCTATGAGAAAAAAAATTATGATTATTATTTCCCTTTTGGTTCTGTCTAGCTTTTCTTTGGTCGGTTGTGAGGAAAAAAAAGAGCCAACAGCCGATGAAATAGCAAAGAAGGAAAAGGGGAATATGGTACAGGGAGGAGATCCAAGCAAGGTACATGGAATTTTCGATGATTTAGATACGAAGGAGATTGGCAAAAATATAAAAAAATGAAATTTATCACATAAGTCTAGAGTGTTTTGCCTTTGAAAAAGGCAAAATGAGAGGCGGCGGCACAGCGTCGCCCGGCCCGAAGTGAACGGAGAAACCGTGTTTTTTTCCCGCAAAACGCTAGGCCGTATGGTTTGAAACGCAAAGCGTTTCAAACGAAAAATGCCCTAAGACGCAAAAAGATGTTATACGCGATCGGAAAGCAACCAGACAGCAGCAGAGACAGGCTCTCAGAGAAGAGCAGCAAAAAAGCACAACAGATTTTCCCTCCCCAGCCCCAGCCCCAGGAAAAGGAGATGGAGAGGAAGAAAAATGGTCGCAAATCAGAAAAGCAAAAAGGAGAGTAGGCTATGAGAAAAAAAATTATGATTATTATTTCCCTTTTGGTTCTGTCTAGCTTTTCTCTGGTCGGTTGTGAGGAAAAAAAAGAGCCAACAGCCGATGAAATAGCTAAGGCTTTTGAGAAGCGTGAGGATGAAAACAAGCCAAAGAGGGTACAAGGGGGAAGTCCTAAGAATGTGAATACTGACTTTATTCGTGAAGCTGAAAAAGAGTATTTGCAAGAGCAAAACAAAAGGTGAATAGTCAGCCCGCAGACTTGACCGACCGCTGCAAATGAAAAAAGAAGGGGGAGTTGTAAAACAATCCCCCCTTTCTTTTTTCTCTTTTGGAGAAAGGAAAAAACGCTTCGCTAACACGGAGTATAATACGATATTTCTAAAAGATAAATTATATGAATGATGTGAAAAAAGAGTATATAAAATTTTGGTTTTTTCCGGATGGAATCAGCTAAGTATGAGTACAAAATATATATTATTTTCCGTGGTTACGTTCTTTTATGCTTGGGGTATATCACTCGTATGTACGTTTATGATATTCTTCTGACGCTGGATACGTTTTGAATTTTGCCGCCAGTCCCACGGTGCGACGGGGTGTGCATCTTTCCAAAGGCCACGTTTTCAGCTTTTGCCGTCCGGGAGCGCTTTTTCCATTCACCACAAATGGATGCCTTTCAGAACTGAGGCTAAATCTGCCTAGCCCTCAGATATAGAGCATTTTCCGTTTTTCCCGCGAAACGTCCCAGGCCATGCGGTCTGTCGTTTCGCTGGAAAAATGCGGTCATCCGCTCGCTCCGGCATGTGACGGCGCAACTCCATGAGAAGCCCTGTCGCCTCACGGCGGCGGGGCTTTCTCCCTCGGCGCATCGGTACTTGCTTTCAGGGGCGAACTGTCGCTGCCCTTTACGTCCCACCATCTTCAAGCTATGATGAGGAAGATGGAGCCTCATCTCCGTCAGAGGCCAGCCGACTGCCCGGCACGGACATCCGTCCCGGGGCGGACGGTTCCCGTGCGGCCGGCCGGACGGCTGACGGACATGTCGTTTCCAGCGCCCATCAACCTTTTCCCCCCACAGCCCAAAGGAACTCATGGATATCGATTCTTTCATTCGACGGGTCCCTGATTACCCACAGCCAGGCATCCTTTTTTACGACATCACGCCCTTGCTGGCCTCTCCCGCAGCCTTCGGCAGCGTGATCGACTGGATGGTCTCCGAGGCGCTCCCTCTGCGGCCGTCCATGATCGTGGCCCCCGAGGCCCGCGGTTTCCTGCTGGCTGCGCCTCTGGCCCAGCGTCTGGGCATCGGTCTGGCCCCTATCCGCAAACCCGGCAAATTGCCGTGCGCCACCTTTTCCGTCAGCTACGATCTTGAATACGGCTCCAATGTGCTCTGTATGCATCAGGACGCCCTGAGGGAGACGGACCGCGTGCTGATCGTGGACGATGTGCTGGCCACGGGCGGCACGACTGAGGCCATGCTGCGTCTGGTCCGCCAGAGCGGCGCGGAAGTGGCGGGATGCTGCATCCTCATGGAACTGGATGCCCTCAACGGCCGTCGTGCGCTGGATGGCGTCCCGCTGTCCGTCCTCCTGCATATGTAGTCCGACTCCCCGGTGGCAAGCGCGTCGGGGAGATCTTTCCACCGTACGACGTAAAGGACATCTCCTCGTCCTCCCTCCCCCTCTTCCTTCCGTATCACCGGGGGACGGTCAGACAAAGGGGCGGCCTGCGTGCCGCGTTTGTCGTGCATCTCCCCTGATAGAGCATTTTCAGTTTGAAACGCTTCGCGTTCCAAACCATACGGTCTGTCGTTTCGCGGAAAAAACGCGGTCATTCCGCCTGGTTTTGGCCGGGCGGCGCTGTGCTGCCGCCTCGCATTTTGCCTTTGAAAAAGGCAAAATGCTCTAAAAGCGCGCTGGGGAGGGGATGGGGGGCCTGGGGGGAAGGGGGACCCCTCCCGCGCCGGCAGCGACCCAACGGGCGGCCCGCAGGGCCGTGCCCGTTGGCGACGCAGGAGCCTTACGGGC
>NZ_CALVHE010000077.1 GCF_944327235.1 uncultured Desulfovibrio sp.
CGGCAAGCGTACTTGTTTTTCATTGTCATAACTTGCTTTTAGCCTCTTTATGGACTCTCTGCTAGTCATGACCCTTTTTCTTTTTACAGCGGAAGAGAAAGAATTTCCTGACGCTCCGCGCTGGAGGCGGCAGGAGGCATACAGGAGAGCATGGCGCTTCAACAGAAAAAGACGGAGACAGGAGGCAGGAAGAACGTCGAACAGGCGTTTTGGCGGCAGCACAGCGCCTCCCGGCCCAAACCAAGCGGAAAAACCTCGTTTTTCCGCGAAACGACAGGCCGTATGGCTTGCAACGCGAAGCGTTTCAAACTGCAATGTTCTATGGAGAAAAAGGAACGGGGAAAGGACGGCGTGCCGTCCCTTCCCCGAGCAGAAGATGTGCGCGGATGCGCTAAACGTTCATGTTCAGACCGGTCAGCAGGCTCAGACCGCTTGCGCTGGAGTAGGTGCCGAAACCGCTGGAAGACTGGCTGGAGAACCAGGACGAGGCAATGGTCTCCATCTGGAGGCGCGTGCGCATGGCCGAGGGGTCGATCTGCATGGACGCGCGGGCATCCTCAATGCCGGCCAGAGCCTGCACCTGAGCATATTGCTTGGTCAGGTCAGGGTTATCCTTGAAGAGCTGGCGCAGTTTGTCGGCATCGGGGTGCGAGCTGTTGATGGTCACGCTGCCGTCGCTTTCCACCTGCATGGAAAAGGTGATGTCCGGATCGATGCCCAATCCGGCAAGACCATCGTAGATCTCCTTGCCCAATTCATCCTGACCGAGCAGGGCCTGCTGCACTTCCTCGCTGTTGTCGGAAGCGATGCTGATGGCCATGCCGCCGTCCTTCGGCAGGGTGAGACTGACATCCGACAGGGCAATGTTCTGCTCTTCAAGCTTTTCCTTAAGAAGCTTTTCAAGTTCGCCATGCTGACGCAGCCAGTTGTTGATGTCATACGCCTGGGGGTGATCGTCATTGGCCACCAGGTTGCCGGCGTCGTCGAAGACCAGAGAGAGTTCGTCGAGATTGACGTTGAGGCCGGTAAGCCCTTCACGCAGTTCGTCGACAAGCTCGCTCTGCTCGTCCAGCAGGCTCTGGAGCTCGTGCGTGGAACCGCTGGCAAGCTTGAATTCGCCGGTCGAGGAGATGGTGAACTTCAGGTCCGTCGTCAGTTCGATGTCGGCTTCCTTCAAGTTCTCCACGAGCTTTTCGGCCAGTTCGGGGTGCTCATCCAGATAGTCCTGCGCCTTCTTGGTGTCTTCTTCCGTCGTGCCGGCGGCGGTCAGCTTGCCTTCCGTATCCAGCGTGAAAGTCAGGCCGGAGATATCGGACAGCGAGGATTCTTCGAGCGCCTTCTTGAGGGAATCGTCGAATTCCTTTTCGATCTGCTGCTGATATTTGCTGATCTGGCTGAACGTCACCCGGCTGTCTTCGGAAAGCCCCATAGCCTTCATGGCGTATTGCACAAGTTCGACCATGCCGGAGATCTGGCTGGCCATGGACGTATAGGAAGTCAGGCCGCTCAGTTCGTTCTGCGTCCGGTTGGAGGACGAGGTAGTATTCTGTGTGATCTGCCACTGATAACGGCTGCTGTTGGAATAAACGCTGAGACCGGAAATACTCATGGATGACTCCTGCAATTTTTGCCGCCATAAGCTGCGGGCAAGTAGTTGCCGGAGGTTATGCAACAAGCATACCAGAGCATTCTTTGCCTGCCGGGGGGAGCAATGGACAGGGAAGGGGAAATGGACTATGCTGGTCGCCTATGGCTCTTCATTCACAACACGTTGAGACGGTGGATTTTGACGATCCCGCATTGACGGCAAGTCTGTTCGGACCGCAGAATCTGCATCTGGATCTGCTGGCCGAGGCAAGCGGCACACGTATCGGCAGCCGCGGCTCGCATCTTTGGGTGGAGTCTGCCGACGAGCAGGCGCGGCAGCGGGTGTGCAATGTGCTCATCCAGCTGTATGCGTTGTTGCGTGAGGGCATGGCGATCAGCCGGCAGGACGTGGTACGCAGCTATGCCATGCTGGATAGCGACCCGGGGCTGGATCTGCGTCAGGTCTTTCGGGAGGCTGTGTTCGTCAATACGCCCCGCAAGAGCGTTGCGGCGCGCAATGTGGCTCAGAAGCGCTATCTTGAAGTGCTTCGGCGCCACGAGCTCGTCTTTGCCGTAGGGCCCGCGGGGACCGGCAAGACGTATCTGGCTGTGGCCATGGCGCTTTCCATGTTGCAACAGCACAAGGTCAAACGTATCGTACTGACTCGTCCCGCCGTGGAGGCCGGAGAGCGGCTGGGCTTCCTGCCCGGCGATCTGGCCGAGAAGGTCAACCCCTATCTTCGTCCCCTGTACGATGCCCTGCATGACATGATGCCGCAGCCCAAGGTGGCTTCCATGCTGGAGACCGGCATCATCGAGGTGGCCCCGCTGGCCTTCATGCGCGGCCGCACCCTCAACGACGCCTTCATCATTCTGGATGAGGCGCAGAATACCACACACGAGCAGATGAAGATGTTCCTGACCCGCATGGGGTTCGGATCACGGGTGGTCGTCACCGGCGACACCACACAGATCGATCTGCCTGCCCTGAACACGACCCCCCACGGACGTTCCGGGCTGGTTCATGCCCTTCAGGTGCTGCATGATGTTCCGGGACTTGCCGTCCACACGTTCTGCAAGGCCGACGTGGTGCGGCATCCTCTCGTGGGGGCCATTGTGAGCGCTTATGACGACGCCGAAAAAAGCCGTTCGCCCCTCTAGTTTCTCCGCGCTGGTCCGTACCATCCGTTCGCGCCATCATTGCGGGCAGGGGCTGCTCGTCCTTGTGGGCAGCCTGCTTATGCTTTCATTGCTGGCGGGCGCCAATTTCGAGGGAGAACGCCATTTCTATGTTGCCGGGCAGGTGGCCGACCACGACGTGGTGGCTGACCGGGACATGCAGGTGGAAGATTCTCAGGCAACGGCTGCGCGGCGCAAGCAGGTGCTCATGCTGCAGCCTCCTGTCTATGATCTGAGTCTGGAGCCGCTGACGCATTTTCAGGCGCGGGTGCTGGCCATTTTACGAGAGCTGGGGGGCGAGCGTCCCGGCGATCTGCCGCCCGGCGGACCAGCCGCGTCCGCCGAGAATGGAACTGCCGGAGCGGAGGATGCGGCGCCTGCCGAAAGCGCCTTGCGGCGGCTGACCGACGAACTCACGCCGCGTGTGGCAGAAGATGTGCTGCCGCAACTTGCCCAGCCGGAAGTCCAGTCCTACCTGCTCAAAAAGTTGATCCCTCTGATCAATGAGCGGCTGACGGAAGGGTTGGTCAGCGACATCCGTGTGGCTCGCGTCGGCCGGGCCGGCGCCATCATCCACAATCTGGACAACGGGTCGGAGCTGCTGCGGCCGGATGTGACCAGCCTGCCGGATGTGCAATCCTTTCTGGCGGAAGTCTCGTCGCTCATGCAGCGGGAGAGCGGTCTCAACGTCCACGCGCGTCGTGCCCTGAATATCTTTCTGGCAGCCACCTTGCCGCCCTCGCTCACTCTCAACCGCGAGTCCACGCAGAAGCGCGGCAACGCCGTGGCGGAAAACGTGGAGCCTGTCTTCTACCAGATCCAGAAGGGTGAGCTCATTGTCCGCAAGGGGGCTCGCGTCAGTCGGGAACAACAGATCAAGCTCCAGGCCATGTACGATCAGGCAAGCGACGGTATGCACTGGACGGTGGTCGGCGGGGCCTTCATCTTTTCCCTTATCCTCGGCATCGGCTTTTATGTGGCGCCCAGCGGCAAGCCCGGCACGCCCCTGCGCTGCAAGGACATGCTCCTCATCTCCCTGATCCTGCTGCTGTTCGGCATCGGAGCCAAGGCCCTGTATGCCCTGAGCCTCGTGGTGAGCGACCTCAACCATCTGGCCGCCTATGCCGTGGCCTACCCCGTGGCCGGGGCGGTGGGGCTGGTGGCCATGGTCTTTGCCGCCCGCCGCTATTGTACAATGGGACTTTTGCTCTGCCTTTTCGTCACGCTCATGTTCCAGCAGGGCTATCAGGTATTCCTTTTCCACTTCCTCGGCGGGATGCTGGCCACCTGGCTGGTGACCAGCGCTCAGAACCGGCAGGACGTGGTCTGGAGCGTCATGCCCCTGACCATCGGTCAGGCGGTGATCTGTCTTGCGTTGCTGCTCTCCTTTAATGTCCCGCTGGAGCTGTATCCGGCCTATGCCGTGGCTGTGCTGGCCAACAGCGTGGTCTCTCTTCTGCTGTTGTTCGCCCTGAGTCCGGTGCTGGAACTCTCCTTCGGCTACAGTACGCGCTTCCGGCTCATGGAGCTGATGAGCCTTGAGCATCCGCTCATGCAGGAGCTGATGGTGACCATTCCGGGGACCTACCACCATTCGCTGGTGGTGGCCAATATGGTGGAGGCCGGGGCCAAGGCCATCGGCGCCAACAGCCTGCTGTGCAAGGTGGCGGCGCTCTACCACGATGCCGGCAAGATCGCCTATCCGGAATACTTCATCGAGAATCAGTTCGGCGGCCCCAACAAACATGACAAATTGTCCCCTTCCATGAGCGCGCTCATCCTCATCTCCCACGTCAAGAAGGGGGCTGAACTGGCGGAGCGGTATAATCTGGGGCAGGAGATCATCGACATCATCCGCCAGCATCACGGCACGCGCATCATCCGCTATTTTTATCAGAAAGCCATCAACCTGGGTGAGAAGCCGCGCGAGTCCGATTTCAGCTACCCCGGGCCCCGGCCGCAAACCAAGGAAGCCGCCATCCTCATGCTGGCCGACTCCGTGGAGGCATCCAGCCGTACGCTGACCGATCCCACTCCGGCCCGTATCCGGTCGCACATCGATACCATCATCAAGGGCATCTTTTCCGAGGGGCAGCTCGATGAATCCGAGCTGACGTTCAAGGATCTGCATTTCCTGAGTGAAAACTTCCAGCGTATCCTGACGGGTATTTTCCATCAGCGTATCGTCTATCCGGACGACAAGCTCAAGAGCAGCGGCATCGTCCCCAAGACGGAAAACAAGGCTGACCCCCGTCCGGAGACGCGCGCTGCAACGCCCGCACAGAGCCGTCCCGCCGCTGGAGTAGGGGCTCCGCCGCCTCCGGCCGTCGTTTCTCATGCTGGCGGTCTTTACGGAACGGATATGCCCCAGGCAACCAGTACGGCACAGTCCAAGCCGTTAGGCAACGGTATGCGTGCTCGTACCACATAGGCGATTCAGCCGGTAGCCGCCCAGACGACAACAAGAAATGTCGAGGAACTCCCATGCCTGCGGAAATCATGCTGCACAGCGCGGCGTACGGCTGGCTGTGCGATCTGGACAAGAGACAATTGCGGCAGGTGCTGGAGGCCATGCAGGCCGAAGCCGCCCGGCGGGGCTATGCTGTCCCCACGTTGACGTTGCATCTGGTGGACGATGGACGCATGGCTTACTGCAACCGTCGCTATATGGCCTGCTCCGGGCCGACCAATGTCCTTTCTTTCCCCGGTGATGCCGCTCTCCCGGGCCAGCTGGTGCTTTCTCTGCCGACATGGCGGCGAGAGTGTTTGTTGTACGGGCAGGATGGGCGAGAGCATTTTCTGCGGCTGCTGTCACACGGCATGGGGCATCTGGCGGGGCTGGATCACGGACCGGAGATGGACGCCTTGGCCGATGCCTGCCTGCGGGCCGGGAGCGCGGCGCTTTCCGCTTGCGGCACAGACAGGCCGTCATAGCCATTTCTTTGCTGCCCCTTGGGAACGCTGCGGGGCCTGCGGCCGGAGAACTGGCCGCCAGGTCGTCGCGGCATGACATATTTCCCGGCAAAGCGCGTTTGGGGAAGGGGAGGGCGCGGGAGGGGGGACCCCTTTTCGCGCGAGTGAAAGGGGTTCCCCCTCCCGCAAAAAAACAATCAGCGGCAACCGCTTTCCGCCAACGCCGCGCATTGCAGGTCGCGCAGCTGCCGGGCCGATTCCGGGCCTCGGTCGCGCCATTCTTCCGGCAGGCGGACAGCGAGCAGGACGGCCAGCTCCTTTTCCGCCCGAAGGCTCCACTGTCGGCGGCTGTCGGCATCTACAAGCCTCCAGAAGGGACGGCTCAGACCGCGCCGCTCCACCCGCCAGAGGATGTCCCGCCGGGTGCCTGGGCGCAGTTCGCCATATCGACCCGCGTGCATATGCTCGGCGCAGGCAGTTTCCGCAGCCGTCAGATGCAGGTTGGAGAGCGCCAGACGCCGACACAGCGCCTGCGCGACGGGGACGCCGAGCGCATCATGCCCGTAGTGGTGCGGCCAGTTGTCCGCAGGCGTCCGCAGCTTGCCGAGATCATGGCAGAGCGCCATCCAGACGGCCAGCGCATCGCCGGCACAGCGATCCATGACCTCGCAGGTGTGATCAAGTACGGTAGCGCTCCCGTGCCAGCGGGGCGGTCCGGCAGGGATATGCGCGGCTTCCTCAAACTCGGCAAACCAGGGCGACAGGCAGCCGCCGGCGGCCAGCACACGCAAAAAGCGACTGGGAGCGGGACCGGCCAGCGCCTTGAGCAGTTCACGGCCCACGCGTTCGGCGGGCAGGGTCGCCAGCGCCGCCGGATCAAGGCGGCAAAGCTGATCCGTCGCCTCAGGCGCAAGCTGCCAGTCCGGCAGGCAGGCGGCAAAGCGGGCAAGTCGGAAAGCACGGCCGGGATCATCGACCAGCGCTGTGGAGGAGGCCGGGCGGAGCAGCTTGTGCCGCAGGTCGTGCAGGGAGCGCGGATGACAATGCAGGCGGCCTGCCGCATCCAGCGCGAGGGCATTGATGGTCAGATCCCGGGCGCATAGATCCTCCAGGATGCTGTTCCCCCGCAACGGCATGAATTCGCGTCCCTGCCAGAGACAGACCCGTACCGCGCCGACGGTCTCAGCGCCGGGATGCTCGGCCAGAAAGGCTTCCCGGCTGCCGTTGAAGGCATAGTCCCATTCATGGGGCAGGCGGCCCAGCAACAGGTCGCGTACTGCCCCCCCTACAAGATATATCTCCATGAGGGGAATATGACAGAAGCACGCGAAGAATGCACTCGTTTTTCAGAAGGGGGGACGGCTTGTCCGGGCGTTCGGGCAGAGGCCATGCTGCGGGATGGCAGCGGCTGCCCCTTCGTCTGGCGTCTGGGTGAGGTGACGAGTACCCTTGACGCAGCCCGCACCCTGATGGATGCCGGGCTCCTGGCTCCGTGGGAGAGCGTGCAGGCCGTGCGGCAAACCAGCGGCCGGGGACAGCTGCGGCGGCAATGGATCTCCCCGGCAGGCAATATATACGCCACCCTGCGTCTGCCGCAGGCCGACCCCTTTCTGGGCAGCGAAGCCACACCCGCGCTGAGTCTCATGCTGGCGGCGGCATGTGCCGAACTGGGACTAAGCGTGCGTGTGAAGTGGCCCAACGATCTGGTGGCGGAAACAGCGGACGGGCCTTGCAAGGTGGCGGGCATCCTCATGGAAGAGAGAGCGGGCGTCCTCTGTGCGGGGATCGGCATCAACGTGGTCTGGCGGCCGGAGCGGGACTCCCTGCGGACCGGGGCAGCACTTCCCGCCGCCAGTCTTGCCGAGGTCTGGCCGGGGGGGAGCGCCTGCTGCCCGCCTGCGGAAAGGCTGTGGCCCATGCTTGTAAAGCGCCTTTATTCCGCATATACTGCCCGACGTTCTCCCATGATCCGCTGTCATGAGGCGGTTTGCCGTCATCTGCTCTGGCAGGGGAGGCAGGTGGTCATCGAGGACGGTGAAGAAACTGTTTCGGGCATTCTTGCCGGCCTGCACGCCGACGGCGGCGCTCGTCTGCTGTGCGGAAGCGGGGAGAGGATTTTTTACAGCGGGAGCCTGCGTCTTCCGTACGACAATCAAAGGGCGTAGCACATGGCCAACAAGAGCTTTGCTGAGGTTCAGGAGTTTCTCAAGGGCAAGACCATCCTTGTGGCGAACCGCGGTATACCCGCGCGCCGCATCTGCCGCTCCATTCGTGAACGTTTCGACGCCATTGCGGCCATGACCGCAACCGACGTGGACAAGACGGCCCCGGCGGCCTCAGCTGCGCAGGAACTCATTCTGCTGGGCTCCGATCCGCGTGCCTACCTTGATATAGACCGCATCATCGACAAGGCCAAACAGCACGGCGTGATAGGCATCCATCCCGGCTGGGGCTTTGCGTCCGAGGATACGCGTTTCCCGCAGCGTTGCAAGGAAGCCGGACTGACCTTCATCGGCGCCACGGCCGAGGCCATGAACCTGCTGGGCAACAAGGTGCAGGCACGCACCGTCGCCCGCAAGCTGGGCATCCCCGTGGTGCCCGGTTCCGACGGAGCGGTGGATATCCCCACGGCCCGGCAGCTCATCAATGAGATGGGCCTGCCCATCATGCTCAAGGCCGAAGGCGGCGGCGGGGGGCGCGGCATCTTTGCCATCCACAATGAAGCGGAACTGGAAGACGCCTTTTTCAAGGCGTCCACCATGGCGCAGGCTTCTTTCGGCAATCCGCGCCTCTTTGTGGAAAAATTCCTCGATAATGTGCGCCACATCGAGATCCAGGTCATTGCCGACATGTACGGCAATGTGTTCGCCTTTGACGAACGCGACTGCTCGGTACAGCGCAACCATCAGAAACTCATCGAGATCACTCCGTCGCCGTGGAAGGGCATCACGCGCAACCTGCGCGATCAGCTCAAGGACTACGCGCGTCGGCTGGTGCGTGCGGTAGGCTACCATTCGCTGGCCACGGTGGAATTCCTGGTGACGCCCGAAGGGCAGCCCTACCTCATCGAAGTCAATACCCGCCTGCAGGTGGAACACGGCATCACCGAGTCCCGTTACGGCATCGACCTGGTGGAAGAACAGATCGCCGTGGCCTTCGGCGCTGAGCTGCGCTACCGTGAAGAGCAGCTGCGTCCGACGTACTGGGCCATGCAGGTGCGCATCAATCTGGAGAATCCGCAGGACAACTTTGCGCCCAATTCCGGTCTGGTGAGCCGCTACGTTTCGCCCGGCGGCCCCGGCGTGCGGCTGGACTCCAACATCTGCGCGGGCTACGAGTTCCCCGCCAACTACGACTCCGCGGGCGCGTTGCTCATCACTTACGCTACGGACTGGGAAAAGACCGTGGCGATCATGGAACGCGCCCTCGGGGAATATGTCATCGGCGGCCTGAAGACGACCATCCCGTTCTTCCGGCAGGTGCTCAAGCATCCCCTGTTCCGCAACGGCAGCATCAACACCAACTTCATTGCCGCGCATCCCGAGCTCATGCAGTATCTGGATCTTGCGCCGGAGAGCGAGCGCCTTGCCCGCCTCGTGGCAGAGATCTCCGCCAGAGGTTACAATCCCTTCCTCCAGCTCGGGGAATACCGTTCCGCCACTACGCCGGAACTCGGCGTGTTCGATCCGGTGCTGCCCGTCATCCCCACGAGCGTGCGTCGTCAGCCCTCCCCCTATCCGCACGGCGACCGCCTTGCGCTTCTCGACTATGTGCGTGATTCGGGGCGGGTGCACTTCACCGACACCACGCCGCGCGACTTCACCCAGTCCAATTCCGGTAACCGCTTCCGTCTGGCTGAAGATCGGCTCATCGGTCCCTACTTGGACAATGTGGGGTATTTCTCCATCGAGAACGGCGGCGGGGCGCACTTCCATGTGGCCATGATGGCCAACATGACCTATCCTTTCCGGGAAGCCCGCGAGTGGAACAGCTTTGCCCCCAAGACGCACAAGCAGCTGCTGGTGCGCTCCACCAACGTGCTGGGCTATACGCCGCAGCCGCGCAACCTCATGCGCCTGACCGGGGAGATGATCTGCGACCACTACTCCGTGGTGCGCTGCTTCGACTTCCTCAACCATGTGGAAAACATGCGACCCATTGCGGAAGTGGTCATGTCCCGCAAGGATGTGGTCTTTGAACCGGCCCTTTCGCTCTCCTGGGCCAAGGGCTTCGACGTGCCGCACTATCTCGGCGTGACCGAGGCCATCCTGCGCATGATGGGGAACATCATGGGCGTGGATCCTCGCGAGGCCTCCCGCCACATCATCCTCGGCCTCAAGGACATGGCCGGCGTCTGCCCGCCGCGTTTCATGACCGAGCTGGTGAGCGCTCTGCGCAAGGCGTGGCCGGAGCTCGTGCTGCATGTGCACCGCCACTACACGGACGGGCTGTTCGTACCCTCCTGCGGGGCGGCGGCCAAGGCCGGCGCGCACATCGTGGACGTGGGCCTGGGATCGGCCGTGCGTTCGTATGGTCAGGGGGACGTGCTCTCCACCGTGGCCTATATGGAGGACGAGCTCGGCCTTACCTGCCAGCTCAACAAGGACGCCATCCGGGACGCCAATTTCGTCTGCAAGCAGATCATGCCGTATTATGACCGCTACTGCTCGCCGTACTTCAAGGGCATCGACTACGACGTGACCCTGCACGGTATGCCCGGCGGGGCGACATCCTCGTCGCAGGAAGGGGCCATGAAGCAGGGCTATATCCACTTGCTGCCCTATATGCTCAAGTTCCTGGAAGGGACGCGGCAGATCGTGCGCTATCATGACGTGACGCCCGGTTCGCAGGTGACGTGGAATACGGCCTTCCTTGCCGTGACCGGCGCCTGGAAGCGCGGTGGCGAAGAGGAGGTGCGCTATCTGCTGGAAGTGCTGCACGAGGTGACGAGTCGTCCCGAAAGCGAACTGAGCGAGCAGATGCGCCATGCGCGCCTCAATATCTATCAGGATTGCAACGATGCCTTCCGCAATCTCCTGTTGGGCAAGTTCGGCCGTCTCCCGCTGGGCTTCCCGCCGGACTGGGTCTACGAGAGCGCCTTCGGCAGCGAATGGAAGAGCGCCATCGCCAACCGCACCGAAGCCTCGCCGCTGGAATCGCTGGCGGACGTGAATCTGGCCGCCGAGCGCAAGGCCTGCGCCGATCTCATCAAGCGTCAGCCCACGGAAGAAGAATTCGTCATGTACCTCAACCATCCCGGTGACGCGCTCAAGACCATGCAGTTCCGGGCCAAGTTCGGGGATCCCAACAATCTGCCGCTGCATGTCTGGTTCGAGGGACTCAAGCCCGGACAGGCTCTGAGCTTCAACGACACGAGCGGCAAGCCGCACCATCTGGCGCTACTCAGCATCTCCCGTCCCAATGAGGCCGGCGTGTCCATTTGCCGCTATGTGCTGGATTCGGAGATCATGAGCTGCGAAGTGCAGGTCAGCGACAAGGTCGGTCAGGCCAAGCGCGGCATCACCATGGCCGATCCCGCCAACAAGTTCCATGTGGCGGCGCCCAGCAATGGCGATCTGTGGGTCATGTATGTGCATCCCGGCGATATCGTGAAGGAAGGCGAAGAGCTCTTCAACGTCTCCATCATGAAGCAGGAAAAGGCCGTGCTCGCGCC
>NZ_CALVHE010000078.1 GCF_944327235.1 uncultured Desulfovibrio sp.
ATCACCGTCATGAGGATATCTACAAACTCCTCCTCAAGATGCTCAGAGAGAATCCTCTCTGCTAGTCATGACCCTTATTTTTTTATGGGGGTAAGGGCCCCTTTGTGGACAAAGGGTCACCTTCCCCCCACACCCCCCATCCCCCCAAAAACTTTGCATGTCCAGACACAGGGCGTCATGTCCTCGCGAGGCGTCGCCCGAGCACAAGCCAGCCAAACCCTGTACACACGAGGCCGGACAGTTTTCGCTGTCCGGCCTGTTTTTTTTCATGTTACCGGGGGACGTGGCAGGCGAGCAACATTCCGCCGAGTCTCGTTGTCCGGCAGTGATCCAAGTAAAAGTTTGGGGAAAGGAGAGGGGGAGCGCGGGGGGGAGAGGGAAACCGTTTTCCAAAACGGTTTCCCTCTCCCCCTCGTTCTTCGTTCATCCTACGCTGTCAAAAGATCTCGCGGATGACGGCTCCGGCAAGCAGGTATCCTGCAGCGTCATAGACAGCGGCGATCTGCCCGGGCGCGCTGGGAAAGTGGGGGGCTTGCGCGTCGTCGAGACGGATGCACAGGTCGTTGTCGGGCAGCAGCTGCACGGAGGCAGGGACAGGACGCTGGCGATAGCGCAGTCGGACGAGCAAGGGGGTATCGAACAGGGAGCGGATTGCCGCTGGCGGGAGAAAGAAGTTGGCCGTTTGGGTATGGCAACCACGCATGACAAGCTGCGACCGGCCGCCCACCAGCAGGGCCTGACGGGGCAGGTCCTTGCCGAGCACATAGAGCGGCTCGCTATGGGCGATGCCGAGCCCGCGGCGCTGGCCTTCCGTATAGCGCCAGAGCCCGTCATGCCGGGCTATGGGGCGTTCTCCTTCCGGCGAGCGCAGGAGGACAGGTCCGCCGGGAGGCGGTGGGATGCCGTCCGCAGCCCAGCGACGCTGAAGAAAATCGCGGTAAGCGTCCTCCCCGGAGGGGATGAAACATATCTCCTGGCTTTCGCCGGGCAGAGGGATGTCCAGTCCGGTGGCGGAGACGGCAGCCCGGCAGTCCTGCTTGGTCAGACCGGCAAGGGGGAAAAGGGCGTGCTGTAGGGCGCCTGACGAGACAAGGGCAAGGAAGTAGGCTTGATCCTTGGCGACGTCCGTTGCGGGAACGAGCAGCTTTTGCCCGGAAGCCGGGTGGACGGCGCAGCGGGCATAATGTCCCGTGGCCAGCGTTGCGGCGGAAAGCTGTCGAGCGGCGTCGAGCAGGACGCCGAATTTGACGGACGCATTGCAGAGAGCGCAGGGATTGGGGGTCTGGCCCAGAGCGTAGGCCCGGACAAAGGGCTGGATGACCGCCCGGGAAAAGCGGTCGCGAGCGTCCAGCAGATACAGGGGGACACCCAGATGTCGGCAGGCCTCTCGCAGACCGGGCAGCGCGGGCGAGAGGGCTGCCGGTCCGGCGTCGGCCGGACTCGCGGGCAGATCCGGCGCAAGGGGGGGACGTGCCTCGTTTGTTGTGGTGGGGACATGCCAGAGGCGCGGTGCGTCCGTATCCGCGGAAAGGGAAAGACCGCCGGACGGCGGCAAACCGTCGGCGGTCGTTTCGACGTTGGCGGATGGGAGGAACAGTCCATGCAGCGCCAGCAGCTCATGCCCCTGTTCCCGGAGGCGGCAGAGAGCGCAGAGGCTGTCCACGCCACCGCTGACGGCTACGGCGATGCGGGCCATCAGAGGATCTGGTTCAGGAACTGACGCAGTCGGGGATGCCGGGGCGCGGTGAAGATCCTGTCCGGCGCGCCCATTTCCAGGATCTGGCCCTGATCCATGAAGATAATGCGGTCAGCGACCGTGCGGGCAAAGCCCATTTCATGGGTGACGCAGACCATGGTCATGCCGTCCTCGGCCAGATTGACCATGACGTCCAGCACTTCACCGACCATTTCCGGGTCCAGAGCGGAGGTGGGCTCGTCAAAGAGCATGATGGCCGGTTGCATGGCCAGAGCGCGGGCAATGGCCACGCGCTGCTGCTGTCCGCCGGAGAGCTGGGCCGGATAGACGTTGGCCTTGTCGCTGATGCCCACGCGCTTGAGCAAGGCAAAGGCGCGATCCTCGGCCTTCTTGCGGGAGAGCTTGAGCAGCTTGATGGGCGCAAGGGTGACGTTTTGCAGCACGGTCTTGTGCGGGAAGAGATTGAACTGCTGGAAGACCATGCCGAGGTTGCGGCGCATCACGTTGATGTCGTTGTGGTGGTCGGTGATGTCCTTCCCCTGCACGAGGATATGACCGCGGTCGATCTCCTCCAGACGGTTGATGGAGCGCAGCAGCGTGGACTTGCCGGAACCGGAGGGGCCGATGACCACGACGCGCTCACCTGCGGCAATGTCGAGGCTCACATCCTGAAGGGCGACGTTCTTGCCGAAATACTTCCAGATGTTCCTGATGCTGATGATCGAGTTGGGGTTAGCGTTTTCCATCATAGTAGTTCAGGCGGGATTCCATTATGCTGACAACCTTGGAGAGCAGCAGCGTGATGATCAGGTAAATGAGGGCAACGACCGTGTAGGTTTCAAAATACAGATAGCTGTTGTTGGCGAAGCTGCGCGCCCGCTGCATGAGGTCGGGCATGGACACCACGGAAACCAGCGCCGTGTCCTTGAGCATGGCGATGCATTCGTTGCCGATGGGCGGCAGGATGGTGCGCCAGGCCTGCGGCAGGATGACGTAGAACATGGTCTGGAAGCGATTGAAGCCCAGCGAGCGGGCGGCTTCGGTCTGCCCTTTGGAAATGGCCAGGATGCCCGCGCGGAACACTTCGCCCATGTAGGCGCCGTAGCAGAAGCTGATGGAAATGACGGCCGCGGCCGTGCGGCTCAGCTGCAGGAGGCCGGAAAGGGCATAATAGAAATAAAAGATCTGTACCAGCAGCGGGATGCCGCGGATGACTTCCACATAGGTGGACGCCACGAGGTTGATGAGCCTGTTGCGGGAGATGCGGCCAAGGCCTGTCAACAGGCCCAGCGGCACGGCGCAGCAGATGGAGAGGAGGGTCACCTGGAAGGTGGCGGCAAGCCCGTCAGGGACAAAGGTGAGGATCTCGCGGTACGGTTCCGGTTTGAACCACGCCAGACAGCAGAGCGTGATGACGGCGCCGGCCAGCGCGATGGACCAGGCGTTGACGATGCGCCATTCGCGAGGATCGGGAATGGACGGGCCCTCGGTGACCATGATGATGGTATTCTTGCTCTGGCCGTCGCGGCTGTCGGGCATGGCGTTCTCTTCAGTCACCATGACGATGTTGCCCTTGCTCTGGCCTTCGATCTTGTCCTGCATTGCCGGTTTTCCTGCCTGGGTAAGACGTCAGCGTGCGGGGGCACGCGGCCCCCGCACCATATGCGGGCCCTAGTTGGCGGCGCCCATCCACTTTTCCTTGAGCTTGGCCTCGGTGCCGTTCTCGCGCACGATCTTGATGCCCTTGTTGAGCTTTTCCACCAGGTCCTTGCGGCCCTTCTTGACGGTGAAGCCGTAGTATTCGGCATCGTCGGTGATCAGCGGGATGCTGAGCTTCTTGGCGTATTCGGCCTTCTTGTTCATGTAGTACATGGCCACCGGGTCATCACAGATGACGGCGTCGATGCGGCCGGCCACCATGTCCTGGATGGCCAGGCCCACGTCGTCATATTCGCGGATGGTGGCGCCCACATTGGCCTTCTGCATGACGAAGATGCCGGTGGTGCCGATCTGGCCGCCCACGCTCTTGCCCTTGAGGTCTTCGAGCTTGGCGATGGACTTGCCGGCCGGCATGATCACGGCCTGACGCACTTCATAATAGGGATCGGAGAAGTCGAAAGCCTTCTGGCGTTCGGGGGTGATGGTGGTGGAGGAGGCCACGATATCGTAGTTGCCCGCGGCCACGCCGGCAAAGATGCCATCCCAGGCGATGTTGCGGATCTCCACCTCGAAACCGGCGGCTTCAGCCACGGCGCGGATGTAGTCGAAGGAGTAGCCGATGGGGGTCTTGTCCTTGTCGAGGGTCTCCATGGGCGGCCAGGTGCAGTCGCCGGCGACGATGTAGGTTTCGGCAGCCGCGGGGCTGCACCAGAGGGTCAGGGCCAGCAGGGCCAGAGCAAGTTTGCGCAGCATTGTGCATCCTCCAAGAAATGATGAAATACATGTCTGCCCGGCCTTCCACAAAAGACCGGGCGCATACGCACGGCGCGTTTCCGCAACGCCCGCCCGGCGGGGCGGAGACCGCAGCCTGCGGCCGTGCCGCAAAAAGTTCTTCGTATGTAGCTGCGGGGGGCGGATGCGTCAAGCTCTTACCACGAGTTGCCGGGATGGGGCTCCTTGTCTTCCAGCGGCGGCGTTGCCGTCGGGGCGGTCAGGCGGCCGTTGTTCTCGCCGTCCGCATCGTCCCGTTCGTCCTTGAGGGCCTGCTGCACGAACCAGTCCTCACGGATGCGCCAGGAAGCCGCCGCCGTATAGGCGGGGGAGGAGTAACCTACGGAGAGCACCAGCGTCCGGCGGGCATGTTCCTGCAGGCGGATGAGCAGGGGCGTGAAATCGGCGTCGCCGGAAAGGATGATGAATTCGTCGAACTTGGTGGGGTGGGAGAGGTCATCCATACAGTCCATGACCAGATGGATGTCGGTACTGGTCTTGCCGCGCGAGGTCAGCGGAGGGCAGTCCACCACCTGGAAGGCGCTGCGGGTGAACTGATGCCGGAACTCCTGATAGCGCTGCGGATTGAGGTAGCACATGCGTTTGAGGATGCGCCGCCGCACGCCGTCGCCGTAAAGGATACGCAAGGCATGGTTCTCCAGCCAGCGTACCCAGCGATAAGGGGTACTGCCGAAGGCGCGGGCCGCTTCCGGATCCGCTTCAAGAAATCGGGTGTAGATATTGTCGAAATCCACATACAAGGCACTGAACACTTCATCAAATCCGCCAAAACGAGCCATATCTGTTCCTCAAGAAAAGCAAAAAATGTGGGAATGCGGGGAAATCGCTGCGGATCGCCCTTCAAGGGTTGTACACAGCAGGGAGGGAACTGTCCAGACGCCGGACGCCGGTCACGGGCTTGAATTCGGCGGGCGTGTCGGCTAGCGTAGCCCCCACGAGTGCTTTATGTGGAATATGCTTTACGATCTCCTGCCGCGGTCTTGTCCGCGCACGCTGTGGCGCGACGACCGCGCCGCATTCTGGTATGCCGCCCTTTTCTGGACCTTCTGGCTGTCGCTGGCGAGCTTCCCCATCGGTTACGGGGCGCGCGAGGTGCTGCCGCCCCTGTGCGCCGTATTCCTCTGCTGCTATTATCGGCACGCCTGGTCGCGTTCCGTCTGGCGGCGTTTGACGCTGCGTCCGCTGTTCTACTGTCTGTGGGCCATGATCGCACTGGGCGTACTGTTCTCCGAGGATATGCTTTCCTCGCTGCTCCATGCGGGCACGGGCCTCAACAAGGGATTCATCCTGCCCATCATCGGCATGGAATGCGTCCGGGACGGCAGGGATCTGCGGCGGCTCGTGGCGGCCTGCGTCGTGGCCTGCTTCTGGGAAGGGCTGGACGGCATCTGGCAGGCCTGCACAGGCTTTGACTTCATCATGGGCTATCCGCTCAACAGCGGACGCCTCACCGGTAGTCTGGGGGATTATTCCGTCGGCAACTACATCGCGCTGGCCATCATCCCGGCGCTGGGCGGCTGGTACATACTGCGCCGCCATGCCGGACCGGCCAAAAGCCTCGCCGTTTGCGCCGTCCTGCTGACGCCGGCCTTCTTCTTGCTGCAAGGGGCCAGCAGCCGCAGCGGCATACTGGCCGTGGCCGCGGCCTTCGTCTTCTGGTGGCTGTTGACCAGACAGCGGAGGCCGAACCTCCTCCCTCTGGCGGGGGGGGCGTGTGTCATGCTGGGGTATGCGCTCCTGCAGGCGTCGCGTCTCGATCCCGACGCCGTGGCCAATGACGGTCGCTGGAGCCTCTGGGAACTGGGCTGGAAGGTCTTTTGCGAGCATCCCTTTTTCGGCGCGGGCGCGGGGCAGTACAATGCGGCCTTTCGGGAACTGGGCCTCGCTCCGGCCAGAGACGCCATCACCATCAGTCATCCCCATAACCTTTATCTGGATATCCTCTACGCGCACGGCATCTTCGGCTTCCTGCTGGGCATGGCCTTTCTGGCGGGTTTCGCCTGGTGGGGCTATGTCCGCATCCGGCGGCAGCTCACGCTCCGGCAGCGCGAGGATGGCGGCCGTCTCTACTGGACGCTGGCGGGCTGGTTCTGGGTGGGCTACATGGGCTGGCTGGTCAACGGCATCTTCGGACACGACTTTTATCGCATATGGTGGCTGGCGCTGGCCATGACCTATCTGGGGATATTCGTCGGGGCCGTCGTCAACGGCGAAGATCCGCCCGCAGCGCAACCTGTCCCCCCAGGCGGGACAGGACGACCGACATAGGTGACGGCAGGAAAACAGGAAAAAAAGAGGGGGGCGAAAGCCCCCTTTCCTGTAGCTGTCTTTAGAGCGGATCCGCATTGAGATCGTGTCCAATCTCAATGCTGACGCTGCCCTCACACTACGGAAAAAGCGTGGTTTTTCCGTGTGTTCGGTTGCGGGTAGTCGCTCCCGCGACTACCAGAGCAATCCACATTTTCAATGTGGAATTGCTCTATTTCAGCAGATACAGCGAATTTGCCGTACATGTCCCGTCTGCTCTGAGGGCGGTTCGCCCCACGTCCCTGTTTTTCTCTGATAAAAGCGCGCTGGGGAGGGGATGGGGGGCGTGGGGGGAAGGGGAACCCCTCTCGCGCCGGCGGAGGGGTTCCCCTTCCCCCCAACAAAAGCAAATCCCTTGCCGTCCTCTAACCTCCGCGCCGCCGCAGGCGGTCGCGGCGCTCCTGCATGAGAAAGCGCCCGGTCACGGAGTTGGGATCGGCCACGATGGCTTCCGGCGTCCCCTGCGAGACGATGGTCCCGCCGTTTTCCCCGCCGCCCGGTCCCATGTCCAGCACATGGTCGGCGGCCAGGATCATGTCCGTGTTGTGTTCGATGACGACGACGCTGGCCCCCTTGTCCACGAGGGTATGCAGCACGCTGATGAGCTTGCCCACCTCGTGCATGTGCAGGCCGGTGGTAGGCTCGTCCAGGATGTAGATGGTGCCCGGCAAGGAGCGCTTGCCCAGTTCGCGCGAGATCTTGATGCGTTGGGCCTCGCCGCCGGACAGGGTGGTGGCGGGCTGTCCCAGACGCAGATAGTCCAGTCCCACATCTTCCAGCACGGCCAGACGGCGTTCCAGCACCGGGTAGTTTTCAAAGAACTGCCGCGCCTGGCTGACCGGCAGGTCGAGCACTTCGGCAATATTGAGTCCCTTGTAACGTACGTCCAGCGTCTCGTGGTTGTAGCGCCGTCCCTTGCAGATGTCGCAGGTGACGTAGACGTCGGGCAGGAAGTGCATCTCCACCCGGATCTGACCGTCCCCGCCGCAGGCTTCGCAGCGGCCGCCCTTGACGTTGAAGCTGAAGCGTCCCGGCTTGTAGCCGCGTTTGCGGGCGTCCGGCGTCATGGCGAAGATGTTGCGTATCTCGTCAAAGACCTTGGTGTAGGTGGCCGGATTGGAACGCGGTGTGCGTCCGATGGGCGTCTGGTCGATGGCCACGATGCGCTCGATGGGCTGGGCGTCTTCGCTGAAGCTCAGGCCGCCGATGCTGCCGGGTTGATCCACACGCTGCCCCAGCATGATGGCCAGATGCTTGTAGAGAGTGTCCACCACCAGCGAACTCTTGCCCGAACCCGACACGCCGGTGACGCAGGTCAGCACGCCCAGCGGGATGCGGCAGTCGATGCCGCGCAGATTGTTGGTCGTGACCTTGTGCAGGGTCAGCCAGCCGCGCGGCTCGCGGCGCTCGTCGGGCAGGCTGATGGCGGCGTCTCCCCGCAGATAGCGGGCCGTGAGCGTGTCCGCCTTCAGCAGTTCCGGCACGCTGCCCTGGAACATGAGTTCGCCGCCGTGGACGCCGGACCCCGGCCCCAACTCGATGACCGTATCCGCCGCGCAGATGGTCGCCTCGTCGTGTTCCACCACCAGCACGGTGTTGCCGCGCCGCTGGAGAGAGCGCAGGGTGCCCAGCAGCCGTTCATTGTCGCGGGGATGCAGGCCGATGGAGGGCTCGTCCAGCACATAGGTGACGCCCACCAGCCCCGAACCGAGCTGGGAGGCCAGACGGATGCGCTGGGCCTCGCCCCCGGACAGGGTGGACATGGACCGCCCCAACGAAAGATATTCCAGTCCCACGTTGCGCATGAAGGAAAGGCGGTGGCGCAGTTCCTTCATGAGCGGTTCGGCAATGAGCGCATGACGGCCGTCAAAGGTGCGCGCTTCCAGCCATTCCAGCGCCCGTTCCACGGAAAGGGCGCAGAATTGGGCTATGTTCAGGTCGTCCACCCTTACGGAGAGAGCGTCCGCATTGAGCCGCCTGCCGCCGCAATCGGGGCAGTCGGCCGACTGCCGGAACCGGGCCAGCATCTCCCGCCAGGCGTCGCCGTACTGCATCCCCTTTTCCAACAGCGGGATGACGCCGGGCCAGCGCTGTTCGCTGACCGGAAGATCGGCCTGCCCCTGCAGTCCGGCAAAGTGTTCGCTCTGGTAATCGCCCGTGGCGCCGAGGGCCACGCTGCCGCCCATCCAGTTGCGGCGCAGGCCGGACCCGGCGGTCGCGGGCCGTCCTTGTTCGTCCTCGCCGTAGAAGAGCGTCGCAAGGGCCGCGTCGGAGAAGGTCTCCAGCGGGCTGTCCAGCGTGAAGCCCTGCCGCTTGCCCAGCGCCGTCAGGGCGGGAGCATAACGGGCGAAATGCTTTTCCACGGCCCAGGGGAGCAGCGCTCCGCCCTTGAGGGAAAGCCCGCGATTGGGCGCGATGAGGCGCGGCTCGAAGTAGTCCACCGTGCCCAGCCCCACGCAGCGCGGGCAGGCACCCTGAGGACTGTTGAAGGAAAAGAGCTGCGGGCTCGGCGCGGGCAGGGAGATGCGGCAGGTCGGGCAGACGGAGGTGGTGGAGTGGATGCTGTCCCGCTGGTCTTCGGGGGCATCGGGCAGGTGCAGCACGAGCCGCCCCTCGCCGTAGCGCAGGGCCAGCTCCACGGAATCGGCCAGTCGTCCCCGGATGCCTTCCTTGCAGACCAGACGATCCACCACAAGATCGAGGCTGTGCTTGCGGTTCTTGTCCAGCGGAGGCACGTCGTCCAGCGTATGGAATGCACCGTCCACACGCACGCGGGCAAAGCCTTCGGCCTTGAGCTTCTTGAGTTTGTCCTGCTGCGTCCCTTTCTGCAGTTCCACCAATGGCGCGAGCACCATGAAGCGGGTACCTTCGGGCAGGCGCAGGATGTCGGCTATGATCTCGTCCGCCGCCCTTGCCTCGATGGGGCGACCGCAGCGCGGGCAGTACATGCGCCCCAGCCGGGCGTAGAAGACGCGCAGGAAGTCGTAGATCTCCGTCACCGTGCCCACGGTGGAACGCGGGTTGCGGGACGTGCTCTGCTGTTCAAGGGAAATGGCCGGGGAAAGCCCTTCGATCTTTTCCACGTCCGGCTTGTCCATCTGCGGCAGGAACTGCCGGGCATAGGCCGAGAGGGATTCCACATAGCGGCGCTGCCCCTCGGCATAGACGATGTCAAAGGCCAGTGTGGACTTGCCTGACCCCGAAGGGCCACAGATCACCACCAGCTCATCGCGGGGGATATCCAGACTGATGTCCCGCAGATTGTGCTGCCGGGCATGTTCGATATGTATGCAGTGCGAGTGTTTCATATCGACTATGTAAGCAGCGCCTCCTCCCTTGGCAAGCCGTCCGCTGTGGAAGTGGGGGGAGGGAGGGCGATCCTGCCGGTCTTTTTGAAACGGTCTGTCGTTCGCGGGAGAACGTGGTTTCCCGTTTGGTTTGCCCGGACGACATCGTGCCGTCGCCTCGCGTTTTGGCTTTGGCAAGGGCAAAACGCTCTTGCGCGAGGGCGCGCCGGAAGGGCACACCGAAAACGACGGACCGCGCGTCTACCTGTTCGTCCGGTCGTTTCGCCGCTCGGCCACGGACGCCGTATGTCCCCGCGCCCCGGAGCATGGACAAACGCGGTCAAAGGCGGTATAAATTTTTTTACGCCGTGAGCGGAGGTCGTGTCCGTGGGCGGCAGCGTTCAACGAGGGGGTCTTATGCGTCATGCTCTTGCCGTAGTTGCCATACTGTCCGTGTGTTTGGGGAGCGGAAACGCCTCGTCGGTCCTGGCCGCAGCGCCGGAACAGACGGACGAGGGCGCGGGCAAGCCGATCATCGTACGTATGCCCGAGGCTGTCCAGAGCCCGCAGCAGCCTTCTCCGTCGGCGGCTGCCGCCACGCAGGCGACGCCACCCGCTGCGGGCGCTACGCCGGAGACGCCGACCGCGTCCTCGGCGCATAAGAAATCCAATGGGGCACCGGCTCCGGCCCTGCCGCAAAATGTCAGTCCGGCCCCCACCCCGGCCCCTACGCCTTCCAATGCCGCCAGCGCGGCCTCGGCCTACCAGACGGAACGGCTGACGGCGCGGCACTTTTTCGCCACACTGCCCACCGGCATATTCGAGACGACAGCGGAAGGGCTGGACGAAAGCCAGAAGCAGGAACTGCTCGTCAACGGCAAGACGGACTTCTGGGAACTGGCCGGGGAAACAGACGATGTCATCGTCTTTACGGCGTTGCCGTTCCGGGATAGCGGGGTGGCCGTGCGCCTGTTCCGCAACGAACAGGACGGTTCCGTGCTGGCGGCCATCGGCACACTGGGCGGTGAGATGTGTACCGTCGAGCTCTGGCGTATGGACAGGGATGGGCGGACGATCCCGGTGGATACGCCGCAGGAGCCTGGCGTACGGGAGTTTTTCGCCAAGGACGCCGTGCTGCCGAAGGATATCAACCCTTCGGTGAGCATCTGTCTGGGGCGGGGCGGGCTCGTGGCGAGGCCCATCTTCTGGAATGCCTCGGGCATGGTGCATGTGCCGCTGTCGCATGATGTCAGCTACCAGTGGGACGGGCGGCATTTTCAGAAGCAGATCCAGCCACATCAGGAAACGACGGAAAACGGTTTCTGAGCATGGCCCCAGCCTGATGCGAGCGAGAAACGGCCCCCGCTTTTTGGCGGGGGCGCATTTTTTTTGAAAAACTCGAAAAAACTTCTTGACCTTTGTCGGGAAAGAGTCCATAAACGCTTCTCGCGCCGGACGGAAGCGGAAAGCGGACGGACGGGGCGAGAGTTTGACAAGTACAGAGAGAGCGCCGTGACGA
>NZ_CALVHE010000079.1 GCF_944327235.1 uncultured Desulfovibrio sp.
GACTCAAAATCCGCCGGTGGCAACACCTTGCGAGTTCAAGTCTCGCTCCCGGTACCAGAAAGACAGGCGGTCACGACAACGTGGCCGCCTTTTTTCGTGCGGGGATCTCCGGTGAAGATCCCTCTTCCCATGCGCATTTTCAGTTGGGAACGCGGCGCGTCCCCACCCATACGGTCGGTCTCTCGTTTCTCAAAAACGCGGTCATTCCGCCCACTTTGGGCCGGGCGGCGCTGTGCCGCCGCCTCGCCTTTCCTTTTTCAAAACGGAAACGCTCATGCGGAAAGGGCCTGCCCCACGACGTGGAACAGGCCCCCCAAAAGGATGGTCGTCGCGATCCGACGGTTTAGAAACCGAAGCGCAGGCCGACCATGAATTCGTGGTTGTACGGACGAACGCCGACTTCGTACTTGCGGCCGCCGGACGTGCCGCTCACTTCATTGTAGCCGAAGTCCACATAGCGGTAACCGGCGTCGATGGTGAAGTTCTCATTGACGTTGTAGGCCACACCGGCGCCCACGTTCCAGGCGAAGTTGGTGAAGCGGTCATCCATGGACATGTTGGTGCCGCCGTAGTGGATATCATAGCCGGCATAGGTGAAGGCAAGGCCCAGACCGCCGCCGATCCACGGGGTAAAGGGGGAATCGTTGTGGATGTCCCAGTACAGGTTGGCAAAGAGCGTGGACTGGTTCCAGGTGCCCTTCACATTGCCGAGATTGCCTTCCCACGAGGTCTCGCTGTTGCCGCGCATGGCAAATTCCAGTTCCGCGCGCAGCGGCACCATATGCATGGGCCAGAAGTCATAACCAGCCGCCAGCGCGCCGCCCAGGGTGAACTGCGAGTATTCGCTGATGCCGGAACCCACAAGACCGGCGCTGCGCTCCGTCGTTCCCGTATTCTGGATGCTCATCAGGAACTTGGGGGCAAGGTACATGCCTTCCGCCTTGGCCAGGGCGGGCATAGCCAGCACGGCCAGCAGGAACAGGGCAACAAGGGTGCGTTTCATGGTCTTTCCTCCAAAAAGGTTTTCTGGTGCACCGAAAGTTAAAGTCTTACTTAAAGTTGTCGTCTTGTCAACGGAAATGACGGCGCGGGACGCCGAGCGGGCGGGCTCTTGCCTTCTCCACGGGGAGGCGCTCCGCCCCGAGGCAAGCGGAGCGTATATGCTCGATTTACCCTATCCATTGGATGATTTGGGAGATCTCTGCCATCAGGCCTAACCGCGACGCCCGCCGCTACAGCATATTGACGGGATCAAGGTCGAGGAAGGGACGCAGATGCGCGGCATCCTTGTCCCGGGCAAGAGACGCGAAGACCTGCCGTATGCCGCGCCAGTCCGCCCCCTTGAGCAGGCAGTGGAAACGACGGCGTCCCCGCAGCACGGCGAGCGGCGCGGGAGCCGGGCCCAGCAGCCGCACCCCCTCCCGACCGGCGGCCTCACGCAGCAGCCGTCCCGCGGCGGCCAGACGCTCCGCCCCCCTGCCGTCCTCCACGGCAAAGGAGAGCCGTACCAGCGCCAGCCGCACGAAGGGCGGGTAGGCGTATTTGCGACGGCGGGCCAGCTCTTCGGCGTAAAAGCCTTCGTAATCCCCTTCCCGCACATATTGCCAGCAATAATGGGCGGCGTCCCGCGTCTGGATGAGCACCCGGCCCGGCATATCGCCTCGTCCGGCGCGTCCGGCCGACTGCACCAGCAGCTGGAAGGTACGCTCCGCGGCCCGGTAATCCGGCAGGTTCAGCCCCAGATCGCCGTCAGCCACCACCACCAGCGTCACGCCGGGGAAATGATGCCCCTTGGACAGCATCTGCGTGCCCACGAGCAGCGGCGATTCCCGACGGGCAAAGGCGGCGAGGATCTCCTCCATGTGGCCGGGACGGCGCGTGCTGTCCCTGTCCAGCCGCAGCACCGGCCCCCCGGCCAGCACCGACAGGCTTTCCGCCAGTTTTTCCGTCCCTTCGCCCAGCGGCAGAAAACTCATGCTCTTGCAGGAGGGACAGGGCGACGGGAACGGCAGACTGAAACCGCAATAATGGCAGACGAGCTTTTCCCTTCCCTTGTGGTAGGCCAGTCCGATCTGACAATGCGGACACTTCAGCGTGCTCTTGCAATCCTGACAGAACATGAGCGGCGCATAGCCCCGCCGGTTGAGGAGCACGACGGCCTGTTCCCCGCGCGCCACCACCTCACGGAGGGCCGCTTCGCTCTCCGGCGCCAGCAGGCCGCTGTCCTGGGGGCGGCAGGAGAGCGGCCCGATATCCACCAGCTCCACCGGCGGCAGAGAGCGGCCCCCCACCCGCTGCGGCAGGGACAGCATGGCAAGCTTCCCCTGCTCCACGGCATAGAATGTCTTGATGTCCGGCGTGGCCGATCCCAGCACCAACAGGCCCTTGCGCTGCCCCACCCGGAACCAGGCCACTTCCTTGGCCTGATAAGGCAGCCCCTCGTCCTGCTTGAACGACGTGTCGTGTTCCTCATCCAGCACCACGCAGCCCAGATCAGGCAGCGGCAGGAACAGAGCGGAGCGGGTACCCACCACGAGACAGGGGCCGTCATGCCGGGCCAGCGAACGGAAGAGCTCCTCCCGCCGCTGAGGCGTCTGGTAACCGTGATACAGGTAGACCGGCACATGCGGCAGCACCTGGGCGGCATCGCGCCGCAGCTTGTGCGCCAGCGCCACTTCCGGAGCCAGCAGGAGGACGCTGCGCCCCCGCGCCAGACAATGACGCGCCAGCTCCAGATACACGGCCGTCTTGCCGCTGCCGGTCACGCCGTAGAGCAGCCGGGTGGCGGGCTGATCCGCATCCAGCGCGTCGATCATGTCCGACAGGGCGGCCTGCTGGGCGGCATTGAGCTCAAAAGGGGCCGGAGGCGGCGGCAAAAGTTCTTCCCCCTCGTGGTCCTCGTCCGCCGCATGGACAAGCTCCACCAGGCCGGCGGCAAGGAGGGCGCGCAGAGCGGCGGCGGAACCGGGCAGCGCGCGGGCCAGCCGGCGACGGCTGACGCTGCCCTGCTCATGCAGGAGATCGAGGATGGCGATCTGCCGGGCCGCCGAGGGCCGCACCGGCCACGGGGGATCCGTCAGCAGGCGGCAGCGCTCTTCTTCCGCCGCATCCGTTCCCGGCGGCAACAGACGGGCCCGGCCGTTGCACAGCGCGTCCGCAAGACGGACCTGCACCTCTTCCGAGGCCGCACAGATCTCGGCCAATCCCCAGGTCCGCCCGGATGCAGCCCCCTTCCCGCCGAGTTCCCGCAGGCGGACGCGCGTCAGGCGCAGCCCCTGCGGCAACACATGTCCCAACACGCTGCCGACGCCAAGCCCCTGCCGCGACGCCAGATCCCGCGCCAGAGCCAGCAGATCCCCGGACAGCAGGGGCACGGTCTCCAGCGGCCAGGCCAGCCGCTTGCAGGTCACGCCCGGCGGCAGAGCCACCGCCGCTTCCGTGCCCAGCAGCACGCCCGCCCGCAATGCGCCCCTGCCCAGCGGCACGGCCACACGCAAGCCCGGCTGCCAGAAGTCCGCCGGAAAGCAGGGCGGCAATTCATAGGTCAGCGTCGCGTAAGGAGGACTGAACAGAGCAATATGGGCGAACATCGTTCCTGGACGCGATGGACGTTCCCGGCGTAAGGGCTGCGAACGACCGCGGTAAAGGGATGAGGGGTGGGCGGCTCGATGGACGCGCCACGCGGACGGGCACGTCCCCTGCTCCGCGCGAAGAAAAAGGCGGACGCCGCCATGCTTCCCTGACGGCATCCGCCACGACTCTCCGCGGAGAGGATATCACTGGAACTGGACGAATTTCCTGAGCTGGGCCAGCAGCTCGTAACGCAGATCCTCGTCCTGCAGGGCAAAATAGATATTGGCGGAAAGGAACTCCGACCAGTCGCCCGCATCGAAACGCATACCCGCCATGCGCACGGCCATCATGCCGCGCTCCTGCGTCAGTGTCCGCAAGGCGTCGGTGAGCTGGATCTCTCCACCGTGGCCGGGCTGCACCTTGTCCAGATGATCGAAGATGTCCGGCGTCAGCACATAGCGGCCCACGATGGCCAGACGGGAGGGGGCGTCCTCGCGGGCGGGCTTCTCCACCATGTCATGGACGCGGTAGACGCCGGGGCTCACTTCCTCGCCTTGGATGATGCCGTAGCGGCTCACCTTTTCCCACGGCACTTCCATGACGCCGATGACCGGCATCTTTTCGGCCATGGCCACGTCGATGAGCTGACGGATGCCGGGGACCCCGCTGAACATGAGGTCGTCCCCCACCATGACGGCAAAGGGCTCACCGCGCACCAGCTCGCGCGCGCACATGACGGCATGTCCCAGCCCCAGCTGCTTCTTCTGGCGCACGGACATGATGTTGACCATCTCCGCCACCTTGCGCACTTCCTCCAGCTTGTCCAGCTTCCCGGCACGCTCCAGCACGCTTTCCAGCTGCAGATTGTAGTCGAAATGATCCTCGATGACGTTCTTGTCCCGGTTGGTCACAAAGATCACGTCCTGGATATTGGCCCGCTGGGCCTCTTCCACCACATACTGGATGACGGGCTTGTTGTAGATGGGCAACATCTCCTTGGGGATGTTCTTGGTCGCGGGCAAAGAACGTGTCCCCCATCCGGCCACGGGAATGATGACTTTCCGAATCTCCTGCATCCCTGTCTCCCGCCTTGTGGCGTCTAGCGCAATTCCCGGTTGACGATCTCCGCCAGCTCCGTGGCGTAGCGGACGACCTTTTCCTCGTCTTCAGCTTCCACCATGACGCGGCACAGAGCTTCCGTGCCGGAGTAACGCAGCAACACGCGGCCGCGTCCGGCAAGGGCCCGTTCCACCTCGGAGACAGCCTTGCCGATGGCGGGCCGCTCCTCGAAGGGAAGCTTTTTCTCTACACGTACATTTATAAGTTTTTGCGGAAAAAGTTGCAACTGCCGGGCCAGTTCAGAGAGGGGCTTCTCCTTCTCGCGCATGATGCGCAGTATCTGCAGGGCGGCCAGCAGACCGTCGCCCGTGGTGCTGTACTGCCGGAAGATGAGGTGGCCTGACTGCTCGCCTCCCAGCATGGCGCCCTCCCTGCGCATGGCCTCCACCACATAGCGGTCGCCCACCTTGGTGCGCAACAGGCGTCCGGCGCGCTCCTTCATGAAGATCTCCAGCGCCAGATTGCTCATGGCCGTGGCCACCAGCAGGTTGCCCGGCAATTCGCCGCGCTCCATCATGGCCTGCGCGCAGAGCGCCATGATCTGATCGCCGTCCAGCACGGCGCCCTGTTCGTCCACCACGATGAGGCGGTCCGCGTCGCCGTCCAGGGCAAGCCCCACATCGGCGCGCACTTCGCGCACCTTGGCCGCCACGTTCTCGGGATGGAGCGAGCCGCAATGATCGTTGATGTTGGTGCCGTTGGGGGCCGTCCCCAGCCGAAAGACCTCCGCCCCCAGTTCCTCCAGCGCCAGCGGGGCCACCTTGTAGGCGGCGCCGTTGGCGCAGTCGATGACGATGCGCAGCCCGGCCAGCGTCAGATGCGGCGGGAAGCAGCTCTTGGTGTAGACGATGTAACGCCCGCCGGCGTCCTCGATCTTGCTGGCGCGCCCCACCTTGTCCGAAGCCGGATAGGGCCAGCGGAAATCCGGGTCGAGCACCATGGCGGAGATCTCGTTCTCCACCTCGTCCGGCAGCTTGAAGCCGTCGGCATCGAAAAATTTGATGCCGTTGTCCGAGTAGGGATTGTGCGACGCGGAAATGACCACCCCGAGATCCGCCCGCATGTTGCGGGTCAGGAAGGAGATGGCGGGGGTCGGCAGGGGGCCGGTCATGATGACGTGCATACCCGCCGCGCAAAGCCCGGCCGTCAGGGCGGACTCGAACATGTAGCCGGACAGGCGGGTATCCTTGCCGATGACGACCCGATGCGCGTGCGGTCCCTTGCGGAAGCGTACCCCTGCCGCAAGCCCGAGCCGCAGGGCCACATCCACGGTCATGGGCGAGATGTTCACCGGGCCACGCATACCGTCGGTGCCGAAAAGACGTTCAGCCATTGGGCGCTCTCCTTGGCGCCGCGTCAGGACGCGGCGGTCACTTTTTGCGGGAAATGGTCACGGGATTGACCGAGGGATTCAGCAGGGTCATGCCTTCGGGCAGGCGTATCCGGGGATCGACCTGCCGGCTCTGACCGACCTCCATGGGCGGCGGCACCACGATGACCCCCAGCTTGCGCAGGTAGCTTGAATTCTTGGCCAGCGCCTCAGGCACTTCCACGAGCAGCTCCAGCGTCTCCGGTTCCACCGCGTAGTTCTGGGCATTCTGGGCTTCCATCTCCACCCGCACCTGCCGCGTCACCACGGTCCGGCCGCTGGTGATGGTATATTGCACTTCCACACTGCCGGGCATGGCGTTGACCAGACTGGGCGTGTCCAGCGGCAGGTTCTGCCGGACGGTCGTACCCGCCGCGTTGGGGTCGAGGGTGATGCTGAGCGGCACATGGGACATGTCCGAAAGGACGCTCTCCGGACCGCGCAGGGTCACCGACGCCGGAGAGACGATGACGTTCTCCACCGTCAGCACGCCGCTGCGCAGGGGGGATTCTATCTCCGCGCGCACCGGTACGCTGCGCTCGATGAGATTGTCCGCCTTGACCACGATGCGCGGCGGCTGCACGTCGATGAGCTCAAAGGCCCGCAACTGCGGCCCCATGTGCTCTCCCGACAGGGGAACCACCGTCGTGCCCTTCTTGATGCCGGAAAGATTGATGGCCTGGGTGAGCGTTTGCTGCGAGATGGCGCGCAACAGCAGTTCGGGGCCACGCATACGCACATGCACCTTGCTGATGAGCCCGTCCGTGATCACCAGATCGGGGGGCACGCCGTTATAGTCGATGCTCACTTCGAGCTGGGCCTCCAGCCTGTCGCGCACGCTGACCACATACCACATGCCCACCGCCGTGATGATGGCGACGATCAACGACAGCACATGCGGCATCTTCTTGGGATTAAAGGACATCATGGAGCACCTGCTTCAATCGGGCGGCATCGAGGTTGCGGATGAGCTCTCCCTTGATGGCCACGGAGATCTCGCCGCGTTCCTCGGAAACGACGACCACCACCGCGTCGCTTTCCGCCGTGGCGCCCAGCGCCGCGCGATGACGCGTGCCGAAGGACTGACCGCGAGCCTCGGCCAGCGGCAGGATGCAGGCCGCCGCCAGGATGCGCCCGCGGCTCACCACCACCGCGCCGTCATGCAGGGGGGCCTTGGGGTAAAAGATGTTCATGAGCAGCTGCCGCGAAAGCCGGGCGTCCACGGTCACGCTCTCCCGCTTGACCATGTCCCCCAGCTGCATACTGCGTTCAAACACGATGAGCGCCCCCACCCGCAGGCGGGCCATCTCCACGCAGGCGGACACCACCTCGTCCACCAGTCCGGCCTGCACGCGCTTCTTGCGGAAGAAATGCCGACTGCCCACCTCGCCCAGCGCCTGCCGGATGTCATTCTGGAAGATGACCACGATGAGGATGAAGAGCGAACCGAAGATATGCTGCAGCAGCCAGGAGAGCGTATACAGGCCCATGCTGCGCGACATGAAATACAGCGCCGTCAGCACGCCCAGGCCGGACAGCACGGCCAGCGCGCGCGTCCCGCGCAGGAGCTGGATGACCTGATAGAGCAGCACCCCCACCAGAGTGATGTCCAGCGCGTCGCGCCAGTCGAAGACGATATGCTCAAGAATCACGGCGTTCCTTCAATCAGCGTTTTTTATCGCGGTACATGGCGGTATCGGCCTGCCGGAGCACGGCCTGGAAGCTGTTCTCCCCTTCCGGCCAGAAGGTCAGGCCGCAAGCGAACTCGATACAGACCCGCTCGCCCGGACACAACTCCAGCGGCTCGGCGCATGTCCGTCGAATGCCGGCAAGCGTCTTCTTCACCTCCTCCCGTGCCGTATCCGGCGGGAAGATGAGCACGAACTCGTCCCCCCCCATGCGGGCAAAGAGATGGCGCCCGTCCACATAGCGCGTCACGGCGGCCACGAAGGCGCACAAGACCTTGTCTCCGGCTTCGTGGCCGTAGGTGTCATTGACCTGCTTGAACTTGTTCAGGTCCATATAGGCCAGGAAACTCCGACCGGCAAGGCCGCGCAGGCGTCTGGCCAGGGCTCGGAAAAGCCCGTGCCGGTTGAGCGCCCCGGTGAGCTGATCGTGGTTCAGCAGCAGCTCCAGCGCCTGCCGCGTCCTGTGCAGAACGCAGACCTGCCGCACCAGCAGGGCCACCAGCAGACTGCAGACAAGACAACCCAGCCCGAAGGGCCAGACGGCGGCATTCTGCCACCAGAGGCCCACAGGTTGTACGCGCAGCACCCACCAGGTCCCGGCCGTGTCGAAGGTATATTCGAGGACGCCGTCCGTGGATGCGGAGATCGTCGCTCTTTCTTCCTGATCCTGACGGAAGCGCGCCAGCGGCAATGCCGGACGCCGCTCCCGGGGATAGGCCTGCAGGGCGGCACTGCCGTCATCCCACACCAGCTGCAGCGTCCTGCCCTGCAATTCGGGCACGTCGAGACCGGCCTCGTGCAGGACGTCCTCGAAGCTGATGCAGAAGACCAGGATCCCCCAGAACCTGCTCTGTCCATCGGTATCCGTAAGATAGACCAGCTTGTAGCCGTACAGGACGGAGCGGTCCTCCGAGACGGGGAAAGGCCCGCTCAGGCTGATGTCCTTACCGGCGTTGATGAGACGTTGCAGCGTGGGGTCCTTGAGGAGATTCAGGCCCATGTACTGCTCCCGCTGATCAAGAGGCCAGACATTGCTGACGATGCCGTCCGGCGCCAGCAACATACCGCACACCGACCCATCCCGCACGAGCGTGCGCGCGGCTTCAAAGAAGTGCGCGGGCTTGCCGTTGTGCAGTTGCAAAGTCATGGCCAGCGTTTCCAGCTTGTACAGACGCAGCCAGATGGCCTGCTTGAAGGCATTGGCCCTGTCGGCCAGCTGGCTTTCGGCCTCGATGCGCTCCACACGATTCGCACGATAGCCGAGCGACTGCGTCGCCACAGCGGAGAGCAGCAGGCACACCAACAAGGTGCCCCAGAAAGACAGGGTATATTTCCGGGAAGGATACACGGCGCACGCCTCACGGCTCAGAACAACGGGATATGAAAAGTCACCACGACGACGATGCGGCGTAAAAACCTAGCGGGCATCCAGAGCCGCAAGCAGACGGAGCGTCCGCCGTGTCGCCGCCACATCGTGCACCCTGTGCCAAAAAATGCCCCGCTCCCACAGGCGCGCCGTGGCGACCTGGGTAACGGTCCCCCTTTCGGCGGCCGCCAGCCCGAGCAGTCCGCCGAAAAGCGATTTCATGGAAAGCCCCATCAACACAGGACGCCCCAGCTCCAGCCAGTCCTCGGGATGGGCCAGCAGGGTCAGATTATGTTCGAGCGTCTTGCCGAAGCCTATGCCCGGGTCCAGCACGATGCGATCTTCGGGCAGACCGGCCCGAACGAGTCGCGCCATCTCCCGCTCGAAGAATCCCCGCACCTCGCGGCGGACATCCGCATAGCACGGCGCTTGCTGCATGACCTCCGGGCGGCCCTGGCTGTGCATCAGCACATAGCCGGGCTTGTATTCCACCAGCACGTCCAGCAGTTCCGGGTCAAAGCGACAGGCGGAGATATCGTTGATGATCTCCACCCCCTGCGCCAGCACGGCGGCCGCCGTGGCCGCATGGTAGGTGTCCACCGAAAGGCAGGCTCCCGGCGCTTCGCGTTTCAGACCGGCCAGCACCGGCAAAAGGCGGCGCAACTCCTCGTCCGGCGACAGGGGTGCCGCGCCGGGACGTGAGGACTCCGCCCCGATATCCAGCACGTCGGCCCCGTCGTCACGCAACTTCAGGGCATGAGCGAGGCCGGAGACGGCGTCCGCATGGCAGCCGCCGTCATAAAAGGAATCGGGCGTCAGGTTGACGATGCCCATGACGCCGAAAGGGGCGGACGCACACAGCGTACGCCCCCCCGCAATGACCCAGGCGCCCGGTCTCCCATTGCCGGAGTGCGGCGCGATGCTACCGGGGCTCATCATGCTTTCTGTTGCCTTCCTCATTCTCCGCGGCCTCTCCCGCGGCATTTTCCTTTTCCGGACGAGGAGACGGGGAAGGATCTTCCTTCGTCTGTCCATCTTCCGCCGGCTCAAGGGAAAAGTCCGCCTCTTCCGCGTCGGTGGAGGCCGCCGCGACCGTCTTTACGGGTTTGCCGTTGGCGTCAAGCGGCTGCAGGGGCTTGTCTTCCATCAGGAGATCCAGCTCCTCGCCGGTGATGGTCTCCCGCTCCAGCAACGCCCTGGCGATGCGGTGCAG
Organism: uncultured Desulfovibrio sp.; assembly: GCF_944327235.1. Lineage (GTDB taxonomy): Bacteria > Desulfobacterota > Desulfovibrionia > Desulfovibrionales > Desulfovibrionaceae > Desulfovibrio. The sequence continues at coordinate 10,329 of NZ_CALVHE010000079.1, forward strand.
GGTCTCCAGATTGTCCCGCAGCAGCGTCTGGCAGCGGGAATGCGCCTCCTCGACGATGCGCTTCACTTCGGCATCCACGAGACGCGCCGTATCTTCGCTGTAATTCTTGTTCTGCACCCACTCCCGGCCGATGAAGACCTCTTCGCCGGTCTCACCGATGGCCAGCGTGCCGATGGCCTCGCTCATGCCCCATTCGCAGACCATCTTGCGGGCCATGCGGGTCACGCGCTCGATATCGTTGGAAGCGCCGGTGGTGATGTCGTCGAAGATGATCTCTTCAGCGACCCGCCCGCCCAGCAGCACCACAAGGTTGTTACGCAGATAGGTGCGGGAATAGCCGTGCCGGTCCTCTTCAGGCAGCTGCATGGTCACGCCCAGAGCCCGGCCGCGCGGGATGATGGTCACCTTGTGCACGGGATCGGACTTCGGCAGCAGCCGCGCCGCCAGGGCATGTCCGCCCTCATGGTACGCGGTGATGCGCTTCTCCTCATCGGAAAGGATGAGGCTGCGCCGCTCGCGTCCCATGAGCACCTTGTCCTTGGCAAATTCAAAATCGTGCATGTCCAGCCGCTCTTCATTGAGCTTGGCGGCCTGCAAGGCGGCTTCGTTGACCAGGTTTTCCAGGTCGGCCCCGGAGAAGCCCGGCGTCCCGCGCGCCAGCACGTCCAGATCCACATCATCCGCCAGGGGCGTCCGTTTGGTGTGCACTTCCAGGATGCGCCGCCGTCCGCGCAGATCGGGCGTAGGCACCACCACCTGCCGGTCGAAGCGGCCGGGCCGCAGCAGGGCCGGGTCGAGCACGTCGGGACGGTTGGTGGCGGCGATGAGGATGACGCCCTCATTGCTTTCAAAGCCGTCCATTTCCACCAGCAGCTGATTGAGCGTCTGTTCGCGCTCGTCATGACCGCCGCCGAGCC
>NZ_CALVHE010000080.1 GCF_944327235.1 uncultured Desulfovibrio sp.
ACCCCCCCCCGTCAACACGGCAGGTATCGAGTTGCACTAATCAAACAACGATATTCCTGTCCGGCCCCTTCCCCCCAAACAGGCGACGCAGGAGCCTTACGGGCATCGACAGCAGGGCGAGGGGTTCCCCTTCCCCCCAGACAGGCAATGGATGATGCGATGACAGTCCAGGAGGAAAAGGTGGCCGCATGACGACATTCCACGCTTTTTGCCTTGCCGCGCCCCGTTCCGGCGAAGGCAAGACCACGCTCAGTACGGCGCTCATGCGTGCGCTGACGCTGCGTGGTCTGCGCGTGCAGGGGTTCAAATGCGGTCCGGACTACGTCGATCCCACTTTCCACGCGCTGGCCACGGGGCGTCCGGCCTGCAATGTGGACACCTGGATGATGGGCCGCTCCGGCGTGCGTCTGCTCTGGGACATGCGGGCGCATGACGCGGATGTGGCCATTTGTGAAGGCGTCATGGGCCTGCTGGACGGACGCGATCCCGACAGCATCGAGGGCAGCACGCTGGACTGCGCGCGCAGTCTGGGCATCCCGCTGGTGCTGGTCTGCAACGTGCGGGGCATGGCGGCCTCCCTTGCGGCGCTGGTGGCGGGCTTCCGGGATCATGCGGCCCGCTGGGGCGTCCGCATGGCCGGGGTCATCGCCAATGGCGTGGGCAGCGCCCGTCATGCCGATCTGTTGCGCCGGGCGCTGGAACGGGAACAGCTCCCGCCCCTGCTCGGGGCCTTGCCGCGTGACGACTGCTGGACCCTGCCCGAACGCCAGCTCGGCCTGCTGCCCGCCGAGGAAGCGGGCTGTTCGGCGGACTGGCTGGATGCGCTGGCCACGGCCGCGACGGGAGCCGTCGATCTGGACGGCCTGCTGGCCCGGACGCGCTGTCCGCGTCCCGCCGCGCCCGCTCCCCTGCCCGCCTCGCCGTCCGCCGCCTTCCCGCCGCGCCGCATGGCCGTGGCGAAGGATCAGGCATTCTGCTTCTATTATGCGGCCAATGAGCGTATCCTCAGGGAACGCGGCTGGGAGCTGGTCCCCTTTTCCCCGCTCGCGGACACGGCCCTGCCGCCGGATGCGGAGGCCCTCTATCTGGGTGGCGGCTATCCTGAGGTCTTTGCCGAGCGACTCGCGGCCAATACGGCCATGCGCGCGGCCATCCGGGACTTTGCCGCGCGCGGCGGCGAGATCTATGCCGAATGCGGCGGCTACATGTATCTGTGCTCCGAACTGATCACCATCGACGCCGGGAACGTGGAACGCCGCCGGCCCATGTGCGGCGTGCTGGACGCCACGGCCCGCATGGGCGGACGCCTGCGCTCCCTCGGCTATCGTGAGGTCTCCCTGCTCGCGGGCGCGCCCTTCGGCCTGCCGGACCATACCCTGCGCGGCCATGAGTTCCACTGGTCGGACATCGAGCTGCACCGCCCGTATGCGCCGCTCTACACGGTGCGGGACAGCCGGGGAGGAGAACGACCGGCGGGCGTGGCGCACGGCGCGGTGCGGGCAGGCTATGTACATCTGTTCTGGGGCCTTGCCCAGGGCTGCGCGGACGACGCGGCGGACGGGTCGGAGGAGGTCGCCTCCGTCGCTTCGGCGGCTCCGGCTCCGTCCTCCCGCCCTGACGGCGGCCCGGCGTCCGCATCGGAAAACGCTCCGGCGGCGGACAAAACGTCTCGCGGGCAGGTCATCCTCCTCAACGGACCTTCCAGCGCGGGCAAGACCACGCTGGCCCGCGCCCTGCAGGCGGCCCTGCTGCGCGATCACGGCCGCCACTCGCTCCTGCTCGCCGTGGACGACTTCCTCCGGGCGGCGTCCGGCGGGCAGGAATCCGTGCTGGCGGCGCTGGCGGCAACGGACCTGCCGCTCATCGAAAGTTTCCATGCGGCCGTGGCCGCGGCCGCGCAGGCCGGGGGCTGGGTCATCGTGGACCATGTGGTGGGCGAACGCGCGCACTGGGTGGAGGACCTTTCCCGTCGCCTTGAGGGCGTGGACGTGCTCCGCGTGCGGGTGGAATGCGACCCCCGCGAATTGCGGCAGCGGGAATGCCGCCGCACCGACCGCGCGCCGGACTGGCCCCATGCCGCCCGGCAGGCCCGGCATATCCATGCCCCGCTGACGCCGCAGGTCCGGCTGGACACCACCCGCGCCCGGCCCGAGGACAGCGCCGCCTGCATCCTGTCTCTCCTTTTTCCTGACGGAGCGTGCGCGCCCGCTCCCGAACATCCGCGAGGTCATCCATGAAGGCAGACGCCCACGGCGGCGACCGTCACGCCATGAGCAGGACAGCGGGCAGGGATGCCGCTTCCCTGCTGGATTTCAGCGTCAATGTCCGTCCCGAAGGGATGCCCGATTTCCTGCGGGCGGCCCTGCTGCGCAACGAGGCGGCCCTGTGCGCCTATCCGTCCCCTCAGGCGGAAGAGGCCCGCGAGGCCGCCGCACGGCGTTACGGTCTGCCCGCCTCCCGTTTCGTTTTCGGCAACGGCAGCAATGAGCTCATCCATGCGCTGGCCCGCGCCCTTGTCCGACGCGGCATGAGCACGGCCTGCGTGGTGGAACCGGCCTTCAGCGAATACGCGCTGGCCTGCGGACGGGCCGGGATGCGGCTCCTGCGTCTGCGGGACCGGGAAGCCATCCCCCTGCCGGGAGGCGCGACCGCGCCGCCGCTGGAGGAGGGGCTTGCGGCCGTGCCGGGGGGCGGCGTCATCTTTCTGGCCAATCCCGGCAATCCGTCCGGTCTGTTCCGCACCCCGGAGACGCTGCGCCGCCTCATGGCCCGGCGGCCCGATCTGCTCTGGGTGCTGGATGAGGCCTTCGTGGAGTATGCCGGACCGGAAGCGGAGGTCTCCCTGCTGGGCGATCTGCCGGAACAGGCCGTGGTGCTGCGCTCCCTGACCAAGTTCCACGCCCTGCCCGGCCTGCGGCTGGGCTTCCTGGCCGCTCCCGAGACGCTGGCCGCCGCCGTGCAGGCGGAGCTGCCGGTCTGGAACGTCAACGGGCTTGCGCTGGCCGCCGCCGTGGCCGTGCTGGAGGATGCCTCCGACTTTGCCGAGAGCACCCGCACGACCAATGCCCAGCGTCGCGCCCATCTGGCGGCTGCGCTGGCCGCCCTGCCCGGCGTGGAGGTCTTTCCCTCGGCGGCCAATTATGTGCTCTTCCGCTGCGCGCAGGCCCCGGCGGACCTCAACGACCGTCTCCTGCGCCGCTACGGCATGGCCGTGCGGGACTGCTCCAATTACGACGGCATGGAGGACGGCGGCTGGTTCCGGGCGGCGGTGCGCTTCCCGCACGAGCATGAACGGCTTGCCGCCGCGCTGGCGGACATCCTGAGCGAGGCGCGGGGCCGCCCCGCTCCCCCGCGTCCGGTCGCCCGGCCCCGCGTCCCGGCCCTCATGCTGCAGGGCACGTCCTCCGATGCGGGCAAGAGCGTCCTTGCCGCGGCCTTCTGCCGCATCTTCCGGCAGGACGGTTACGATGTCGCCCCGTTCAAGGCGCAGAACATGTCCCTCAATTCCGGCGTCACCGCCGCCGGGGACGAGATGGGGCGCGCCCAGATCCTGCAGGCCCAGGCCGCCCGGCTGGACCCGGAAGCCCGCATGAACCCCATCCTGCTCAAGCCCCATTCCGATACCGGCTCGCAGGTGGTGCTGCTGGGGCGGCCCGTGGGACATTTCGGCGTGCGCGACTACTACCGCCGCAAGGACGAGCTCTGGCAGCGGGTGGCCGCCGCCTACGACAGTCTGGCCGCGGAACACGAGGTCATGGTGCTGGAAGGCGCGGGCAGCCCCGGCGAGATCAACCTCAAGCGGCATGATCTGGTCAACATGCGCATGGCCCGTCATGCGGGGGCCTCGGTGCTGCTGGTGGGGGATATCGACCGCGGCGGCGTCTATGCCTCCTTCCTCGGCACCTGGCTGACCTTCACCCCTGGGGAACGCTGCCTGCTGCGCGGCTACCTCGTCAACCGCTTCCGGGGGGATGCGAGCCTGCTGGCTCCGGCACATGACTATCTGCGGGAGCATACGGGCGTCCCGGTGCTGGGCGTGGTCCCCCATATCCGCGATCTCAACCTTCCCGAAGAGGATATGGCCGGGTTTTGCCGGAGAGACGCCGCCCCCGCCGGGCCGGTCCCGCCGGGGGTGCTGGACATCGCGGTGGTCATGCCGCCGCATGTCGCCAACTTCACCGATTTCGCGCCGCTGGACATGGAGCCGGACGTGCGTCTGCGGCCCGTGCGCCGTGTCGAGGAATGGGGCGACCCGCATGTGGTCATGCTGCCCGGTTCCAAGAGCGTGGCGCCGGACCTGGCCGAGCTGCGCCGCAACGGGCTGGCCGAGCGCATCCTGTCCCACGCCGCACAGGGAAAATGGCTGTTCGGCATCTGCGGCGGTCTGCAGATCATGGGGCGCGGCATCCTTGACCCCGACGGGGTGGAGTCCGCCTCGCCGGAAGTGCCCGGCCTGGGCATCATGGAGCTGTATTCCACCTTTGCGGCGGACAAGACCCTCATCCGCGTGGAACGGGCCGAAAGTCCGCTGGGCGTGCCCACCGGCGGGTATGAGATCCACCACGGTCTCACCCGTCACGGCCCGTCCGCCCGTCCGCTTTTCCGGCGCTGCGGGCCGGACGGCCGACCCGTGGCGGATGCGGTCTGCGGCTATGTCAGCGGCCGCAACTGGGCCACCTACCTGCACGGCGTCTTTGATGACGACGCCTTCCGTCGCGCCTGGCTCGACCATGTGCGGGCGGATGTGGGCCTTGCGCCGCAGGGCCGTCAGCTCGCGACCTATGATCTGGAAAAAGCGCTGGACCGTCTGGCGGACGTGGTGCGCGAACATGTCGATCTGTCCGCCATCTACCGGGATATGGGCTTATGATGGATACGGCCGTCCTGCTCTTCCTGCCTGCTGCCCTGCTGCTGGACAGCCTGCTGGGCGAGCCTCCCGCCGCGTGGCACCCTGTCTGCGGCATGGGACGGCTGGCCCTGTGGGCGGAGGGCCTGCTCCGGCGCGGCCCCAACGGGCCGGTCATGTTCCTGCGCGGCCTGCTGGCCTGTCTGCTGGTGGTGCTGCCCTGCCTGCTGGCGGCTTGCCTCCTCGTCCTGCTTGCCGGACAGGCGGGCATGGGGCTGGACTGGCTTGCCGCCGTGCTGCTGGTCTATGTCTGTCTTGCGCCGCGCAGTCTGGCCGAACATGCCCTGCGGGTGGCCGCGCCCCTGCGGCGCGGGGACGTGCCCGCCGCCCGGCGTGCCGTCTCCCTGCTGGTGGGCCGCCGCACCGAGGCGCTGGACGCCCACGGCGTGGCCCGCGCCTGTGTGGAGAGCGTGGCGGAGAACATGACCGACGGCGTGCTGTCAACGCTCTTCTGGGCCGCCTGCGGCCTGCTGCTCTTCGGGCTGCCGGGGGCCGCCGCCTGCGCGGCCCTGCACCGGGCCGCCAATGTGCTGGACGCCATGTGGGGCAAACGCAACGACACCTACCGCAATTTCGGTACGGCCGCCGCGCGTCTCGATGATCTGCTCAATGCGCTCCCCGCCCGTCTGTCCCTGCCCTGCACGGCGCTGGCGGCGCTGTTCGTGCCCGGCGTGCGGGCCGGACAGGCCCTTGTGCGGGGCTGGCATGACCGCTACGCCCACGAAAGCCCCAATTCCGCCTGGAGCGAAGCCACCTTTGCCGGGGCGCTGGGCCTGCGTCTGGGCGGCCCCGCCGTCTACGGCAGTCTGCTCGTGGACCATCCGTGGCTCGGCGTCGGCACGCCGCGGGCCACGGACCGGCATATCCTGCTGGCCGTCCGCCTCATGCGGGCGACGGTCGCGCTCACCGCTCTTGTCCTCAGCCTCGTGTCATGGGGAGTCCTGCGCGGCTGATCCGCGCCGCTTCCCCCATCCAGCCCTTGCGGCAGCCTTCACAGGAGACGATCATGCGGCATCTGACCTTCCCTCCCTTTTCCCAACAGGCGGCGGACACCGTCCGGCGACGGCTGGACAGTCTGGCCAAGGTGCCGGGCAGCCTTGGCGAACTGGAAGAGCTGGCCATCCGGCTCGGCGGCATCACGGATGACGCGCGTCCGTCCTTCCCCCACAAGGCTGTGGTGCTCTTTGCCGGGGATCACGGCATCGCCGCCAAAGGGATCAGCGCCACCGGCCCGGAGATAACCGCCCTGCAGGTACGCAATTTCCTTGCCGGGGGCGGCACCATCAATGCCTTCTGCCGCAACGCCGGGGCGCGTCTGGTGGTCGTGGACGTGGGCGTGGCCGATGCGCTGGAAGGCGCGGAAGGGCTGGTGCGCCGCAAGGTCATGCCCGGCTGCCGCGATTTCAGCGAAGGCCCGGCCATGACCCGCGACGAGGCCCTTGCCTGTCTCCAGGTGGGCATCGACATGGCGCGCGAGGAAGCGGCACGAGGCACGCGACTGCTGGCGGCCGGGGAAATGGGCATCGGCAATACCTCGCCGTCCTCCGCCATCGCCGCCGTGCTGACGGGCGCGCCGGTGGAAGAGGTGACGGGCCTTGGTTCGGGCATCTCGACCGAACGCCTGCGCCGCAAGACCGACCTCATCCGGCAGGGCATCGCCCGTAACCGGCCCGACCCGTCCGACCCGCTGGACGTGCTGGCCAAGGTGGGCGGCACGGAGCTGGCCGCCATGACGGGCCTCATGCTCGGCGGCGCATCGCTGCGCATCCCGGTGGTGGTGGACGGCTTCATCGCCGGAGCAGCCGCCGCCATTGCGGTGGGACTGCATCCCGAGGTACGCGACCTGCTCGTTGGCTCCCACGCCTCCGTGGAGCCGGGACACCGTCTGCTCATGCGGCATCTCGGCATCCCGACATATACGAATCTCGGCCTGCGGCTCGGTGAGGGCACCGGGGCGGCGCTCCTCTTTCCCATCATCGACGCCAGCGTGCGCATCCTTACCGAGATGCGGACCCTGGCGGAACTGGACATCCGACTGCAAGGCTGTTGACACGTTCGCCGCCCGCGCTGCCTGTTTGGGGGGAAGGGGAACCCCTCCGCCTGCGCTGGAGGTGTTCCCCTTCCCCCCAAGCCCCCCATCCCTTCCCCAGCGCGCTTTTACCGGGGAAGAATCGGGGACGCGAGGCAACATCGTCCCCAAAAGCAAGGGAAACGTGTACAGCTTATTTGCTTTATCTATTGAAATTATTTATAAAATTTGTGTCGACACGCCCTAACGGGCACGGCCCTGCGGGCCGCCTTTCGGTCGCTGCCCTTCCCCCCAAGCCCCCCATCCCTTCCCCAGCGCACTTTTACCGGGGAAGAATCGGGGACGCGAGGCGGCGGCACAGCGCCGCCCGGCCAAAACCAAGTGGAATGACCAGGTTTTTTTCGCGAAACGACAGGCCGCATGAGCGTTCCAAACGGAGGATGCGTCATGACGCCGATACCCCATTGCCTACTTCCTGCCGGAGTCCCGCATGTCTGAACCTGAACTGATCCTCTATCTGGGCGGCACGCGCAGCGGCAAGAGTGCCGTTGCCGAGGCGCACGCCCTGCGTAACGGCGGGCCTGTGCTCTATGTGGCCACGGCCATGCCGCAGCCGGACGATCCCGCCATGAGCGAACGCATCCGCCGTCACCGCCAGCGGCGGCCGGACTGCTGGCGTCTGCTGGAATGCCCGCGCCGTCTGGCCCCCGCCGTGGCGGCCGCCTGGGAGGAGATGCGCCCCGACGCATCCGGCGGCAGCGGACAGGCCACCATCCTCGTGGACTGCGTGACCCTCTGGGTGACCAACCTCCTCTTGTCCCTGCCTGAACAGGAGGACGTCGGCGCGCTGGAATGCCTCGTGACGGAGGAGGTGTCCGCCCTCATCGACCTGAGCCGCACCCTGCCCTGCCGCTGGATCGTCGTCTCCGGGGAGACCGGCCTTGGCGGCATCGGCGGCAATGCCCTGACCCGGCGATTCTGCGACGGGCTGGGGCTGGCCAATCAACTGCTGGCCGCCCGCGCGCAAGACGCATTCCTCGTCGTGGCCGGACGCCTGCTGCGCCTTGCTCCGGCGGAAGAACCGCTTCTCCGGTAGCGCAATCCCACATTGAAAATGTGGATCGCTCTGGTAGTCGCGAGAGCGACTACCCGCAACCGAACACACGGAAAAACCACGCTTTTTCCGTAGTGTGAGGGCAGCGTCAGCATGGAGATCGGACACGATCTCAATGCGGATCCGCTCATGTGGCGACGCGGATACATGCGCGCATGGCGTCGCGCCCCTCCATGAGACGCGAACGGCCCGCGGACGGAAGGGTCCACGGGCCGCACGGGCAACAAAAAAAACGCCTGACCGCCTGACGGGCATGTCCGCGCAACGACGGACGCCCCGCTCCGGCGGTGGCATCAAAGATCGCGCAGATAATTCACGGCATTGACGAAGAGCATGGTGCCGGGCGCGTCCACCTCGCCGCGCGTCCAGGCCGGATGGTTGGTGACGTGGTGGAAGGCTTCGGGATGCGGCATGAGGCCGAGCACCCGGCCGCTGGGGTCGGTCAGCCCGGCGATGCCCAGCGGGGAACCGTTGGGATTGAGCGGATATTCCTGCGTGGGCTGGCCGGTGGTGGGGTCGGCATATTGCAGGGCGATGAGGTTCTCGTCCCGCAGGCGCTGCAGCGTGGCCGCATCACGGGCCACGAGCTTGCCCTCGCCGTGCCGCACCGGCATGGACAGCATACCGAGACCGCGCGTGAACACGCAGGGGCTTTCGGCATTGGGCAGCAGATTGACCCAACGGTCCTCGTAGCGGGCGGAATCGTTATGGCTGAGCGAGACCTGCCGCTCGAAGCGCGCCCCGTCCAGCGCGGGCAGCACCCCCAGCTTGACCAGCAGCTGGAAGCCGTTGCAGATGCCGAGCACGAGCTTGCCGTCGTCCAGGAAGCGGGTCAGGCTCTCGAGCAGGGGCGTCCCGGCCTCGTCCACGAGGTAGCGCCAGCGCAGGCTGGCGGTCTGCGCCGCGCCGAGGTCGTCGCCGTCCAGGAAGCCGCCGGGAAAGATCAGGAAATGGTAGTCCTCCAGACGGACCCGGGCCGTCACGATGTCCGAAAAATGCACCACATCCGCCCTGTCCGCTCCGGCAAGGCGCGCGGCGTGCGCCGTTTCAAGATGGGAATTGGTGCCGTAGCCCGTAATGACCAAGGTATTGACAGCGCCCATGCGGCCTAGCCTCCTCAAAGGGACAAATTTCCTGTGGTGAAAGGGAATTCACATTACGTTTTGTGTGCCGCATAGTCAATGCTAGCCAGCGTGCCGGACTTTGGTTATATGCTGTGGGGATGAACATGTGCGTGGGGCGCGCACCCTGGGCCGCGAGCAGCCCGCAGCCATTGCCCCGGAGGAGCTTATGAAAACGAAATACATCTTTGTGACGGGCGGTGTGCTTTCCTCGCTGGGCAAGGGACTGGCGGCGGCCTCTCTGGGCGCGCTGCTCCAGACGCGCGGCCTGACCGTCACCATCCAGAAGCTTGATCCCTACATCAACGTGGACCCCGGCACCATGAACCCCTTCCAGCACGGCGAGGTCTTCGTGACCGACGACGGGGCCGAGACCGACCTCGACCTCGGCCATTACGAGCGCTACCTCAACGTGCCCATGTCCCGCAAGAACAACACCACGTCCGGGGCCATCTACAACAACGTCATCGCCAAGGAACGCCGCGGGGACTATCTGGGCGGCACCGTGCAGGTGATCCCCCACATCACCGACGAGATCAAGCACAAGATCCTCTCCCTTGCCGAAGGGGACCAGGCGCCCGACGTGGCCATCATCGAGATCGGCGGCACGGTGGGCGACATCGAGGGCCTCCCCTTCCTCGAAGCCATCCGCCAGCTCCGCACGGAACTGGGCCGGGACAACTGCCTCAACATCCACTTGACCCTCGTCCCCTACCTGAAGGCCGCGGGCGAACACAAGACCAAGCCCACCCAGCACAGCGTCAAGGAGCTGCTCTCCATCGGCATCCAGCCGGACATCATCCTCTGCCGCTGCGAACAGAGCATCCCCGCGGAGATGCGCCGCAAGATCGCCCTGTTCTGCAATGTGGATCACGACGCCGTGTTCTGCTCCGTGGACGTGGACAACATCTATGAGGTGCCCCTGCGCTTCTATGAGGAAGGCTTCGACCAGAAAGTGGCCATCATGCTGCGCCTGCCCGCGCGCAACGCCAATCTGGAAAACTGGAAAAAGCTCGTCTACGACTGCGCCCACCCGCAGGGCAAGGTCACCATCGCCATCGTGGGCAAATATGTGGACCTCAAGGAAGCCTACAAAAGCCTGCACGAGGCCCTCATCCACGCGGGCATCGCCAACCGGGTGGCCGTGGAACTGCGCTACGTCAACTCCGAGAACGTGGACGCCGCCAAAGCCCGCGCCACCTTTGAAGGCTGCGACGGCATCCTTGTGCCCGGCGGCTTCGGCTACCGCGGCGTGGAAGGCAAGATAGAAGCCATCCGCTTCGCGCGGGAGAACAAGGTCCCCTTCTTCGGCATCTGCCTGGGGATGCAGTGCGCCGTCATCGAATTCGCCCGGCACAAGGCCGGTCTGGAGGACGCCAACTCCGAAGAGTTCAATCCGCTCTCCGACCACAAGGTCATCTACCTCATGACCGAATGGTTCGACTTCCGCACCAAGCATCTGGAAAAACGCGATACCGGCAGCGACAAGGGCGGCACCATGCGTCTGGGGGCCTATCCCTGCAAGATCCTGCCCGGCACCCATGCCGCCGAAGCCTACGGCAAGGACATGGTGGAGGAACGCCACCGCCACCGCTACGAATTCAACAACGCCTTCCGGGACATCCTCGCCCAAAACGGCATGGTCTTCAGCGGCCTTGCCCCCGACGACTCCCTGGTGGAGATCGTGGAACTGCCGGATCACCCCTGGTTCGTGGGTTGCCAGTTCCACCCCGAATTCAAGTCCCGGCCCATGCAGGCCCATCCCCTCTTCCGGGACTTCATCGGCGCGGCCAAGAAACAAGCCGCCGGCTAGGGCCTGCTGACGCTCTTCGCTGTCTGTTTGGGGGAAGGGGAACCCCTCGCTCTGCCGTCGATGCCTGTAAGGCTCCTTTGTCGCCAACGGGCCTGTTGACGCTCTTCGCTGCTTGGTTGGGGGGTGCGGGGGGGTGGGCGGCGGGGGGCGGGCCCCGCCGGACCCCCCCGGGGCCGCGCGCCCCCCCCCCCCCCC
>NZ_CALVHE010000081.1 GCF_944327235.1 uncultured Desulfovibrio sp.
CGGCAAGCGTACTTGTTTTTCATTGTCATAACTTGCTTTTAGCCTCTTTATGGACTCTCTGCTAGTCATGACCCTAAAAGAAAACCTCTTGCTTTCTTTTTCACAAAACGGCGTGGGGCATAAAAAAATTCCGGCGGCACATGGCCGCCGGAGGAAGGGCAGAGGTCAGGGGCCGGGCTTCGGGCCCGGCCGGGAAACTGCTCTAGATCTTTTCCAGCACGTACTGGCGGCTGCCGAGGCCGATCTCTTCGCCGTAGCTGAGCTGCAGGGGCCCGCGGGTATTGGGCCAGCGCGCCGTGAACTTGTCGTCGCCGGGCGCGACCTTGAGGCTGGGATCGAGGCACGGGGCCTTATTGACCAGATCGAAGCAGGCCTGGTCCAGGGCCACAGGGTCCGTGGAGGCCAGCAGGCCGATGTCCGGCACGAGCGGCATGTCGCTCCAGGCCACGCAGTCGCAGTCCGGGGTGACGTTCATGACGAAATTGATGTAGCAGACGTTCTTTTTGCCCTTGACCGCGCCGAGGGCGTATTCGGTCAGGCGCTCCACGAAGGGGGCCATCTCCGTGGCCCAGTCGATGCTGATGGCCTTGGTCGGGCAGACGGTGATGCACTCGAAGCAGCCGATACAGCGGGACGTGTCCACGCTGCTTTTCTTGTCCTTCAGGCTGAGGGCTTTTTGCGGACAGTTCTTCACGCACTTCCCGCAGCCCACACAGGTTGCGGCATCAATGGACACATGCGTACCATGCTGGTCGCGCTTGCCGCGCACCGAAGCGCCGCCCATGGCCAGATTCTTGATGGCGCCGCCAAAGCCCGCCATTTCGTGCCCCTTGAAATGCGAAAGCACCACCATGCTCGGCGCGCGGCGGATCTCCGTAGCGATGTGCACTTCCTTGAAATGCTTGCAGTTGATGCGCACGGGAACGTCGTTCTCGCCGTACAGACCATCGGCGATGACCACGGGAGCCTGCACGACGGACGGCGCAAAGCCATGGCTGTACGCGGTCTGCAAATGATCGACGGCGTTATGACGCGTTCCGGAATAGAGCGTGGTAGTGTCCGTCAGGAAGGGCTTGCCGCCCGCGCTGCGCACTTTGTCCACCACTTGGCGCACCAGGGCCGGATTCAGGTGGGTATCGTTACCGTATTCGCCGAAGTGCAGCTTGATGGCGGTGAGATCGTTCTTGCGGACGACCCGCTTGAGACCTACCGCGTCGCACAGCCGCGCGAGCTTGGCGATCTTGCTGTCTTCGTGCGAACGGGTATGCATGTCTGTGTAATAGACGGTTGCAGCCATGAGATCCTCCTTGGTTGAACAGTCCGGCAAAGGGACCGTGTCTGAATCAGCTTGTGCCGTGCCGGCAAGGTGCATGTATCGCGTCGTCGCAGCGACGACAAGTATCGCTGTCGGCGTTTTTTTCGTCAACGGGACGGGAAAAGGGCGTTACCAGCCGCGGATACGTTCCCAGCACGCCATGATCTGCCCCTGCCGCAATACATGATAGACGTCGTACTGCGCGGCGGTGGCACAGGCATGGTTGGGCAGGATACGCAGGCGGCTTCCCGCGGGGAAGCGTTCGTGCAACGCCGGCGAGGGGACGGCTTCCCCGGGACGGATGCTGATGATGCCGTGCTCCTGATTGCATTCGCTGACCCGCAGGCCCGGCAGGGGCGTGCCGTCCAGCGTACAGGGCAGGCCAAAACCCCATTTCGGGAAGCATTCGTCCAGGCCGCGATCCTGGGCAAGCGCCATCCAGCCGGCATCCACCACAAGCGCTCCGTCCTGGCGACGGTGGCCGATGACCGTGGTGAGCACGCTGAGCGCCACCTCGTCTGTCGTGCAGACGCCCAGCCCGCACATGGTCAGATCCATGAAGGGATAGACGCCCGCCCGTACCTCGGTGACCCCCTGTGGATATTCACCCAACAGGGCCGTGGGCGTGGAGCCGACGCTGCACACCACGCAGTCGTATCCTGCGGAACGCAGTCGTTCGGCGGCGGTGACGGCGGCTTCCCCTTCCTGCCGAGCCAGCGCGGCGATGTGCGCCGTATCCCCGCAGGCATAGGCCGCGCCGGCGTGCGTCAGGACGCCGCGCAGCTCAAGAAAGGACGATGCCCGCACTATAGCGGCCACGGCAAGAAGCTCGTCGCCCGCCGGGTCAAGACCGCTGCGATGTCCGTCACAGTCCAGCTCCAGCAGGACGGGGAGGGGAGCATCCCCGTCGGTGAACAGCTGCTTGGCCGCCGTGTTTAGCGCATCGGCCGTCACGGGATCATCCAGCACGACGGACAGGTCGGTCCCTCCACGGCGCAGGCCAAGCACCCGTGCCAGCTTGTCGGGCACGATGCCCACAGCATAGCAGATGTCCGTCACGCCCTGAGCCGCGAAATACTCCGCTTCGGCCAGAGTGGAGACCGTGGCCGGACCAGCGGGCGTCCGCAGGAGGCGCTGGGCTGCGGCCATGCTCTTGCACGTCTTGAGATGCGGCCGGGCGGCCAGTCCCTGACGGGCCAGATGGCGATTGAAGCGGGCGATATTGCCCGCCATGCGTGCTTCATCGAGAAGAAGGCAGGGGGTGGGCAGGGACGGGTCATCCGTCGTGCAGGGGATATTCAGGCTGGATCGTGGCGTCATGAGGACTCCTTATCGGAGGTTGGGAGAAACTGGAGAGGAGGGGCGGCCAGCGTCGGAGGCGGCAACCTCCGCAACCAGCAGCGTCAGTCGGCGGGCGGTCTCCTGCGGGGCATCCTCCTCGCAGGTCAGGCGTCCCAGCAGACGGCCGCTGCGCTGTGCCTGTTGGTGCGCATAGCATTTGTCGTAGTAGTGGAGCACGCGCCCGGCGGCTTCGTCAAGCCGTCCCGCGCGCACCAGTTCGCAGCAGCGCGTACAGGCCTCGCTGCCCAGACGGCGGCGCAGCTTCTGCAAGGCCGCGCAGAGGGCCTCGGCAACGGCCGGTTCCGGCGGAGAATCCGGTGACGTGCCGCCATAGATGCTTACCAGGCGGCGGATGCGCAGGGGCTGCGGCAAGTCCACCACAAGCAGAGGCGAGGTATCGATATGGCGGAAAAATTCCTCGCAGAGCGTGACATGACCGATACGACGGCTCTCGTCCTCCAGCCAGACAGGGCGGCGGGGATCCAGCGTGCGCCATTGTTCGAACAGGTCGTTCTCAAACGCCTCGTTGCCGGGCTGTCCACCGCTCAGGGCCACAGCGCCGAAGGCGGATCCTCGATGATTGGCCAGACCTTCCAGGTCGATGATCTGTTCCCCCCTGTCCGCCAGGGCGTGGAGGATATCCGTCTTGCCGCAGCCGGTCATGCCGCCCAGGATCAGGACAGGGCGTGGGCGAGCCAGTTCCTTGCGCACATGGGCCCGAAAGGCGCGGTAGCCGCCGCGCAAAAGATGCACGGTGAAGCCGCAGCTCTCCAGCAGCCAGCCCACACTGCGGCTGCGCAGGCCGCCCCGCCAGCAATGGAGCAGTACATGGCGGCCGGGGAGAGAGGGCGCTTCCGGCAGGGGCGGGAACGCATGGTCGGGGACAGGGGAAGACGCCGCGCACCGCGCAGAGGGGCTGGCCGCAAGTACGGCTGCGGCATCGGCCGTCAGCGGTTGCGGCGGGCAAAGTTGCCGGGCGGTCTCGACCATATCGGCCAGCCGACCGCCTACCAGACGCAGGGCGAGAAGGGTGGCGGCCTCCTGCCCTTGCCGGGCGTAGGCCGTCCCGACCCGGGCGCGCTCCTCGTCGGAAAAGAGGGGAAGGTTGCGCGCTCCCGCTATATGCGCTGTCTGGAATTCAGCGGGAGAGCGGACGTCCAGCAACGGCAGACCGGCGTCCCGCAGGCGGAGGAAATCTTCGATAGGGTGCAGCACAGGCATGAAAAGTATCTCCGCAGGGTACGGAAAGCTTTTGGGAGAGATAAGGCGTCACGGCAGGATCGGAACCGGGAGCCCTTTTTTCGCAGGGGCCCCCGGCATCCTGACGTTGGGCTCGTGCTACGCCAAAAAGGACAGCCTGTAAATACGCGGAGAAACTGTCCCTTGACAGACAAAAGGGGAGGAAGCTAGGATAAAAAAGTTTATTTATAACTATTTTACAGCCTTGAGGAGGCCGTTATGGCTGTGCATGTGGTCGATCATCCGCTGGTGCGGCACAAGCTCGGACTGTTGCGCCGGGAATCCACGGGAACAGGCGAATTTCGTACCATCGCCAACGAACTGGCCCGGCTCCTGAGCTATGAGGCCACCAAGTCCTTCGCCACGGAAAAGCTGACGGTGCAGGGCTGGGCCGGGCCGGTGGAAGTGGAGGCCATCTCCGGCAAGAAAGTGACGGTCGTGCCCATCCTGCGGGCGGGCCTGGGCCTCATGGACGGCGTACTGGACATGGTGCCGGGAGCAAAGATCAGCGTTGTGGGCCTGTACCGCAACGAGGAGACCCTGGAACCTGTGGAATATTATGTGAAGCTGGCGGGCAATCTGGAGCACCGCTTCGCCATCATCCTTGACCCCATGCTGGCCACGGGCGGCTCGCTCATCGCCACTATCGATCTGCTGAAAAAGCGGGGCTGCCGCCAGATGTGCAGCATCAATCTCGTCTGCGCCCCGGAAGGCATCGCCCGCCTGCAGCAGGCCCATCCCGATGTGGACATCTACACCGCCGCCATCGACAGCCACCTGAACGAACAGGGATATATCATCCCCGGGCTGGGCGATGCGGGAGACCGTATTTTCGGCACGAAGTAGCACGGTAGACGCATGAATCCCACGACTGCCCATGACGATCCCTGCCGCTATGTCTTTCGCTTGCGGGAGGCTCTGCTCGGCGCGCAGATGCTCTTTGTGGCCTTCGGCGCGCTGGTGCTGGTGCCCTTGCTGACCGGTCTGGACAGCAATGTAGCCTTCTTTACCGCAGGCGTCGGCACGCTGATCTTTCAGCTCGTGACGCGCGGCAAGGTGCCCATTTTCCTGGCGTCCTCCTTTGCCTTCATCGCGCCCATCATGTACGGCGTGAAGACTTGGGGCGTGCCCCTGACCATGGGGGCGCTCATCTTTTCCGGTCTGCTCTATGTGGCGTTGAGCACGCTCATCCGCTTCCGGGGGACCGCCGTCATCCTGCGTATCCTGCCGCCCATCGTCACCGGCCCGGTCATCATGGTCATCGGGCTTGTGCTGGCGCCGGTGGCCGTCAAGATGGCGCTGGGGCTCTCCGGTGACGGGACACAGCAGCTCATCCCCCGGGGCACGGCGCTGGCCTTGTCCATGTCGGCCCTGCTGACGACCGTTGCGGTCTCTCTGCTGGGGCGCGGCCTGTTGCGGCTGATCCCCATCCTCTGCGGTATCGCCGTGGGCCTGCTGGTGGCCCTTGGCCTTGGCGTCGGCAACTGGGATGCCGTACATGCCACGCCCTGGTTCGCGCTGCCCAATTTCGTGCTGCCGCAGTTCTCCTGGGAGCCCATGCTCTTCATCATCCCCATTACCGTAGCGCCGGCCATCGAACATTTTGGCGACATCATCGCCATCAGTTCAGTGACGGGCAAGGATTTCCTGCGGGATCCGGGCATCAAGAACACCATGCTGGGCGACGGTCTGGCCACCATGGCGGCCTGCGCGCTGGGCGGCCCGCCCAATACCACCTATTCCGAAGTGACCGGCGCGGTGACGCTGACGCGGGCCTTCAATCCCGCCGTCATGACGTGGGCGGCCATCTGTTCCATCCTCCTGTCCTTTGTGGCCAAGGTGGGGGCCTTCCTGAGCTGCATCCCCACGCCGGTCATGGGGGGGATCATGATATTGCTGTTCGGGGCCATCATGGTGGTGGGACTGAATACGCTGGTGCGGGCGGGACATGACCTGCTCCAGCCGCGCAATATGGTCATCGTGGCGTTGATCATCATTTTCGGCGTCGGCGGTATGCAGTTCGACTTTGGATCTTTCACGCTGGCGGGCATAGGCCTTGCGGCGGTCACCGGCGTACTGCTCAATCTGCTGTTGCCGCGCGACAATCCACGTGATTGAGTTCTCGGCGCGGCAGCTTTCGTCCGACTGACGGGTGATCGCGCGCATATGAAAAAAACGGCGGCGTCCTTTCTGGACGCCGCCGTCGTTTTGTTCTGGGAGCGTTAGAGCATTTTGCCTTTGAAAAAGGCAAAATGCGAGGCGGCGGCACAGCGCCGCCCGGCCCAAAGTGAGCGGAAAAACCGCGTTTTTTCCGCGAAACGACAAGCCGTATGGTTTGAAACGCAAAGCGTTTCAAACTGAAATGCTCTATTGCCGTGGCGCTTGTCCTTGCGGGTCATCTTCATCTGTTTCCGCATTGCCGGGCTCCACATCAGCCGAAGTTTCCAGCTCGCCTTCGGAAGCGGCGGGCATCAGCTGCGGCAGCGCCAGCCCCGTAAAGATGCAGTCCTTGCGTATGGCGGCACGCGCACGCGCGTAAAAGTCATCGACCGGCAGGTTGGGATCGCCGTTCTTGCCCACACGGACGGAGAAGGCCGCCAGACTTTCCTCATCCTCAAAGGGCGTGCTGCTGTGCAGGGTCTCCAGCGCATGGGCAAAAAACTTTATCCGAACGATCTGGCCTTCATCCTGCTGCCAAAGTTCAAACGCCAGGACGGCGGCGGGTGGGATCAGGTCTTCTGGGTAGCCCGAAGCCTGCCAATGGATGCCCAGCAGGGCGGCCACATTGGCGATGCTCACATCCGAGCCCACAAATACGACGATGGTCGAACGGTTGGCCCGGCTGTCGGTCATCTTTCCCTGAAGGGCGGCAAGCAGCTCGTTGAGCAATGTGCTGCCCTGCGCGCCAGCCACGGAAGACGCCCTCTGCACCGCATTGAAAACGGTACTGTGCAGGCTCAGGATCTGACGCATGGTAGCGGTATCGGCCTGGCCCCAGGCGGCAGGTTCACTGGGCCACTGGCTGAACTCCCGTAAAAAGACATCCGTCAGGCTGGAGGCGATGCCGAGCCCTCCTTGGATGAAGGCGCTGGTCCCCTGCCGTGCAATGGCGACGGAAGAGGGGATGGAGGACAGGCGACAGCCGGGCGGCAGGGCGTAGCGAGTGCAAAGCTCCGCATCCGCCGACCCGACGATGCTGTCCAGCAGAGAGAGCTGCTCGGCGTATTCGGCATTGAGGCCGGGCAGACCGTCGTCCATGTTGTTCAGCACATCCTTTGCTGTGGCGGCAAAGTGAAAGATGCACATGCCGTTCTGCACTGGATGGAAAAGCGGGTCGGGAGACAGACTGTCGATGGCATAACCGCTGTTGCCTTGCGGAAGGAGGCCGCGCAGCAGGGCCGAGGCGGTAGCCCGAGCGGGCTGCCGATTATCGGCACGCACATAGACGGCCGCCGGCGAGGCATTGGCCGGCAGGACGCCCAGCGCAAGATAGCGGTTGCGCAGCTCGCCCCAGAGTTCACTGACGAGGGCCGCACCACGGCGGGTCAGTTCGCCCCGTTTCGCGGGCCACTTGGGCCAGGTGCGTTCGGTCCAGGAATCCAGCATGGCTTCGCTCTGTAGAGGGGCGCTCACTCCGGAGCGCGTCAGCGCCACTACCTTGAGCAGGCGGGGCGTGGATGCCGGTCCGGCAGCCGCCGCCGTTGCGGTCAGGCAGAGCAGGCAGCAAATGACGGACAACAGGATGCAGGCTGGGCAACGTTTCCGCATGAGGGATCTCCTTGGCGAGAAGTATAGCGGCAAAGCATGTGGTGGGCAATGGGAGCGGGCAGGGCGGCGTCCTCAGGGGGCCCGGTGCGGTCCTGAGCCGCCGCATGGACAAGGGGACCTTCCCGTGCTAGGTTCATCCCTCATCGTTCGCTTTTGCTGAAAATGCCCTTTTACGACCGGCATTGAAGGAAAGGCGGCTGTGCCATGTGCTCGCGCGGCAGCAGGTCCCGTATGACGTGCCGTGAAGAGCACTTTTTTTGCCGGAAGCATACCGCCGCGGATGCCGCCTGCGAGCATGTCGCGAAGTTTCCGGCCAAGCGCGATAACGATATGGACAAGAGCGGCCCCGCAGGGGGCGGAGACCTCATGAGCAGACTGACCAATCGCCATTTTTTGAAGGAAACGGACTTTACTCCCGAAGATTTCCTCTACCTGCTGGATCTGGCGGCAGCCTTGAAAAAGGCCAAGAAGGAACGCCGCGAACCGCGTTTTCTGGAAGGCAGGAATATCGTCCTTCTGTTTGAAAAGGATTCCACGCGTACGCGCTGTTCTTTTGAGGTGGGCGCACACGATCAGGGAGCTTCCACGACCTACCTTGGCCCCTCCGGTTCTCAGATGGGCAAGAAAGAATCCATGGCCGATACGGCCCGCGTGCTCTCCGGCTTCTATGACGGCATCGAATACCGCGGCTTCGGGCAGGACATCGTGGAGCGGCTGGCCTCCTATGCGTCCGTCCCGGTCTGGAACGGCCTGACCAATGAGTGGCACCCCACCCAGATGCTTGCCGATATGCTGACCATGCGCGAGTGTTGCCCCAAGCCCCTGAAGGATCAGACGCTGGCCTATCTGGGGGATGCCCGGTACAATATGGGCAATTCGCTCATGGTGTGCTGCGCCATGCTGGGGCTGGATTTCCGCTCTGTGGCTCCGCGCGCCCTCTGGACCTCGGACGAAGTCTATCAGACGGCCTGCGCCATTGCCGAAAAGACCGGAGCGCGCATTACCCGTACCGAAAATGTGGAGGAAGGCGTGCACGGCTGCGATTTCCTCTATTCCGACGTTTGGGTGTCCATGGGTGAACCTGACGAAGTCTGGCAGGAGCGCATCAACCTGCTGACTCCCTACAGCATCGACGCCGAGGTCATGCGCAAGACCGGCAATCCGCAGTGCGGGTTTTTGCACTGCCTGCCCAGCTTCCATAACCGGGAAACCACCATCGGTGAAAAGATCTACCAGCGCTTCGGGCTCGAATACATGGAAGTCAGCGACGAAGTGTTTGAAGGGCCCAACAGCTACGTCTTCCAGGAAGCGGAAAACCGTATGCATACCATCAAGGCCGTCATGGTCGCCACTTTGGCCGACGTGCCGGATGCCTTCATCTACGGCTAAGGCAGTCCGCTGCCATATTTTTCAGAGGGGAGCCATTGCCGGACAGGCGGCGGCTCCCCAATTTTTATGAAAGGAGAGTGAGTCGTCATGCTGCTGTCGGCATATCGTTCGTTGTGTCATGTGTCCTGCTGTCTGCTGTTCTTTTGCGCCACCATGGTGTCGATCGGAGCGCCAGCTCTGGCCACCGATGCGGAGATCGCGGAGCTGCGTGCGCTGGAGCAAGCGCATCAGGCCCGTATCGGGCTTGTGGCTGTGGATGTGGGCAGCGGGCAGAGTCTGGCATGGCGTGGCGATGAGCGTTTCACCTTTTGCAGCACCTTCAAGGCGGTGCTGGCTGCCTGCATCCTGGACCACTCCGTGAAAGAGCCGGGCTTGCTGTCGGAACGGCTGCACTGGTCCCCCGACAAAGAGGTGGATTGGTCGCCCGTCACCGGCGGGCTCGGCAGCGACGGCATGACCGTTGCCGAGCTTTGTGCCGCCTCCCTCGGTTTCAGTGACAACACCGCCACCAATCTTTTGCTGGATCGTCTCGGTGGGCCGCAAGCCGTGACGGACTACGTCAGAAAACTGGGCGATACGACCTTTCGTCTGGACCGGCTGGAGCCGGAGCTCAACGTGTCGGCTCCCGGAGACGAGCGGGACACGACCACGGCGCTCGCCTACGCCCGTACCCTGCGAGCCTTGCTGACGGGACAGGCCCTCCCCCCCGCACAACGGCAGCAGCTGCTGGACTGGATGGCCGCCTGTACGACCGGCGCCGGACGCATACGCGCCGGGCTTCCCGATACCTGGCGGCTTGCCCACAAGACGGGTTCCAGCGGCGGCCTCGCTCATGATGTGGGACTGGCGGAATCACCCGACGGGCGGCGGATACTTCTCGTCATCCTTACTCGTTCCCCCGATAGTGCGGATATGGCCCGCAAGGAAGCCCTGATCGCCGCTGCCGCCCGTTGCGCCCTGCGTGGGCTGGGCGTCAGGTAGGAGAAAAAGGAAGATTTTTTTGCGAGGGGGAGAAGGGGACCTTTTTCCGCAAAAAGGTCCCCTTCTCCCCCTCGCGCTCCCCCTCATCCCTCCAAAAACGTTTGCGGGATCCCTGCGCGGCGTCGTGATGCGGTAAGGCGTCCCTGTCCTCTTATGTCCCTCGGCAGCATGGTGATGGGGTATCCGGCAGGACGTGTCTGGATATTACCTCTGGTCAGCCTTTATGTATTTCGGTTGGCGTGCGTTTGGGAGTCTGACCTTGAGGCCAGACTGTCCGACAGCGACAGCGGCAAAAGTTTTGGTGGGGGGAAGAGGGGTACGGGAGAAGGGGAAAGACTTTTTAAACGTCTCCCCTTTTCCCCTGTCTCTGGCGTTTTGGGTTCAGGCTCCCGCAGCACAGGACAGAGGGAAGAAATCGTCGAGGATGCGCGAGGCGGCGGCGTCACAACGGGGGAGGCTGTGACGGATGCCGGCGGCATTCGGGGCAAGCTCGAAATCGGCGAAGTCGAAGCCCGGCGCGACAGTGCAGCCCACGAGAGCATAGGTCGTCCCCGGACAGGGCATGGCGCCGAACCAGCAACCGCCGGCCACGACATGGACAAGCTCCTGCCCTGCCGAGAGATCTTGTCCCAGCAGGCAGTCCTCACCACTGCCGTCAGGGTGGATGACCGCCAAACGTAAGGGACCGCCCAAAAGAAAATGCCAGATCTCATCGGAATGCAAACGATGCAGACGAGAGCATTCTCCTGCGCGCAGCAAAAAGAGGATGGACGTACTCCACGGTCGTTCTCCGTGGTAGCAGGCGGGTAGGGCCTGAGCGGCAATGCGGCCGCTGCTGCACCAGATGCGTCGGTAGAAGCCGCCTTCGGGATGCGGCTGCAGACCATAACGGGTCACGAGCTGATCGCTGGTGGGGATATCCGGCAATTCGTGCACCTTTGTTTCTCCTCGTACCAACAGGGATCTGATGGAAGCAGGCTGTGCGGGCATGTCCGACCACAGTCCGGCGAACAAGCATTTTTCGTGCATGTCTGTCGGTGTGGGGGCGGACGTCTTGCTCTAGACAGTGTCGTCAAATTATATTTGCCCACAAAGATATGCATCTAATTTGAACGGCGGCAAGAAAAGAGGCG
>NZ_CALVHE010000082.1 GCF_944327235.1 uncultured Desulfovibrio sp.
TTCGGCTCTTGGCAGAAAACCTCCAGCTTCATGTCTGAGCAGAGGGTGAACAACGTATTGACACTCTACAACTAGGGTCGAAAGACATACGGGCACCTGTACACCGGGCGTGTTCGTTTGCCGGACACGCCGTTCGGAAGGCAGGGCGGCGCGTCGGGGCGTTTGGCGTCGGGCCGCTGCCGGAAAGACGCGTGCGGCAACGGCATGGCCCGCATACGAGCCGCCGGGACCGGGACAGGGAGCGGCGCGCCGCAACCATACACAAGGGGACTTGCGATGCCAATACTTCCCTCCGGCTATGTGCCGCCCCTCTGGGCGCGACAGGCGCACGTCAATACCATCTGGGCCGCCAAATGCCGCCGCGTGCGCTATCCCGAAGCCGGACAGCGCGAACGGGTGCGGCGTCTGCGACTGGAGACGCCGGACGGCGATTTCCTGGATGTGGACGAGCATCCGCCGGTGCGGGAGAGCGGCGCGGCGGAGGCGCGGGGCGTGGTAGTGATCTCGCACGGGCTGGAAGGGCACAGTCGCCGTCGTTATGTGCGGGGGCTGGCGGCCGAGCTGGTGCGGCGCGGCTTCCGGGTGCTGGCCTGGAACATGCGATCCTGCTCCGGCGAGCCCAACCGGACACGGCGGCTGTATCACATGGGCGAGACGGACGATCTGGCCCGTGTGGTCTCCCATGCCGAGACCTTCGGTCTGCCGGTGCTGCTGGCCGGGTTCAGCATGGGCGGCAACCAGATCTGCCGCTATCTGGGCGAGGCCCGGCGTTCGCCGCGGGTGTGCGCCGCGGCGGCGGTCTCCGTGCCCTGCGATCTGCCCGCTGCCGCGCAGGTCATGGCCGGGCCGGGCTGCCGTCTCTACATGCACTATTTCTTGCGTACCCTGCGGGCCAAGATGCGCGAGAAGGCGGCCCGCTTCCCCGATTTCCCCTCGCTGGACGGCATGGACGATTTCCGTACGTTCAACGAGTTCGACGAACGATTCACCGCGCCTCTGCACGGCTTTGCCGACGCCGCGACCTACTGGCGGGAATGCAGCGCCCTGCCCGTGTTGCCGCATATCGACATCCCCCTGTATATGCTGCTGGCGGCCGACGATCCCTTTTGCGCGCCGTCCTGCTATCCGTGGGCGGCGGCGCGGGACAATGCGCATCTTTTTCTGGAGGTGGCCCCCGGAGGCGGACATGTGGGATTTGTCAGCCGGGGAGAGGTCTGGTACAGCGAACGGCGCGTGGCGGATTTCCTCACCGCGCACGCGGACCGGAGCACGGACCGGTAGGGCGGGCAGCGTAAGGCGCGGACGGCGAAAAACGTGGGCGCGGCCCGTTGACGAACAAGGAGCGGAGATATGGCCGAAACGGCAAGGGAAAGCGGGGAACAGCGGTCGAAAGCGCTCGCCGGGGCGGCCTTCGGGTTCGTCCTGCTGCTGATCTGTTCCGGGCTTTTGTGGCGGTTGGAAAGCCGTCGCCCCGAAGGGGGAGAAGGCGGACAGACAGGGCCGTCCGTAGTGGAGATCGAGGCGGACGGGACCTCCGGGGCCGTTTCGCCCGACAGGCTCATCCATCTGACCGGCCGAGCGGACACGCCGGAAACGCTGACGGACCCCCTGACCGGCTCCACGGTGCGGGCGCTCGGTATCCGGCGGGAGGTGGAATACTTCCAATGGGTGGAGATCGTCCGTCCGGCGGCTTCCTCCTCTGACGGCGAGCGGGGAGCGGACGACTATGCCTATCATCAGCGCTGGGTCTCCGAGCCTGTGGATTCTTCCGCCTTCCATTCGGAGCAGGCGCGCCGCCAGTGCGCCAACATGACCCTTGTGCGCCTTCCCAACGAGGTCCGGTATGCCGGGGAGATCCGTCTCGGCGTCTATGGGCTGCCGTCCGGCCTTGCGGCTTCCCTGCCTGCCGAGGAACCGTTCATCATCTCTGTGCCGGACAACGTGCGGGAAGATCTCAACCGACAGGCGGCGCAGGCGCACCGCAGCGCCGGACGCGGCCCGCTCATGATCTCCAACGTGGTGCATACGCAGGGCGGCGTCATCTACATCGGCGCGGGCGGTACGCCGCAAAACGGCGATGTACGCATCATCTACAGTCAGATCCCGCCCATGCGGGCCAGTCTGTCGGGAGCCGTCCAAGGGACGGACATCATCGCTTGGCGCGGCCCCGACGGCAGGGAGATCTGCCGCCTGCTGCCGGGGACGCGGTCCGCGCGGGACATGCTGCCGGAACTGGCGCTGCCCGAAGAGACGTCGATGGTGGCGGTCTGGTTGCACAGACTTGCGACCGCCCTGACCTGCGCCTGCGCCTTCTTCCTCCTTCTGCGGCCGTTGTGGCAAGGGCGCGGCGGAGAAGAGGCGCAACGCCGCCGGACAAACAGGCTTTTGGGGGGCGGCAGTTTGTTGCTGGGGTTGCTGTGGACGGCCGCCATCGTCTGGGGAGCGCTGTAGGGCCTGACCGCGCGAGGCGTAGTTTGGGGGGACCGGGGACACGTTTGCGGGCCTCGGGATACCACTTGTTTTCTACCACCAGTAAAGGGGATAGCGGCGCGCGGCGGAAAGGTTGTTCACCACAAGGGCGATGCCCAGCATGAGGCAGGCTCCGGTCAGGCAGGGGACAAGGGCATACAGGTAGCCGAGCTGGCGGATGCCTTCGCCGCCGGTGACGGCAATGAGCGCCGTAGCCCCGCCGGGCGGGTGCAAGGTCTTGCTCAGGTGCATGAGGGCTATGGCCGTGGAGACGGCCAGGGCGGCAGCCAGCCAGAGCGGTTCGGGAACCAGCAGTCCGCAGCTCACGCCGGTCAACGCCGAGACAAGATGCCCGCCCACCAGATTGCGGGGCTGGGCCAGCGGACTTTGCGGCGCGCCGAAGGCCAGCACCGCCGAGGCCCCGAACGAACCGATGAGCAGCGGAAAACCCGTGTTGCCCGTGGCATAGCGCTCCAGCAGGGCAATAAGCGCAATGGCCAGACAGCTTCCCAGCCAGGAATGCAGGATCTCCCGTCCCGGGACTCGTGGCGGCGTTGGGCCGCCTCCTCGCATTTTGCGCAGCAGATACAGCATCCCCTCCTCCTTGCGTGTCGCCGCTCCGAAACGTTTTCGGTGTGCGGGCAGCTGTGCGGCGTCCGCCGGTGCGGACGCGGACAGGAAGCGTTCTATCCGTAAAGAGGGAGAGCGGCAGTGCGCAGGGGCACAGTAACGCGTTTTGCCTTTGAAAAAGGCAAAACGCGAGGCGGCGGCACAGCGTCGCCCGGCCCGAGATGGCGGAAAAACCGTGTTTTTCCGTGAAACGACAGGCCGTATGGTTGGAAACGTGGAGCGTTCCAACGGAAAATGCCCTAGGGCCTGTTAACACAAATTTTACAAACAATTTCAATAAATAAGCAAAACAGACTGTATGCACGCCGCTTGCTTTTGGGACGAGAGTACCCCGTGTCTCTGACTCTTCCCCGGTAAAAGCGCGCTGGGGAAGGGATGGGGGGCTTGGGGGGCAGGGGAACCCCTCCCGCGCTGGCGGCGACCCGACGGGCGGCCCGAAGGGCCGTGCCCGTTGGCGACGCAGGAGCCTTACGGGCATCGACAGCAGAGCGAGGGGTTCCCCTGCCCCCCAAACAAACAGCAAATAGGGTCAACAGGCCCTAATCCGTGTCGAACCAGCGGGCGATGCGTTCCCGCTGCGGCGTCTCGCCGTCGGGCACGAGGTTCAGGGCCAGCAACAGCTTGAGGCGGGCTTTGGCGGCGCTGAGTTCGCCGCCCATGATGACGCCGAGGCGGCGCTGTTGCACCATGCCGCCGTCGTAGGCGTAGACATCCAGCACACGGCCCCCGGTACGGGTGGCATTGACGATGATGACGCCGCGTTCCAGCGCTCGTTGCAGGGCGGGCATGGCGGTGGGCGGTACGTTGCCGCGTCCGAAACTCTCGATGACCAGCCCTTCGGCTCCGCGCGAGACGGCAAAGTCGATGAGGCTGCCGTCATCCCCGGTGACGATCTTGATGAGGTCGGCGCGCCGGTGCAGCCCGGCAGGCCAGAGGGTCTGCCGATGCAGGGGCGCGCGCCGGAAGATGAGGCGGTCGTCGTCCACGGTGCCGATGGGCCCCCACCAGGGGGACTGGAACGTGGCCACATTGGCCGCGTGGGTCTTGGCGGCCTCGCGCGCGGCGTGGATCTGGTCGTTCATGACCACCAGCGCGCCCATGTCGCGCGCCTGCGGGGACGCGGCCACGCGCACGGCGCTCATGAGGTTGCGGGGGCCGTCCGGGCCCAGCTCGTCCTCGGCGTGCATGGCGGCAGTGAGGCAGACCGGCTTGGGGCTGTCCACAGCCAGGTCGAGGAAGTAGGCCGTCTCTTCCAGCGTGTCCGTGCCGTGGGTGATGACCACGCCGGCCACATCCGCCTCGGCAAGGCGGCGGCGCACCAGCGCGGCCAGATCGTACATGCGTTCCGGGGTCATGGCCGGGCTGGGCAGATTGGAGAATTCGCAGACTTCCAGCGGACAGACCTGCCCCAGGCCGCGAACGCCATCCACCAGCTCGCTGCCGTTGAGGGCCGGGGTCGCGCCGCCGGTGGCGGCGTCATGCAGCATGGCGATGGTGCCGCCGGTAGTGATGACGACGACTTTGTGATCCATGAGGGCCTCCCTGACGGGTTCGCGTTTTTCTACGCCAATTGCCGCACGCGGCAGCGTCGTTGCAGCAGGGTCGCGTCGAGGCGGCTCATGGCGTCATGCAGGGCGATGCGGTAGCTGCCCGTGCCTGTGTCGTCTCCGAGCTGTTCGTGGGCCAGCTCGCCGCTGATGCCCATGCAGCACATGCCGCAGAGGGCGGCCTCCAGCGGCGCGGCGGGATTGGCGCCGCAGTGGCAGGCGATGACCCCGGCGGACATGCAGCCGGTGCCGGACAGGCGGGACATGAGGGGATGGCCGTTGTCCACGCCCCAGGCCGTGGCCCCGTCCGTCACGAGATCTATGGGGCCGCTGATGACGACGACCGCTCCGGTGGCCGCCTGCAGGCGGCGGGCAAGGACGAGGGCCTCGGCAAGCCGTTCTTCGCTGACCAGTTCGGCGGGGCAGGCATCCACGCCGCGCGCCGAGCCGACTCCTTCGGCCAGGAAGCGGATCTCGGAGATATTGCCCTTGATGACCGTGGGCCTGACGTGCTGGAGGATGTCGAGGACGAGCCGGTTGCGGAAGGCGGAAGCTCCGGCGCCCACGGGATCGAAGACCACGGGCCGTCCGAGCCGGTTGGCCGTTTTGCCCGCGGCGAGCATGGCCTCGTGCGTGCGGGCGCAGGGGGTGCCCATGTTGAGCACGAGCGCCGCGCACAGGCCGGTGATGTCCTCGCTTTCGGCGGGGTCATCGGCCATGATGGGGGAGCCGCCCGCGGCGATGGTGATGTTGGCGCAGTCGTTGACGGTCACATAATTGGTGATGAAATGCACCAGCGGTGTGGCAAGGCGCGTTGCCTGCCAGATGGCGGAAAGATCGAGCATACAGCCTCCCGAAAAAGAACGGAGGGCAGTATGCGTCAGGCCGGGAGCAATGGCAAGGGGCGGGGGAGGTCCGCCGTTGACAGTGCCCCCCTGGTTCCCCTAGGGTCAGGGCGCACCATCCCGTCTGCCGCAAGGCTGCCCGTTCCCGGCGATGCGCCCGGCCCAAACCAGGCGGAAAAACCGCGTTTTTCCCGCGAAACCACAGGCCGTATGGTTTGGGACGCAAAGCGTTTCGACCGAAAATGCTCCCGGGGCCTCGGCGCAGGCGGTCGCTTGTCCTGATTTTCTCAACGCCGCCGTGTAGGGCGGCATTTCTCACGGAAAGATCGCCATGAAAAGAAGTATCGCCGCTGTTGCCCTTGCCGTCCTGTGTGCCGCGCCCCTTTCCGCCGGAGCCGCGGAGATCGACATCGCGCGGATCCGTTGCAAGGACGTTCTGGCCCATGAGGAGCAGCTTCCGCTTATCCTGATGTGGGTCGACGGCTACATGAGCGCCGCCACGGACAATACGGTCTTCAGTGAGGAATGGATGGCCCGGCTTGCCACGCATATGGGCGTCTACTGCACGACGCATCCCCGAAATACGGTCATGGAAGCCATGGAGGCCATGCCCGCCGAAGAGGAGTAGACAGGGCGCTCCCCGCCGCCGACGGCATTTTTTCCGTGTCCGCCTTGTCGGGCACGTGGGACATCAGGCCGGGACGAGGCGGGGGATGTCCGCTCCGGCGGGCGCGTCGGACGGGGCGGACAGGGACAGGCGCTGCTGGAATTCCTCCACGGGCTGCGGGTGCGCCAGCAGGTAGCCCTGTACTTCCTGACAGCCCAGACCCGCCAGGATGTCCAGCTGGCGGTCACGTTCCACCCCTTCGGCCACGGTGGTGATGGACAGGTTGTGGCTGGCCATGATGAGCATGTGCAGCAACTTGGGCAGGCGGGGATTGTCCTCCAGTGAGGAGATGAGCCGCTTGTCCAGTTTGAGCACGGAAAAGTCCACCTCGGCCAGCGTGGCCAGATTGGCGTGAGCCACCCCGAAATCGTCGATGGCCAGATGATAGCCGCTGCGGGCGAGGCGACGGCTCATCTCCTGGACGCGCTCATGTTCCCGCGAGTCCGCGCTTTCGGTGATCTCCACCTGCAAAAGCTCCAGCGGTATGGCGTAGCGGTCGCGGATGCGCTCCAGCTGTTCCAGAAAATCCGGCATGACGAAGGTATGGCGCGAGAAATTGGTGGCCACGGGCACGACCGTGCGCCCCTCGTCCATCCAGAGGCGCAGATGGCGGCAGGCCTCCTCAAAGACGAAGAAGTCCAGCAGGTGGCAGCGGTGCAGGGACTCCAGCAGCGGGATGAATTGATCCGGCGGGACGAGGCGGCCGTCTTTCCGCAGACGGATGAGCACCTCGACGCCGCAGAGGCTCCTGTCCGCCACCTTGAACTTGGGCTGCCAGTACGTCAGGAAGTTGCCCTCGGCCAACATGCGCTCCAGCACGCCGGGGCGGGCCAGTTCCAAGATGTGGTCGCCTTCGGGCCGGTAGCGGCCGCTCACCCGGTGGCGGTAAAAGGCCTTCTTGTTGGCGAACATCTCCGCTTCGGCGCGGGTGTAGGCCGTCAGGGGCGATTCGCCGTCCGTGAGCCGGTAGCCGCCCACCGCCGCGGAAAAGTCGAGCGTGCCCGACAGGATGACCTGCATCCGCCGTACGGTCTCGTAAAAGACGTCCTTTCCCACATAGTTCCAGAGCAGGGCGAATTCGCCGCCGTTCAGGCGATAGGGATGCGCGCCGGCTTCCATGTCGCCCAGCAGAGCGGCCAGACGGATCAGCATGTCGTCGCCATGCTGGATGCCGTGTATCTCGTTGATCTTCTTGAGACCGTTCACCTCGATGATCACCACGGCCCCGCCGGGCGAACTGAGGTGCTGCACGTCATGCTGAAAGGCGCGCCGGTTGCCGAGACCGGTCAGAGGGTCGTGCCGGGAATGGTGTTCCAGCGTATTGAGCAGATGGAAACGCTCGATGGTGGCGGCCATGAACTTGCTGATGGCGGCAAGCGCCGTCCGGGCTTCTTCCACGCGGCTACGGGTCGGGTTCTCCACTTCGAGGAAGCCGGTAAGGCGACCGGAGACCACGAGGGGGGCGATGAGGAAGGAGGAGATGTCCCGCAGGCGTACGCCGTCGCAGGGATCCTGGCCCACGCCGATGCACATCCCGTCGAGCTGGAGGATATCCCCCCGGCGCAAGCGGGGCAGCCAGTCCGCATAGGCGGATTCGGGGAGGTCGAGCTGGCTTTCCCGGAGCTGAGCGATGTCCTCGCGCAGCCACTCATGCGTGTTGTTGGCCATCTGTTCCCGGATCTCAAAGATGGAGCAGCGATCCGCCTCCAGGAACAGGCCGATCTCTTCCAGCACCTGCAGGATGAGGGTATACGGATTGCCGGAATCTTCCGCCAGCAGGCGGGAGCAATGGCCGATGAGGCTTTCGGCCCCGCGTTCCCGTCGCATGAGCTGCCGCGCCCGCACCTGCGGGGTGGTCTCGCGGGCGATGAGCAGACGGGCCTTGCGTCCCTGCCAGGGAGCAAAGGCCTCGCAGATCTTGAAGTGGGCGTTGAGATGGGGCAGGTAGACCTGATCGCGCCGTCGAGAAGGCTGCAGGGTGCAGGCTTCGCAGGGAGTATCGCTGTCGTGAAAGACCTTGTGACACTTTTTCCCCGCAAGATCAGCTATCCTGAAGCGCTGACGGCAGGCGGCATTGGCATAGAGAAGGTCATGCGTCTCCAGATCGGCAACGTACACCAGATCCGTGAGCCCATCGAAGAAGTTGGCCAACATTGCAATGACTCCACATCAGGGGGACGGCAAGTCCGGGCGGGAGGCTTGTGGAAAAAGTCTCATATACGGTATGTTCTTTTGGGATGGATTTCAAGACCGGCAACCGCAGGGGCTCGTGCCGGAGCCGCGGACGATGTCGCAGCGCGGCGGGACCGCGGCATCCAGTTTTTTCCGGAACTCTTCCAGCGGCAAGGGGCGTGAAAAGAGGAAGCCCTGTACCTCGTGGCAGCCCATGCCGGAGAGGATGGCCAGCTGTTCGGGACGCTCGACGCCCTCGGCCACGGTGTTGATGCGCAGGGAATGGCTGGTCAGGATGAGCATCTCCAGGATCTTGAGCAGACGGGGATTGCTCTCCAGCGAGTCGATGAGTCGTTTGTCCAGTTTGAGGACGGAGAAGTCCACTTCCGCCAGTGTGGCCAGATTGGCGTGCGCCACGCCGAAGTCGTCGATGACCAGACAGAAGCCGTGCGCGTGCAGCTTGCGGGCCATGTCCTGAAAGACGGCCTGATCGGCGGCGTCCACGGTCTCGGTGATCTCCACCTGCAGCAGCGCGAGCGGTATGTCGTAGCGGCGGCGGATGGCCTCCAGCCTGTCGAGGAAATCGGGCATCACGAAGGTGTTGCGGGAAAAGTTGCTGGAAACGGGCACCACGGACCGCGCGTCGTCCAATCTGTGGCGCAGGAAGCGGCAGGCCTCCTCAAAGACGAAGTAGTCCAGCAGATATGTACGGTGCAGGGATTCCAGCAGGGGCATGAATTGTCCCGGCGCGAGCACCTCGCTGCCGTGCCGCAGGCGCACGAGCGCCTCGGCCCCGCAGAGGCGTCCGTCCTTCAGGCTGTACTTGGGCTGCCAGTAGGTGATGACCTTGCCGTCGTCAAGCATCTGTTCCAGCGTGCCCGGCTGGGCAAGACGCAGCATGTCGTCCATCTCCGCCCGGTAGCGACTGCCGCCCTGGATGCGGTAGTAGTCCTGTTTTTGGCGGTACATCTGCTTTTCGGCGCGGGTATGGGCCTGTCCGGGCCGATCGGCCGCCCCCATCCAATAGCCGCCCACAGCGGCGGAAAAGCCCAGGATCCCGGAAAAGAAGGATTCCAGCCGTTGCTGCGTGTCGGCAAAGGCCGCCTGGTCGATACTGGTCCAGAGGACGGCGAACTCCCCGCCGTTGAGCCGGAAGGCGCGCCCCGTCTCGGCCAGCTTGCCCAGCATGTCCCCGATACGGGCAAGCAGTTCGTCGCCGTACTGCATCCCGTAGGTCTCGTTGATCTTCTTGAGGCCGTTCACCTCGAGCAGCAGGATGGCGGCGCCGGGCCCGGAGAGGGCTTCCAGCTCCTGCCGGAACAGGTGGCGGTTGCCCAGCCCGGTCAGAGCGTCATGATGGGAATGGTGCGCCAGCGTGTTGATGAGGCGGAAACGCTCGATGGTGGAGCCCATGAACTTGCTGATGGAGGCCAGCGTGATGCGGGTCTCCTGCACACGGTGCGGCGCGGGATTGTCCACCCCCAGAAAACCGAACAGCTCGCCGGAGACGTTCAGCGGCTCCACGAGGAGCGACTTGACGCCCTGCGGCTTGAGATAGGCATATTCCACCGGGCTGATGCGGGCGATGTCCTCCACGTCGGGCAGGAAGACGCTGCTGCCGCTGTGCAGCGGACCGAGCCAGCGGGCATAGGCGGCCTGCGGCACATGCTGGAGGTTCTTCAGCTGAGAGGATACCCCGCTGCGGCACCACTCGTGCGTATTGCTGGCCGTGCCGCCGTGGATCTCGAAGATGTAGCAGCGATCGGCCTCGAGGAAACGCCCGATCTCCTCCAGCGTCATGTTGAGGAGCGTGTGCATGTTGCCGCCGTCATCGTTGAGCAGGCGGGCGCAATGGGCGATGAGCTGCTCGATGTCGCCGTGGAGGATAAGGCGCTTTTCCGCGACGTGATCGGTGATGTCGTAGGCGATCTCCAGACGGGCCTTGCGCCCCTGGAAGTCGATGACGGAATCGTAGAGATCGAAATGACGCTGGAGCAGGGGATTGAAACAGCTCCAGGCCCAGCGGCCGAACTCACGCAGCTTCTGGTTGGTGCAGAAGTCGCAGGGCTGGTCCAGCCCCTGCAGCACCTCGTAGCACTTGCGGCCCGTGCCGTCCTGGATATGGAAGCACTGCCGGCAGGCCCGGTTGGCATAGAGCAGATCGTACGTTTCCAGATCCGCGATATAGACAAGGTCGTCAAGACCATCAAATGCGGTGGCCAGCATGAGACTACTCCGACATCACAGGGGGGGACAGGATGCCTGGAAAAACATGCAGTTCACAGCGCCTTCAGGGGGAGAGGCCCTGCATATGGATAACTGCGGGAAAGGTATCTCTTTTTCCTGCGAACCACAAGGGGGAGGGATGCTTTCCAGGCGTTTTTTTCGACGTTTCGCAGGGGCTGGCGGAGAAAGCCCTTTCCCTTTGGGGGAAAATGGGCTAGTGTGGCTCGTGCCTCATAAAAAGCGTTATTTCGATCCGCGTGCCCCATCTTGCCGGGGCGTGCCCTTTCCGTCGCGGGAAAGGTGCGGTCGGATGCGCCGCCGCACGCCGGGGAGCCCTCTGGGCAACGACTGCCCCCGGCGCGGGCACGGAGGCAGGGCGAAGCGCGGGAAATGCGGGGCATTTCTCCGGTGCGTCGCAGGCCCCGGAAAGGCATCGTCCTTCCGGGCGGCCGGCGGCGCGTCTTCACCCGTACAGGGAGCCGGGGCCGCGAGGCCCTGCTGCCGCATACAATGGCCGGGTCTTCCGGCCGGTCATCATCAAGCCGTTTCGCATGGAGTCGCGTATGGAAACGAAA
>NZ_CALVHE010000083.1 GCF_944327235.1 uncultured Desulfovibrio sp.
CGTGTGTTCGGTTGCGGGTAGTCGCTCTCGCGACTACCAGAGCAATCCACATTTTCAATGTGGAATTGCTCTAATGGATAGCGTCAGCCGACCCTACTCCGCCGTCATGCCGCGTTCGAGACTGACGGCCACGGCCTCGCCCTGTGCGCCGCCCCCGGCCATGCGGGCCAATTCGGCATGGCGGTCGTCGGCATCGAGGCGGGTGCAGAGCGTGAAGGTGCTGTTGCCGCGCACCTGCTTGCTGACCTGAAAATGCCGCTGCGCCCGCGCGGCCAGCTGCGGCCAGTGGGTGATGAGCAGCATCTGCCGCTGTTCGGCCAGCCGGGCCAGCTTGTCGGCCAGCTTGTTGAGCGTCATGCCGCCCACCCCGGCGTCCACCTCGTCAAAGATGAAGGTGGCGTTCTCGGCCTTGGGGCGCACGCTGACCAGCGCCAGCAAAAAGCGGGAAAGCTCGCCGCCGGAGGCGATCTTGTCCAGCGGCTGCGGGGCCTGTCCCGGATTGGGGGCCCAGAGGATGCGCACCCGGTCGTCCTCGATGCCGGGCCAGATCTCTTGCGCCACGAGGTCCGGCAGCACGCGCACCTGCTCGGAAAAGCCCAGCTCCCGCAATTCCGCTTCCAGACGGCGGGCAAAGTCCTCCGCCGCCTCCCGCCGCTGGGGGCGCAGGCGTTCCAGCACGTCCCTGAGCGCGGCCGCAAGACGGCCCTCCTCCTTGTCGAGGGCGGAGATATCCAGCGCGCAGGCGTCGAGGAAGGAAAGGTTCTCCTCGATCTCCTGCCGCAGCTCCAGAATTTCCTCCATGCTGCGGCGCAGCTTGCGCTTGAGCTGGGCCAGCTCGTAGAGGCGTTCCTCCACGCTGTCCATGTCGGGCAGATCGTCGGGCACGGGCGGACGGCGCAGCACGCCGCTCAGATGCTGCAACTGCTGCCGCACGGCCGTGACGGCCTCGGCGTCGGCCTGCAAGTCCTCGTTGCCGTGCGCCATCTGATGCAGGAGACGTTCGAGCCGGGCGAGCCTGTCCAGCAGGCCCGGTTCCTCCTCCCCGTGCAGGAGGCTGAGGGCTTCCTCATACTGTTCCCCGGCCTGCTCGGCGGCGCGGGCCTGCGCGCGCACTTCCTCAAGGCGTTCCTCCTCGCCTTCTTCGGGAGCCACCTTGTCGATCTCCTGCTGCTGCATCTCCAGCACGTCGCGCTTGTCGGCCAGCCCGGTCTGCCGCTGCCGCAGTTCCTCGCGGCGGGCCGCCACGTCCCGCAGCTGACCAAGCAGCTCCTCCTTCTTCTGCAAAAGGGCCGCATCGGGCATGGCGCTTTCCATGAGGCGGGCCTGGAAGGCCGGTTGCAGGAGCTGCTGCTGCCCGTGCTGGCTGGTGTGGACCAGCAACTCGTCCCGCAGACGGCGCACGCTCTCCTGCGAGCGCAGACTGTCGTTGACATACAGGCGGCTGCGTCCGGTCTCGGCCAGCAGTTCACGCCGGATGATGCACTCCTCCCCGCGCAGGAGGAAGAGCGCCTCCACCTGCGCGCGTTCCGCGCCGGGACGCACCATGTCCGCCGCCAGCTTGTCGCCCAGCAGGAAACCCAGCGCCTTGAGGATGAAGCTCTTGCCCGCGCCGGTCTCGCCGGTGAGCACGTTCATGCCCTGCGCGAAATCCAGCTCCATGTCCTCGATGAGCGCCAGATTGCGGATCCTCAGATGTTCCAGCATCGCCCTCCCCTCACTGCTTGAGACGCGGGTCCAGCCAGTCGCGCAGGCTTTCCCCCAGCAGATTGTAGCCCAGTACCGTAACGAGGATGGCCAATCCGGGATAGAGCGAGAGCCACGGCGCGCACTCCAGCACGGTCTTGCCGTCCTGCAGCATGTTGCCCCAGGTCGGGGTGGGCGGACTCATGCCGAGCCCGAGGAAGCTCAGGCTCGATTCCACAAGGATGGCCCCGGCCACGCCCAGCGTGGCGGTGATGAGGATGGGGGCCAGCGCATTGGGCAGGATGTGCCCGAACAGCATCCGCGCCGTGGAGCAGCCCGCCAGCCGCGCGGCGGCCACGAATTCGCGTTCGCGCAGACTGAGGGTCTCGGCCCGCACGAGGCGCGCGACGCCCATCCAGGAGGTCAGCCCGATGACGATCATGATGTTGGCCAGACTGGGTTCCAGAAAGGCGATGACCGCCAGGATGAGGAAGAAGGACGGGAAACAGAGCATGACATCCACGCCGCGCATGATGATCTCGTCCACCCAGCCCCGGAAATACCCGCTGATGAGGCCGAGCACCGTCCCGATGCTCACGGAGATGCCCACGGCCACGAAGCCCACCCAGAGCGAGGCCTGCCCGCCGTAGAGCAGACGGGAAAAGACATCCCTCCCCAGCCTGTCCGTACCCAGCCAGAACTCGGCACAGGGCGGCATGAGGACGGCGTGGCCGTGCTCTTGCGCGGGATCGTAGGGCGCGATGAGCGGAGCGCACAGCGCGGCAAGGGACATGACGAGCACGATGCCCAGTCCCAGCGTGAACATGAGATGGCGTCCCAGACAACGGCGCAGCACACGGGGCATCATGCGTTTTTCTCCTGTGCGGAACGGATGCGCGGGTCGGCCAGTCCGTAACAGAGGTCGGCCAGCACGTTGCCCGCCAGCGTGAGCACGGCCCCGAGCACCAGATTGCCCATGATCATGGTGTAGTCACGCGCCATGACCGCGGCATAGAAGAGCTGCCCCAGTCCGGGCAGGGCAAAGATGGATTCGATGATGACGCTGCCGCCGATGAGGCCGGGCACGGACAGACCGAGCAGCGTGATGACCGGCAGCAGGGCATTGCGCAGGGCGTGCCGCAGGATGACCATACGCCCGGTCAGCCCTCGCGCCTGCGCGGTGAGGATGTAGTCCTGCCGCAGCACTTCCAGCATACAGGCCCGCATGTAGCGCGACATGCCCGCCAGCGACCCCACGGTATACACGAGGATGGGCAGGGCCAGATGGCGCATGATGTCCACGCACTTGCCCCAGAAGGAAAGATGCGGATAGTCCAGCGAGGTCAGCCCGGATATGGGCAGCCATTGCAGCTCCAGCCCGAAAAAGAGCATGAGCAGCAGGGCCAACCAGAAGGACGGCATGGCGAAACCCAGAAAGACCAGCAGGGTCACGCCCTTGTCCAGCCAGGAATTGCGGCGACAGGCCGACAGGATGCCCAGCGGCACGGCGATGCAGAGGGTGAGCAGCAGCGAGACCACGTTCATGCCCACGGTCAGGGGCAGGCGTTCGAGGATCTTGTCCAGCACGGGCCGGGCATCGGCGGACATGGACACGCCGAAATCCAGCCGCACCATGCGGGAAAGCCAGTCCAGATACTGGACGTGGAGCGGCTTGTCCAGCCCATAGAGGGCGTCGAGCTGCCGCCGGGCCGCCTCGCCCGCCAGCGGGTTGAGCGTGGTCTCCATGTCCGTGGGCGAACCGGGCGCCAGATGGATGACCACGAAACTGATGATGGTGATGCCCCAGAGGACGAGCAGCATCCAGAGCAGCTTGCGGCCCAGACGCAGCAGGAACCGACGGCCGCCCCCCGTCCGGGAGCCGGAAGAATGCGACACGCTGCCCATGTGCCTATTCCGTACGGGTCATCCACTGCCGCATGTCGTTGACCTCCCGCAGCCAGTCCGCCGACAGGCGCAGCCGCAGGAAGCGCTGGAACAGACTGTCCAGCAGGCCGGTGCAGACTTCCAGCAGGTAGATCTTTTCCAGCAGGAGGGCGTCGGGATCGTCATCGTCGCCGCTCTTTTCGATCTTGGGCGTTTTCAGACTGTTGAGACTGAAATCCTCGGCCCGCAGGCTGACCTGGAAGGCCAGCTCGTCCTTTTCCAGCCGCACCAGCGCGCGGGAGACCTTCTTGCCCGTGCCCAGTCCGAAACGGGCTTCCCGCAGGGGAGAGAGCGCCCCGGAGACGGAAGCGGTCTCCTGCGCCTCGCCCTCGCCGCCCTGCACGACGATGCGCTGTTCCATGCTCACGGCAAAGGGCGCGCCTGTCGCGTCCGTGAAGGCCCCGGGGGCCACGTCGCTCTGATACCAGAGCCAGGTGAGGAACTCCTTGCCGAGGATGCTGTCCGTGGAGTCGCTGATGGTGCTCATTGTTGCCCTCCTCAGGCGTTGACGGCAAATTCCGTGGGTTCCATGCGGTCGAGGCGGCTCATGGCCTCCTCATCCAGCAGCGTCTCGGCCAGACTGTAGGGCGTGAGCTGCTCCAGATGCACCTCGAAGCTCTGGAGGAAGAACTCCATGAACAGATCGATCATCCTGCTCTGCGTGGAGGCGAACCAGACTTCATTCCTGACCGTGTTCCAGATGACGTTGAACTCGGCGGGCACAGGCAGGAAACGCTGCCGCAGGCGCAGCAGCACCTGCTCCTTCAACTCCTTCTTGCGCTCGCGGGAGATGAAGTTCTTGCCCTGCGCCTGCATACGTTCCTTTTCCTCGCGCAGGGCCAGCGCCAGATGCTTCTTGATGACCCCCGCCGGGATGCGCCGCGTGTCCAGACGCAGGGAAAAGACGTAATACGCCCCCTTCTGCGGCGGCGCGGCGCGCCATGCGCTGTCCAGCATGTCCTCGAAGCAGACCCAGCCGTGCGCCTGCATCTCCGGCAACTCGTCGATGTCCTGAAAAGCATACTGCCGGAGCTTGTCGGGCACGGCGCTCCACTGTTCGTCCGTCAGGCTGTCCAGCACGCGAAAGCGCGTAAAGCTGCAACTGGAGTTGGCAAATCCCATATCCTGTCCTCCGCATACGGCGGTTGGTTGTCCATCCGGCCCCGGCCTCGTCGCCGGGAGGCGTCGCCCCCCTGTTGTACGCAGGGGCGCGGCGTCTGGCAAGGCATCACGTCTCAGGCCAGCAGCAGACGCCGCAGGTCGTCCACCGTATCGCACAGGTGGTCCGCGCCCGCGCCCGTCAGTTCCTCGCGGCTGCCGTAGCCGTAAAGCACCCCCGCGCACGGCAGGCCCACGGCGTGCGCGCCCTCCACATCATGATGGCGGTCGCCTATCATGAGCGGACGAGCCTCCGGCGGCAGCTCCGCCAGCCCCAGCGCATAGCGCAGCACGTCCGTCTTGTCGTGGCGCGGACCGTCCAGCTCCGCCCCCGCAAGGACGCTGAAATACGGCAGCAGGCCGAAATGCTCCACGATGATGCGGGCAAACGGCTCCGGCTTGGCCGTGGCCAGATGCACACGACAGCCCGCCGCCGCCAGATCGGCCAGCAGCCCGGCCATGCCGGGATAGACGCTGTTCTCGAACATGCCCCGCTCCCGGTAATACTCCCGGTAGATGCGCAGGGCCGTGCGGGCCTTGTCCGGCTCCCCCGGGAAATACCCGGCAAACGACTCCAGCAACGGCGGCCCGATGAAAAAGTTCAGGCTCTCCCGCGGCGGATGCAAGCCGAAATGCGACAGCGCCAGCTCCACCCCGTTGAGGATGCCGGGCGCGGAATCGGTCAACGTGCCGTCCAGATCAAAAAAACAGTCCGTGAAACGTGCGGTCATGGTCTCTCATCAGCGCCGTGTGAGTTGGCAAGATCATCCCAGCATGGCGCGAAGATACGCCTTGACTTCTTCCGCGATTTGAGCGGCGGTCTCACCTCGCGCCACGCATCTCTCCGCCCATTCTCGCCCGGGATGAAGGGTATCCCATTTGGGACGCGCTCCACCATACCTCCCTTTCCCGGGATCATGGTTGCCAAAACCATCAATCAATTTATTCCAAATGGGGGAAAATTTTGCAATCAGCAAGGATTCTCCCAATGGAATCCAAATGTCGTCCACAACAAGAAAACGACAAAAGAAATCTTCAATTTTCAAATTCGCGACAGCATCAATACTCTCAGCATGTTCCCGCAGACGCTTGTAAAGAGCCTGGCCCGGTGAGGAATCCAGACCAAAGTTTCCTTTCCTCGCACCGGGGGGAACCGCCTTACCCACATAAATTGGATTACTGAACGCATCTTTTCCATTATTTTCCGTCAACAAGGCATAGGCTTCAAAATCGCCCACATAATAGATCGCATAGATCCCAGCCCCATCAAACGATTCCAGTTCGCCAAGAGGCCGCACTTCGCTCTGAAGCATGGCATCAGCCACACTCCCGCCAAGATTGACCTTATCAAGGGGATTGTATGGTTTGATTTCCATCATGCGCCTCACTGCACAATGCGTTCAAGTCGCCTGCTTTCGGCTTCAAGCAGTTTTTCCGCCACGCTGCCGGCCATGAGTCGGGCCAAAGCCACCGGCACGGCATTGCCCAATTGCCTCATCGTTTCCGTCCAGGAACCATGAAAAACATAGGTATCAGGAAAGGTTTGCAGCCTCGCGGATTCTCTCACCGTAAAATATCTGACAGAACCATCCGGCATCACAAGCATATTTTCTCCTCCAGGGACACCGTGGCCACCCGCCTTGAGTGTTTTTGCTGGCAGATCCAGCGGGCTTCCCGTATGACCGGCATATATTTTCGCCCCTGGTTGAAAAATATGATTACTGTAAAATGAATCACCTTTATGGGGTTCGGGAATGCCCTGAAGCGCATCACGAACCGTGATCCAAGGCTTCTTGGAAGGCTTTTCAGTGACACACTTCATCTTTTCAATATTTTTCTTGAGTTTTTCGCTCAAAATATAATTTTTACTTCCATTTATTTTATGGCGTTCCCAGTATTCACCGTTTACCCACTGTGAATAAAGCAGACTTTCCAGCGAATGACTCGGCTCGGGAAAAGACCAGCGAACACCGAGGTCATGCCGAAAACCTACGATAAAAACTCTTTCCCGGCGTTGAGGAATACCATAATCGGCCGCATTGACGACTCGAAAGACCACATCATATGTAACGCCATCCACTCTTCCAGATGTTTTTTCTTCTTCCAGACGAGAAAAGTGCTCACTCCAACTTTCATTTGGATAGCGTGTCAGCTCTGGATAGCTGAGTTGAAGAATCGTATATTGTAAATAATTCGCAAAAGAAGCGCGTGTCAGTCCTTTGACGTTTTCCACAAGAAAGGCTTTTGGCTTCAAGCATCTCACCACATCAATCGTTGTTGGGAACATATCACGCTTGTCCGAGTGGGCTTTGTGCTTCCCTCCCAGAGAGAAAGGCTGGCAAGGAGGGCCTCCCGCCACAAGATCAATGTCATGAAGAGATGAAAAATCAAAAGAGCGAACATCTTGTTCATATAGCGGCCAATCCGCCACTAATGGATTTTGGCGCAACTGATTTTCACGAATGGTATCACACGCCCACTTATCCCATTCAATAACCGCCTCATGGGTAAAACCCGCGAAAGCCACCCCCAAAGCCAATCCCCCCGCTCCAGCGAACAGTTCCACAGATTTCATACCACCGCCTATGATCATTTTTCCATATCGTTTAGAAAACAACGAATCTTTTCTTGCAAAGCAACCTTGTCCTTTAGCGTACATTCCCAGAGAACCAGTACTTTCCAACCCATTTGTACCAATTTTTCCTGATTTTTCACATCCCTCAGACGATTTCCTTCCAGCTTTGGGATCCAAAAATCAAGGCGGGTTTTGGGGAGTCGCTTTCCGTTTGGACAATCATGCCTATGCCAGTAACAACCATGCACAAAAATCACGGTGCGATATTTGGGCAATACGATATCAGGCCTACCAGGAAGATCAGCTCGCTGGAGGCGAAACCTGTAACCCATTCCGTGCAATAGGGAGCGCACAAGTTTTTCCGGGCGCGTATTCCGCCCTTTCACTCTCCCCATTATCCAGCTTCTTTTTTCTTTACTGACGGAATCCATTGTTGCCCGGCCAGTTGAATGGCATTTCAAGCGCTCCGCCCACCCCTTGGCCAATACGAATCGCCGTTCAAGTTACACGGTACGGCTCCCCCGTCGCCTGACATCGCCCTGAAACCGCATATGGCCCAGATAATACATGAGGGAAGGGATCCCCTTCCCCCAAACACGCCGACAAGCTCTAGTTGAACAGTTCGCGTTCCGGGACGGCATCCTTTTGCCTGCGGTCTTCCACTTCCACGCCCTTGGGCGGGGTGAAGCTGAAGGCCGAGGCGGGAACGCCGCTGTTGGACTTGAAGTCCACGAAACGCACATCGTTATGGTTGCCGTAAAAATCGACGATGTCCGCACGGCGGATGAGGTAGTCGTTCTCCACCCAGATGACGGCCTCCACCATCTGCGGGCTGGGGTCCTTGGGATAGAGACGCACCTTGCGCAGACCGCCTTCCTTGCCCTCTTCCGTCAGGTCGAAATCCCGATCAAGGGCGGACTGGCCCGTCAGCACCTGGATGATGCTGCGCGAATCCTGCACGAGGTCCGGCGGATAGCGGTAGGCCACTTCCTCGTCAGGCAGATAGTCCCAGATCTCCTTGTCCGTGACCACAAGGGTCTCCGGGGTGGGGTCTTCCGTCTCCCAGCGGATGAGCAGCGGTTTCTTGAAACGCAGGGTCCCCTTGCGCTTTTCGACGTTGCCGCTTTCCTTGTGGGTCAGGGTCTGTTCAAAGGTGGCCGTGAAGTTTTGCAGGCTGTCGTAGCGCTTGCGGATGCCGTTCACGATGTCGGACGGCGCGGCCTGCGCCCCGGCCGTCATGGCCGCCAGCAGCAGAAGGGAACACAAGATCGGGAAAATGCGTTGCCGCATACGGTTTTTCTCCTTTTTGGACATGGGGACTCGAATACGGACGGCGCGGCAGGCTCTCCCACGACTTCCGCCGCGGGGCATGTCCGCGCCACGACGGCACGAAAGGCTTGCGCCGTATGGCCGCCCTCTTCCGCTGTACGCAAAAAGTCCGGCAGGGGCAAGCGCGGCAGGCGCGCCTTTTCCACGACCTGCCGGAGCAAATGGAAACAAATCGTAAGGTATGATGTAAAACAGATGTAAACCTTACACGAACATGATGCGCTTTGTCGTGCGCGCTTTCCCCTGATAGAACATTTTCAGTTTGAAACGCTTCGCCTTTCAACCCATACGGCCTGACGTTTCACGGAAAAAGGCGGCTTTTCGCTTGGTTTCGGCCGGGCGGCGCTGTGCTGCCGCCTCGTGTTCTGCCTTTTTCGACGGCAAAACAGTCTACCGGGGGACGGTCAGACAAAGGAGCGGCCTGCGTGCCGCGTTCGCCGTGCATCCGCCCTGATAAAAGCGCGCTGGGGAAGGGATGGGGGGCTTGGGGGGAAGGGGAACACCTCCCGCGCAGGCGGAGGGGTTCCCCTTTCCCCCAAAACAGGCCGTGCCTGTCAGGCGACGCAGGAGCCTTACAGGCATCGAAGCAGCGCGAGGGGTTCCCCTTCCCCCCAATCAAACTATCCTGGCCCCTATTTGACCACGGCACGCGGCTTGCTGCCGGAGGCGGGGCCGATGATGCCGTCCTGTTCCAGCTGTTCCATGATGCGGGCCGCGCGGTTGAAGCCGATATTGAAGCGGCGTTGCACCAGCGAGATGGACGCCTTGCCCTGTTCGGTCACGAAGGCCTGCACTGCCGGATAGACGGGGTCGTTGGCCGCATTGCCGCCGCCCCCGGCGCGTCCGGCGCCTGGTCCCGCGCCTGCGGCTTCCAGTCCCCAGGAGGCAAAGTCCACCTTGTAGGAGGGGCTGAGGTGGCGTTTCCAGTACTGGACGACGTTGTGGACTTCCTCGTCGCTGACGAACGGGCCGTGCAGGCGTTGCAGCTGGCCGCCGCTGGGCTTGAAGAGCATGTCGCCGCGCCCGAGCAGATGTTCCGCGCCCGCCTGATCGAGGATGGTGCGCGAATCGTGTACCGAGGCCACCTGAAAGGAGATGCGGCAGGGGAAATTGGCCTTGATGAGGCCGGTCACCACGTTGACGCTGGGGCGCTGGGTGGCGAGGATCATGTGGATGCCTGACGCGCGCGCCAGCTGGGCCAGCCGCACGATGCTGGTCTCCACCTCGCGTCCGGCGGTGAGCATGAGGTCCGCCAGCTCGTCGATGACGATGACCAGATAGCTCATGGGTTCCAGATCGCGCAGATCGTCCGGCAGGGCATCGCCGTAGGAGGCGAGTTTCTGATTGTATCCGGCGATGTTGCGCACGCCCAGACGGGCCATGGCGTCGTAGCGGCTGTCCATCTCGTGCACGGCCCAGTCCAGCGCGTTCTTGGCATCGGACATCTCCTTGACCACAGGATGCACGAGGTGCGGCTCGTCGGCATAGACGGCCATCTCGATGCGCTTGGGGTCCACGAGCAGCAGCTGCATCTCCGAGGGCTGGGTGCGGTACAGCAGACTGAGCAATATGCCGTTGAGGCAGACGCTCTTGCCCGCGCCGGTGGCCCCGGCCACCAGCAGATGCGGCATCTTGGCCAGGTCGGCCAGCACGGGCCGTCCGGCGATGTCCTTGCCCAGCACCATGGTCAGCGGCCCGC
Organism: uncultured Desulfovibrio sp.; assembly: GCF_944327235.1. Lineage (GTDB taxonomy): Bacteria > Desulfobacterota > Desulfovibrionia > Desulfovibrionales > Desulfovibrionaceae > Desulfovibrio. Next base: position 10,389 of record NZ_CALVHE010000083.1, read on the forward strand.
AGCCCTTGCGGAAAGCCTCGCTGGCCACCAGTTCGCGGAAATTCACGGTCTGGCGTTCGGTATTGGGGATCTCTATGCCCACGGTGTCCTGACCGGGGATGGGAGCCTGTATGCGTACGGCGATGGCCTTGAGCGCCAGCGCGATCTCCCCGCTCAGATTGGCGATGCGGTTGACGCGGATGCCCGGAGCGGGCCGCACTTCGTACATGGTGACCACCGGGCCGGGCGTCACGCGCACGAGCTCCGCCTGGATGTCGAAATCCCGCAGGCAGGACATGAGGGCGCGAGCGCGTTCCGGGTCCTCTATAGGACGCACGGCGTCGGGCGCGGGCGGCGACAGCAGGTCCAGTCCCGGCAGGGGGACGGGAGCCTTGCGGCCCAGCGCGGCCAGGGTCTTTTGCGTGGCCTGCTTGACCGCTTCGCCCACGACCTGCCCGGCCGCGGCCACGGGCGATGCCGGAGGCGTCGCGCTGCCGGGGGCCGCCGTGACCGGCGGCACAGTGGGCGCATTGGCCGTGATGTCCAGAGGTTCGGCGGCCTCTTC
>NZ_CALVHE010000084.1 GCF_944327235.1 uncultured Desulfovibrio sp.
CATTCGGCTCTTGGCAGAAAACCTCCAGCTTCATGTCTGAGCAGAGGGTGAACAACGTATTGACACTCTACACCTAGCCCGCATCAGATCCATCGGGAAACGGACGGCCTGCCTGCTGCTGGCGGGGAGCCTGTGCTGCACGGGCTGCGCCGGACGGCTGGACGAGGGAGAAGTGACGCCGCTGACCGTGAAAGAGGAAGAGCGCTTTTGCCTGGAGGTCAGGGGAGGCCATCTTGACAAGGAAAAATTCCGCTCCATCCTTGATCAGGAATTGCGCGACAATGACTTGTCGGGACTGGTCAGCTGCCGTCCGGATACCGTGGTGATCCGCGTGAAGACAGAGGAGCTTGTCAACGTGGACAGTATCCCCCTTTCCGGTAATACGCTGCTGCGCCATTATGAGTTGGCAAAGTGGTTCATGGAACTGGATCTTCCGGATCTCAGGGGCGGTTTCGGCAGCGGCAGCCTGTCCGGCGGCGGAAGCCGCAGCAGTGGCGGCGGCGGTGGCCTCGAAGGCAGCGCCCTCGAAACCCCTCTCAAGGCGGCATACGCCGTTGCGATAGCCATCCCCCTTGGGACCATCCTCATGGTGGGGGATTTTTTTCCCCGCTCCTCCGTGAGCCTGCGGGCCAATGTGAGCATCGGACGCGGCGAAACGCCGGAGGAACAGAAGAGCATCATCATCAATTCCGGCAGTCCGTTCCAGGAAGATCCGTTGAACATCCTCTACAAAAAACTCGCGGAACGCATCTGCGAGGCGCTGGAGATCGAGCCGACTTCGGCCTCGTAGGAGCGCCCCCGCCCGCTTTCCGCAACGTGGCCCTTTCCCGTGCACGGGGAGACGGTGGACAGACGATGCCCGCTTCAGGTATAGCGGCAAGGAAACCCTGACAGGACTGCTCGATGGGCCTCACCTTTTTCCTTTGGCTTGCGGCGGCGTGGCTCGTTTGCCTCCTCTGCCGGAACATCCTCTGGCTGAACAAGAGAGCCATCTTCCCGACGCCCGTAGCGCGTGAGGCGGCACGGCCGAAGCCCACGAGGAATGATGCCGCACGTGCGCCGTCGCAACGTATCCGCTCGTGCGTGTTCCGTGGCGGACAGCCATATGCAAGAACATATCGTCTCCCGCTCCCGGCCTGTCCCACAACGACCTTCCGTCTTTGCCTCACGGGATACGCGGCCGGACCACCGGACAAGGCTGGCTCCACGCCTGTGGAAGCGGACACGATCGGCGCCTTCCCTCTTGATGTCTCGGGAAGAGACGGCAATGCCGAGCGCTGCCCGATGCCATCGGACGGGATTCCAGCCCCACAAGGCGGCCGCTGCGCTCGCGCCGCGCTGAGACCGACCGCCATGCCGCCGACATCGGAGAGCCCGTGATCCCCCGCCTCGCCCGCATCAGATCCATCGGGAAACGGACGGCCTGCCTGCTACTGGCGGGGAGCCTGTGCTGCACGGGCTGCGCCGGGCGACTGGACGAGGGGGAAGTGACGCCGCTGACCGTGAAAGAGGAAGAGCGCTTTTGCCTGGAGTTCAGGGGCGTGCATCTTGAAGAGGAAGGATTCCGCTCCATCCTTGATCAGGAATTGCGCGACAATGACTTGCCGGGACTGGTCAGCTGCCGTCCGGATACCGTGGTGATCCGCGTGAAGGAAGAGGAGCTTTTCACCGTGGACTGCCCCCCTCTTTCCGGCCATACGCTGCTGCGCCATTATGATGTGGCAAAGGGGTTCATGGAACTGGATCTTCCGAACCTCAAGGGCGATTTCGGCAGCGGCAGCCTGTCCGGCGGCGAAAGCCGCAGCAGCAGCGGCCTCAACGACAGCATCCTCGACTCCCCCCTCAAGGGGGTATTCGCCGTTGCGGCGGCCATCCCTCTTGGGACCATCCTCATGGTGGGGGACTTTTTCCCCCAGTCCACCGTGAGCCTGCGGGCCGGTGTGAGCATCGGACGCGGCGAAGCGCCGGAGGAACAGAAGATCCTCATCGTCAACTCCGGCAAGATCTTTCGGGAAGAGGCGTTGCCCGTCCTCTACGAAAAGCTTGCGGAACGCATCTGCGAGGCGATGGAGACCGAGCCGGCTCCGGCCTCGTAGGAGCGCCCCTGCCCGCTTTCCGTAACGTGGCCCTTTCCCGTGCGCGGGGAGACGGTGGACAGGCGATGCCCGCTTCAGGTATAGCAGCAAGGAAACCCTGACAGGACTGCTCGATGGGCCTCACCTTTTTTCTTTGGCTTGCGGCGGCATGGCTCGTTTGCCTCCTCTGCCGGAACATCCTCTGGCTGAACAAGAGGGCCATCTTCCCGACGCCCGTAGCGCGTGAGGACATCTTCCTTCTGGATGTATCGGGCGACGATCTGGATGAGACCTTCAAGGTCGATCTTGAGGATGCCCTGTGCACAAGAGGCTTGCTGCACGTCGCGGAAGCTCCCGGGCAGGAGACCGTCGTCCTCCGCGTGAAAGAGGAAAAGCTGACGCGCACGTTCTATTTCGGTCTCTCGCGAGGATGGCTCTTCCTCCCCATGCGCGTCGCGGAGGAATGCAACAGGATCGCTGACCTGATCCATGCTCTGCTCAGCATCTTCCGCTCCCACTCTCCCCGTGGAGCGGTCTCCATCGCTTTCTGCAATCTGCTGGGGGGAAGCTTGGGGGTGCTGTGCATGGTGGCGGAATTCCTCCCCAAGTTCGCGTGGGTCATCCATGCCTCCGTCGGCATCGAACGCAATGGCCTGACGGTAAGATCGCGGCATGTCTCCGTCAGCGAAAGCACTCCCATGCTCGACCGAAGCATGGCCATGGATCTTCTGCGGAAAAGGCTCGCGCAACGCATCAGCGAGACGCTGGCGGTTCCGCCCCACCCCTGACGGCGGAATGCGCCGCACAAAACGGATATTGCTGATGAAACAGATACGGAACCCCCTCGTATTGCTGCTGTTTGCCTGTCTGCTGTTCTCCAGCGCCTGCGTGAAGCAGTCCCGACAGGCCGGCCCTCTGGATGTCTACCGCAACGGCAAACTGGATGAAGCCGGAACGGATATCGCTGACGTGGCCTATGTCAGCGTACGGGACAGCACGACGCTGGTAGGGAACCTGCACGGCGAGATCGAGCACCGCCTGCAGACGCACGGCATCAAGTTGACCGGCAACCCCAGCCAGGCGGGCTACATCCTCCAGATCTCCGTCCTGGCCTGCGCGACCTCCTCTACGGACAACCTCAAGAAAAGCGTGGACGCCGGTTACGGCGCACCCGTCGCTCTGTCGGGCAAGGGGAACACCGCGCTCGTGACCGATGCCCTGCTGGTGCTGCGCCGCGTCCCGCGCGCCGGCAAGAAGCAGGCCCTGCAAAGCATCTCCAACCGGCAGGCCGTGGCCAGCAGTCAGATGCGGCTCGGCCTGCAGGCCCGCAAGGAGCTGGATACTACCAGGAACCTGCCGCCTGACGTGGGCGGCAAGCTGGCGGCGGAGATATGTACCCCCATCCTGCATCATGCCGCGGGAACGGAAGACCCGCACGCTGCGCAGGAGCCTGCCCCAAAGGACGGGAAAAAACCTGCCGCCCAAAAATGATCCGGCAGGCCCCACTTCCCTTAGATGAAACAGGTTTCCCCGGCAGCCGTCCCGCCGGGGAAACCTGTTTTTTTGCCGTAAGGCGGCCGCAGACCGTACCCGTTAGGCGACGCAGGAGCCTTACGGACATCAACGGCAGAGCGAGGGGTACCCTCCCCCCCAAAAACAGCAAATAGTGTCCGCCCTAAAGGAAATGCGTACCGAAACGCCGCCCCCGCTTGACGATGCCGTCCGCCAGCCCGGCCCGCTCCAGCAGCATGAAGGCAAAGGTACAGTTGCAATTGTGCCCCTTTTGCTTCTTTGAGTCAAAAGAGTTGTCAAATTTCTTTAGGTCCCCCGTGTCCACGAACCCGCCGCAAAATTGCCGGTAGGCCCGATAAAAGATGTCCCATTGCAGCAGGAGGCCGCACTTTCCCCGGCGGTAGCGGACTCCCTTGTCCTCGATCTTGGTAATCGTTGATGTGCCGCCGCCGGGGTTGGGCAGCACATCTCCCACGGCAATGCTCCCTTCTATCCGCTGTCTGAATACGCCGAAGTCCATCCCTCCTCCTTTCGCCGGACCGCCGCCGTTTCGGCAAGGCATGTCGGCATCTTGACGAACGTTCTCCCCTCCCCCTGCCACACTGCCGAAAAACAGTCAACGACACACTACAACATACTGTAATCAATTGTAAAAATACTAAAAGCACGTTTTTTGCAATCTCTCTCGCGCCGTGTCATCTTTTTACAGGAAGCGGCGCGGCTATTTTTCGGGAGGGAGAACATGACCAATTCTTTGCCGCATATCCGGCCCCCTATGGAGAAGCAGAGCAGCCTCTCCCTGACGCAGGGCCGCAAGTCCGCCGAAGCCGACACCTTTGCCGCCATGCTCCACAAGGAGACGGAAGGCGCTCCCGATAAGGCGCAGTCCGCTGCCGCCGGTTCCGGCTCGGAAAAGACCTCGCCGCAAAAGGATGCCGCCGCGACGGCCGCGAAGGACCCGGCCTCTCCCGCCAAGGAGTCGGTCGCGGCGCGTGCCGACTTGCCGGGCATCCCCCTGCACGGGCGAGGAGTGGACATCTTCCACCGCTCGGCGCTGGCCGGTCGCAGCCCCAGTGAAGTCATGCAGGGGCAGCTCTTTTCCGACGCCTCGATGGACATCAAGCAGACGCAGGCGCTGGAAGGTCTCATGCAAACGCTGAGCAACGGCGGAGACTCGCCGCTCGCCAGCGCCCAGAATTTCAATATCGCCCGCCAGCTGCCCGGCCTCAGCCTTTCCATGCGGGATCAGAACGTCATCCGCCAACTGAGCAGCGACGACTACGTCCGTACGCACAATCCTTCGGACGCCGCGTCGACTCGCGGGAGACGGCGGACCGTGCGCAAGCGTCATGGCCGCGAGAGCGGATACGGCACGGAAGAGATCGGCTCCCTGTCCGCCCGCTTTGAATCCGGCAAGGCGGGCATCTCCGCCATCGGCTATGACAGCAAGGGCGGCACCTCCTACGGCAAATACCAGATCGCGTCCCGTGTCGGCAGCATGGACGCCTTCTTGTCCTTCCTCGACTCGGAAGCGCCGGACATCGCCCGCCGTCTGCGCAGCTCCGGTCCGGCCAATACCGGCAGCCGACAGGGCGCCATGCCGGACGAGTGGCGCGCCATCGCCGCCGAACAGCCGGAGCGCTTCGGCAGCCTGCAGGAATCCTTCATCCGCGAAAGCCACTATGACCCCGCCGTGGCAGGCATCACCGAGCGCACCCGCCTGAACATGGATGAGCTCTCGCCCATCATGCGGGAAGTCATCTGGAGCACGGCCGTACAGCACGGTCCGCGCGGCGCCGTACGCATCTTTGAACAGGCGGACGCCGCCACCAGCGGCAGCGGCAAGAAATACGAGCGCAGCCTCATCTCCCATGTCTACGACATCCGCTCCGGCCAGTTCGGCGGACATTCCGCAGGCATACGGGCCTCGGTGCAAAGCCGGTTCAAGGAAGAAGAGGCTATCGCCCTGAACATGCTGGACGGGAACGGCTCCCGGACCGCCTAGCAGCCTTTCCCGATCATGACGAGGGAGGGGAGCTGACGCCTCCCCTCCTTCGCTGTACCAGACAGACGCACCCCCGGCAGGCCGTCGGTCGCCGCGGACTGTCCTTCCATCCGTCAACCCGCCGTCCCCTCCCGCATGAGCGTAGATATCCTTTTCCTGAACCTCACCCGTTTCGGTGACCTGCTGCAAAGCCAGGCGCTGTTTGAGGACTGCCGCCGCGCCGGTCTGCGGGCCGGACTGATCTGTCTGGAGAATTTCGCCGCCGCCCTGCCGCTGCTGCGCTCCCTTGCCGAAGCCTGGCCCCTGCCGGGCGGGGAGTTCCTCCGGCGGCTGGACGGCAACGGCCCCGGCGGCAGCTGGCACGACGCTCCGGCCCTGCTGCTGGACTTCGTGGACCGTCTGCGCCGGGAGGCCGCGCCGCGGCACATCGTCAACCTGACGGCGACCCTGCCTGCCCGCCTGCTGGCCTCTCTGCTTGCGCCGTCTCCGGAGGCCGTCACCGGCTTCGCGATGGATCGGGAGGGGTTCGGCTTCTGTCAGGGCAACTGGGCCGCCTATCTCTGCGGGAGCACGCTCAAGCGCTGCAACGCTCCCTTCAATATGCAGGACATGTTCCGCATGGCCGCACGGCCCGCGATACACGCCCTCGGCCACCCTGCCGACGACGGGGAGGGCGTCCGCGGCGGACGCCTGCTGCCGCCTTCGGATACGGCAAGCGCGCAGGCCGCGGCGCTGCTTGCGGGCGCGCCGGAAGGCTGCCGCGGTTTCGTCGGCCTGCAGCTCGGTGCCAGCCATCCCGCCCGGCAATGGCCGCAACATTTTTTTGCACAGGTGGGCGACGGCCTCTGGCAGACGGCGCGGCTATGTCCCGTGCTGCTGGGGACATCGGCCGAGAGACCCCTGGCGCGCGCTTACGGTCAGCACGCGCGCGGTCCGTTCCTCGATGCCGTGGGCGCCACAAGCCTTCCCGTACTGGCCGGGCTCGTGGCGCGCCTGCGCCTGCTGGTGACCAACGATACCGGCACCATGCACCTCGCCGCCGGGCTGGGCATCCCTTCGCTGGCCATCTTTCTGGCCACGGCCCAGGCCTGGGATACCGGCCCCTATCTGGAAGGCTGCTGCTGCCTTGAGCCCGCCCTGCCCTGCCATCCCTGCGGCTTCCAGCATGTCTGTCCCCATGACGGGCGTTGCCGTATGCACATCTCGCCGCGCACCGTCCTGCGTCTGGCGCTGGGCTGGCTGGAGTCCGGCCGCTGGGATACCGGCGTGGACAACGCGCTGCGGCAGGAGGCGCGCGTCTGGCTGACCGCGCGGGACGACGGCAGCGGTTTTGCCGATCTTGTCTGCCTGAGCGGCCACGAATACGAGGACCGCAGCCTCTGGCTGCGCCTGCAACGTCGTTTCTGGCAAGCCCTCCTCGACGACTTGGACGGCGTGCCGGTCCCCTCCGGCATCTCCGCCCTGCCGCCGGACTTTCTGGAAGCCGCCGGAGCCTCCGGCACGACCCACGCCCTGCTGCCCGTGCTGCGCGAAGCGGGACACTTCCTGGCGGCCCTGCCGGATCAGTGTCGTCTGGCCGCTGCCGGGCATCCCCGCATGGGGCAGCTCCTCCTGCGCGCCTGCGACCATGTCCAGCGCCTGCTGGAAAGCCGGGACGAGCTGACCTCTCTCGGCTACTTCTGGCACGAGGCACGACAAGCTCGAGGCGACAAGCTGGATGCGCTGGCCCGGCTGGCCAGGACCTTTTCCTGCCGCCTCCAAGAGCTGGACGCGCTTCTGACCTCTTGATAAGGTACATTTTTTGCTTTATCGTTTTTAGACCCTTTCCGGGAAAAATTTGCCGACGTGTCCCCGCCTTCCGACGGGTACTCCCACTGTTCGCTGTTGCGAGGAGGTTTTATGATCATTGTGGACGGCCGTAAAAGCGGCAAGGAGATTTCCAACTTTGCCAATCTCGAGGAGATCCTCGTGGATGTCATGGAAGGTGAAGGCATGGAAAATCGTGTGGTCACCGATGTTCTGGTGAACAACGAGCAGTTTTCCGAAATCTATCCGCATCAGGCCGAAGATATCTCCACCGCCTCCATTACTTCCGTGGAAGTGCGCTCCATCGAGGCCTCGGAAATGGCGCTGGCCATTGCCGGCGAAATGGAAAAGGTCACTCTCATGATGGAAAAGGCCGCGCACGAGATCGCCCGCCTTTTCCGCGAAGCCTCCAATACCGATGCGCTTGAACTGCTGCAGGATCTGCTGGACGTCAACCGCGACTTCCTGAACATGCTTGCCCTGCTGCGTACCCACTACCTCAAGGGAAGCAAGGGCACCGATTTCAGCATCCGGCAGGAAAAATTTACCGACCTGCTCTCGGAAATGACCGAAGTCTTTGAAAGCGAGGACTGGATCCTGCTGGCCGACCTCCTGGAATACGAATTTGCCCCCCTGTGCATCGAATGGCGCACCACCAGCCAGAACGTCCACAAGGCCATGCAGGAACAGAACGCCTAGCCTACGAGGAAAACATGTCGCAGTCTCTGGAATTGCTGGATCAGGCCTTTCAGCTGGGACGGCTGGAACGTGAAGCCCTGCGCGGCAAAAACTATGACCTTGCCGTGGAACTTTCCGAGAAGCGTCAGGCGCTGACGCAGCAGGCATGGGAAATCCTCGGTGAGGGCGATCGTCCCGACTACCTCGACCGCCTGCTGCGCATTGCCGATCTGCAAAAGGAACTGAGCGAGCTGGCACGTGCGGCGCACAGCAGCATCCTGTCGGCCCTTCAGGGATCGCGTCGTCAGAAAAAGCGCCTGTCCGGCTATCAGCGTACCATCGCGCTCAGCCTTCAGTAAGATCTGACGTTCCCGCAGCACTTTCGGTTTGAAACGCTTGGCGTTTCAAATCACACGGCCTGTCATTTCGCGGAAAATACTCTTTTCCGCTGGGTTTGGGCCGGGCGGCGCCGCCGCTTGGAGTTTTGCCTTTCTCAATGGCAAAACGCTCTGCCGCAACACGACGGGGGAAATGCCTTGACGGCGTTTCCCCCGTTTTTCGCCTCTCCCTGCCGACTTGCGCGGGGTGGCCCGCCCCCGACGGACCGGCCGACTCCTTTTTTCCGCCAGGCCCGACACACGGTCGCAATTCTCCTCCACATGCCTCGTTATCCGCTGGAGCATTTTCAATTTGAAACATGTTGCGTTTCAAACCATCTGGCCTGTCGTTTCGCTAAAAAACGCGCTTTTTCCGCTGGATCCGGGCCGGGCGACGCTATGCCGCCGTCTCGCGCTTTGCCTTTTTCAAAGGAAAAACGCGCTAAATGCCATGCATCTCCCGCCGCTTGCGGCAGGGATACCGTCCAGCGGACCACGAAGGCCAGCAGACCAGAAGGCGCATCCTCCGCTCAACACAGGCCATTGTAACAAGCTGTTGCCTTTTCCCCATATCCGTAGACCTCATTGACTTATTGCCCTGCTCCTGTCATGTTTGGGAGAAAGAATACCTTGCCGTATTTTATTGTAGCCCGACATGTTTGCATAATGGCATGGGGAAGCATCAGCGCATCCCGCTGACGACACTTCACCACTGTCGTGTATTCGCGTTTTTCAGGAAGAACAGACGTTCCTCCAGAACAGCGGGCGTCACCCTGTAACGGGAGAGGGCTTTCGCTCAGGGCGAAAGTCTCAGGGGAGATCACGGATGAACAGAGGTAAGGCCATCGGCAGGATCATCAAACGCTACCGGACGATCCTGCGTAATTGCCATTTACGGAACACCTTCGGCACGCTTGCCGTCGCGGGCTTGCTGGTCATGGGGCCAGCCACCGGCACTTGGGCCATCAAGGCAACGCCCCCGTGGACGGATCCGAGCGTCACCATCGACAGCGGGACATCCCTGACGGTGGATGCGCTTTTCGATCCCCTCTCTGATGAGACCACGGACAATATCACCACCAGCAGTCTTACCTTCAATGGCGGTTCCCTCACCATAGAAGCGGGCTTCGCGCTCCGCAATACAGGCGCGACAGGAACGGGATTGACCGTCCTCATGCAGAGCGGCACGCTGGATCTCGGCAATGGGAGTTCCCTGGCAGCGGACACGTTCTCCATGCAGGACGGTACGGTCAACCTGGCCGAGGGGAGCAGCCTGGCAGCGGATTCGTTCTCTCTGGCAGGCGGAGAGATCACCGTCACCGGCATCAACGGCAACACAGCTCTGACCGGTGTTACGTTCGATATGACCGGAGGCAAGTTGACTCTTGAGGGGGGCAACTCCTTGAAAGGCGGACAGCTCACTCCCTCGGGAGACATCACGCTGACCGGAGGCGAAATATCCGTAAACGGCGACAGCACGATCTCCAGCCAGCAAATGCTTACCGTGGCGGGAGATGCCGCCATCACCCTGTCGGGCAACCCGAACAATTCGCCTTCAGCGGTGCTCGTGGCGGCAGGTTTGGATACCTCGACATCGGCCCTGAGCATCGGAGGCAACGCCGCGATCACCGTACTTCAAGGCAAAAGCGGCAGGCTGGGCGGCGGCAATATGCGCATTGCCGACAATGCCTCGTTTGACGTCAAGGGAAGGCTGTTCATAGGGTATGAGAACATGGCCGGCATAAGCGCCAATGCCCTGACCCAGACGGGCGGGACCATCACGCTGGCGGAAGGCACGAGCGTCCTGGACATGGGCGTGCTTGAGATCACCAGGAACACGACTTACCGGATGCAGGGCGGCCAGATCGTCAACAATGGTTACATCAGCGTCAGCGGCGTACTGGATCTCACAGATGCCGGGAACGGCATCATCAACAACTCCGTCATATCCGCCCTTGGGGTCGACATGGGGCTGCCGGGGGAGAATCGCATCGCAAAGATCATCCTGAGCGACAACCAGCTTGTTTCCCTGCTGCAGAATGAGGGATCGGTCGTTACAGCCAGCACCAACGGCGTACTTGATCTGGGCGAATCCGCCCGGCTCGACGCCGATCTGTTCCGCAGCACTCTGGATATGACGTCCACCGCTCCCCGACTTGCGATCTATAGCGGCGGCAAGCTGGAAGTCGCCTCGCTGACGTTGAGCGGCAGCACGATGGAGATGGCCTCTGATGGACAAGTCGATGTGAATTCGCTGACGCTGGATACGCCGGACCTTGTCCTGACTTCCGGGCAAATCCTCCTCAGAGGCGAAAACGGTTCCGCGCTCAGTGCCGCCAGCGGCGGACTGCGACTCAACGCCGCCGCGGTCGCGGATGCGGAGCTGCGGCTTGGGCAATACGACAGCGAGACCGGCACGCTCGCCACAGGCGGCACTCTGGATGCCG
>NZ_CALVHE010000085.1 GCF_944327235.1 uncultured Desulfovibrio sp.
AACCACGCTTTTTCCGTAGTGTGAGGGCAGCGTCAGCATTGAGATTGGACACGATTTCAATGCGAATCCGCTCTAGAACGCTTTGCCATTGAGAAAAGCAAGATGCGAAGCGGCGGCACAGCGCCGCCCAGGTCAAGGTGAACGGGGAATACCGCGTTTTTCCGCGAAACGACAGGCCGTATGATTTGGAACACGAAGCGTTTCAAGCTGAAAATGCTCTAACGGACCCACAGGCTGCCGTCTGAACCGACACACGCTCATGGGCAGATCCTATGCGAAAGGGAGCCTCCTTGTTGCAGGGGGGCTCCCTTTCGCATGATATGCTTCGGCCGCTGGATGATTTTAGAGCGTTTTGCCTTTGAAAAAGGCAACACGCGAGGCGGCGGCACAGCGCCGCCCGGCCCAAACCAAGCGGAATGACCGCGCTTTTTCCGCGAAACGACAGACCGTACTGAAAATGCTCTACAATTCCGGAGGAAGGTAGTCCGGGGCCAGATCGGGGAAGATCTCGTCCGGCCACTTGCCGCCGAAAGCCTCCTTGAGCGGGGAGGGCATGGCGCGGCTTTGTTCGCGGGTCATGGCGGCATTGGGCGGCAACGGATGTTTTTTGAACAGGCCCGGAAGGCGCGTGCCGGGTTCTTTATCCAGGATCTTATAGTAGTTGTAAAAGGCCTTGTGCAGCTCGGGCGAGGAGGAGACCTGAAAGCCGAGATTATGCCCAAAGTCGTCTGCCGCGTATTCAGGATGGAAGACGCCAGCCAGTTCGAGAGCAGCCATATCATGCCCCAGAGAGACCGCCCGATAGAAATATTCGACTGCCATGTAAGAATTGCCGAACATCTCCAGATAGGTGCCGATCTGGTAGGCGGCCTCTCCGTGGCCCTGACGTACGGCGCAGATCAGGTAGCGCATACCAAGCACATCACTATCCTGCGACATGCCCAGCTTGTACAGGGCATTGGGCTCGCCAAGCTCCGCGGCCTTGCGGAGAGCGTCGGTGTCTCGCGCTATGCGGTAGCGGGCGTACCAGCCGCTGGGCACGTTCATGGCAATGAGTTTGTCCGCGACTTCCAGAGCCTTTTCAGACCCCGCCGACGTGCTCCTATAGCAGGCGATAAGGCTGTTCATGGCTTTCCAGTGCCCCATTTCCGCGGCTTTCTTGTAGCCTTCAAAGACCTGCCCCTTTTCCCGGGGGGTGAGGTCGCCGCGTTTCTCCAAAGCGCGGGCGGCCTTGAAGATCTTATCCGCTTCAGGCGGCAGGGGAGGAACATGGTCCGCCATGCGGACACACTCCCAAGGGGAATCGAAGCCAAGATTATAAAGAAAGCTCATGAACTTGCTATCTCTGGGCAAGTAGTCCATGGCGACGGCATAGCCAGTCTGACCAAACAGAAGGGCAGCGGCAAGGAGGAGACAAAAAGATTTCATGGCAACTCCTTTTCGAGCATTTTCAGTTTGCAACGTTTTGCGTTTCAAACCATACGGCCTGTCGCTTCGCGGGCAAAAAGCGTTATTCCGCCCACCTTTGGCCGGGCGGCGCTGTGCTGCCGCCTCGCATTTTGCCTTTTTCAAAGGTAAAATGCTCTTTGCCGAAAAAGGCATTCCTGAAGAAAAAATGGCGGCTGGGGACACGTCTATCCACAGAAAGAGAAAAGACCGGACTGGGATGGACTGGCGAGAGGAGAGACGGCGGCTGGAGGTCGTCACACGGCAATTCCCTTACGGCAACAGTTCCTCATCAAAGAATCGCCACGCACATGCACTCCGCTTATTTCTGTTTCACCTGTGTAACGAGCGTGTGCAGATCATGCAGCAGGCAGGCCTGTTGACGGGAGTCTGCCTGAGCGTTCTCCAGCCACATCTGGCAGAAGCCCGCCACAAGACGCAGCAGAGGCGGATGACTACGCCAGAAATCACGCGCCAACGGGGCCTTGCCCGAAACATGGCGCGCACAGGCGGTACAGATGGCGTGCAATCCCTCGATAAGACGGGATAGCGGCAATGGTGACGCCGCAAGGGCCTCTAGGGCCGGTTGCAGTAACGGCAGATGGGCAGGCTGATAGAGCGCCAGAAAAAACGCCTGCCAGAAATCTTCAAGCAGTCCGCGTACGCAGGAACGCCGTACGCCCACCGGGCGAAGCTGATGCAGGCCGAGATCATTGCGCGCCGTGCGAAAGAGTTCAAGTCCGGCGGGAAGGTTGGGCGGCTGATGCAACAGCCCGTCACCATGCCGCATGACGGCTTCGGCCACACTGGCCACAGCGGGCGCTGTGAACAGACCATGACAATGCAGATTGCCGTGGCGGCACTGCCAACAGCCCGTACAACTCATGGCAGCCCGCAGCACCCACTGGCCCGGCGAACTGGGGCCAGTCTCTCGGGCATGGACAGGCCCCAGAGAAAGATTGAGTACCGGTACCCCCAGCCAGCTGGCCAGATGCATGGGGCCTGTATCCGGCGTGATGCAGAGATCCAGACGCCGCATGACGTTGACCAGCGCATCCAGCGGCAGCTTGCCGCACAGATCGGCCTGCGGCAGACCGCTGAGTCGGGCGGTCTCCTTGCCGAGGGGCCTCTCGGCCTCGCCCCCCAGAAAGAGCGGCATATGCCCGTTGGCGGCAAGACGACGAGCAAGACGGGCCCAAAACTGAGGAGAAGGGCGTTTGGCGACCTCGCTGGCGCCTAGCACGAGCCCCACACGTCCGGTACCTGCCGGTCTGGGCAAGGTATGGCCGATGCCATGGATATCGGCATCCGGCGCAAGATCCAGAGTGTTCAGATCCGACCAGTGGAAGGGATTGCCCCGGTTATTCTGGGTAAGCGCCTGCCGGTAAAGCTGCCAGAAACCGTACACATGCAGCGCACCCTTCTGCTCGGAAAGACCAAGCCGCTGCCCGGTCTGCATACCGCCCAGGATCCGGGCCGACGCCGGGCGTGAACTGAGATTGATGCCCAGTTCAAAGGGCTGGGAGGCGGCAATGGCTTCCCCTTGTGCTGCCGGAAAAAAGGTGACGGACGGCGCGACCGACAGCAACGGCTGGAAGAAGGCAGGCTCCGCCACGACCCAGATATCCCGGCAGGAGGTGCGACGTTGCAGATAATGCAGCAGGGGAAAGCTCAGGATCAGATCCCCGAGACGATGCATCTGCAGGACGAGCGTGGTGGACATGGGCGGATCTAGCGTGGCGCGTCAGCGGTAGGAGTAGCGTAGATGCGGCGCATCTCGTCCAGCATTTCCTTGAGACGGTGCGCCCATGTATGACAGCGCAGCACGCGGTCACGCCCCGCACGGGCCACGGCCTGCCGTTCCCGCGGATGGGCCAGATAGTAACGCACGAGCTCCGGGATCTCCTCCTTATCGTGGTAACAGGCGATCTCGTTCGGCTCGAAAAGCGCGTCCATCTGCGGCCGCCAGTCGGTCAGCACAAAGGCCCCTGTGGCAGGAGCATCGAAAATGCGCTGGTTGACGGCCCCTTTCATCTGCTTGCTGGTACAGTTGAAGTTGATGGCGGAGCAGGGGTAGAAGCGCGGCAAGTCCGTGTAATAGGTGATGGGCTCCAGCAAACGCGGCTTGCGGGCGTCATGCCGAAACTCGATATTCCAACCGCCATCCCCTACGATCAGCGGCGAGAAGGGCAGCAGCTCGCGGACACAGCCGTTACGGTACAAGCGTGTGGCTTGCCAGGTCAGCGCGGTCTCATAGGCAAGGCGGGCTTCATTGTCCGGCAGAGCCATGTATCGCGCGTAGACATCGGGCATGTCCTCCCGCAAAAAATCGGCAACGGAGCGCGTGTCGCTGGCCATGAAGGCGGCGGCGCAACGATAGAACGGCAACAGCAGAGCGCGCGGGAACCGTCCTTTCTTGAGGCGCAGCCCCACCTTGTAGATCATGGAGTTGCCCACGAAGGAAACATCGCTGCGCCAGGCTGCCGGAGCGGCGGCCCCAGCCTGCGGACAAAAACGCTGCGGGTCCGTCCCCAGCGGCAAATAGGAAACATGTTGGAAGCCGGTAGCCCGCAGGCTCTCCACATTGTCGGCATCCCAGGTGAACAGGGCCGTCCACGGACTGACGCAACGACTGTAGAGATGGATGATGAGGTGGGGGTTGTCCACGAACCAGGACGCCAGCGGCAGTTCCAGCCGGGCCAGCAGATCCATGAGGACCCCCTCCACATCGACCCCCATATGGTTGAGGGTGATGCAGCAGTCCGGGCGAAAGGTCAGCACGGCGCGCAGGAGCTGCTGCACGAAGTCTGACCGCGCCAGCGTTTCATCTTCGATCTGGAGCAGCTCGTACTCGATGCCGAGCGTCTTGCAGGCGCCGATGACCTCTCCGATGAGGAAATATTTGCTGGCCAGCAGCAGGACACGGGGCGTACGGCCACGAAAGCGGGGCTGCCTGGCGCGCCGCCAGAAATCAAAGTGCTCGCTGGCCGAAAGCTGTTCCCGCAGATAGCCGTAATAAGAACGATCCAGACGCTGATAGAAGGGAAGGGCGACAGGCAGGAAACGCAGCCCCTGCTGCCCGGCCTGCCAATGGGAGAGCTCCCGCAGGGCCTGTGCGGGATCCGCAGTGCGGACCGCGAACACACGTTCACGCTCCGCAGGTTCGAGCGACGCCAGCACGCCGCTGGCCTGCTGGATGGATCCTTCCTTTTCCACGACGGCCACCGGCCCGGCAGTACGCTCCAGCAGGGCGCGCAGAGCGTGCCCCATACCGCAGCCGAGCAGGACAGGCAGGCCATCGAGAGCGACCTTTCCGGACGCGGACGGCGATGCGGCATCGGGAAGGAGCGGACGCAAGGCATCCAGTTCCCGCCGGGGACCGCCGCTGCCCAGCATGGTCAGACTACGGCCCGACATCTGCACGCAAATGTCGACGGGACGGCCGCCGTCTCTGATGACCTCGACCCGCAGCGGCCCGTCAGAAACGGCAGCCGCCGCGGGCGAGGGATGATCGGTGGGACAGGAGGAGGCTGAAGAGCTCTCCGAACGCGTTTTCACTGGATATCTTCCCTGCTGTTGGGCACGACGATGATGTCATCCTGTGAAAGCATGAACGTCACGTTCTGGTACATGCGTTCCACCTGCATGAAGGTGCGCCCGATGGAGATCTCCACACCGGGATAGACCGTTCCTGGCACGATGAGCCGGCAGGCGGTCATGCTGGCTTCGTCGCGACTGAGCTTTTTCCAGAGGCTCTCCCGCTGCTCGATGAGCTGGGCGCGTTGCTTTTCCGCACGCACCAGCTTGCGGCTGGCTTCGGTGGCATCGGGCGGCAGATGCCCGGCAACGGCCTTGAGGTGAACAAGCGTCTGCGAAAGGCTGGAAATGGTGGTGTCCAGTTCTTCCAGCTCCCGGATGTTCTCAGGATCGTAGCCCAGAAAGACGCGCGTGCTCACGCCGGCCTTGTTGCCGAGCTGCTTGCCCACAAAAACGCTGCCGTACACGTTGGCCGTGGTCCCGTACAGGCTTTCGCGCACCACAAGGTTGCCTCCCACATAGGCGGTACAGTACAAACAGTATTTTTCCGTGATCACGTGGCTGCGCGAACGGACTTCCACCTTCTCCAGAAAGGGGCTGAGGATCTTGCCGCGAGCTTCCAGCACGCAATGTTCGCCCGTGCCGCCGCGCGCACCCACGTCGACGACCAGATCCCGGCGGGCATCGACGCTGCCCCCTTCCACCATGCCCATGATGCGGACATTGTTGGCATGTACGCTGAAACCGGCCCGGACAGAGCCGTGCACGCACATGTCCCCCACAAAGTGGATGTTGCCCGTCTGAAAGCTCACATCCTGACGGACATTGAGCAGATGCTTTACGGTGATGCGGCCTTCGCTATAGAAGACATAACCGTTGACGGCGGCGAGGATGTATTGCGGATGCGCGGGATCCACCACCGTATTGAATCCCAACGGCGGCTCGGCGCTTTCGAGGACGAAGCGGGGATCAGGGTTGGGTCCGGCTTGGCTCAGAGGGATGACCTCGGCCAGCACCTGCCCCTTGATGACGTTTTGCACATAGCCCAAGTTGTACAGATTGCTGCCGCTGGCTTCCGCGATCTCACTGCACGGCTTGAGATTCAGATGGTGCAGATCCGGATTGAAAAAGTGCTTCAGGTAAAATGACACGGCTCTCTCTCCCTTCCTTTCTGCCTGTCACCGGATTCGGTCTGCCCGCAGGCCACGGCAGGACGGCTCATGCGGGGGAGGTGGCGCGCCACTTATTCAAGCACGTCGGGGATGCGCCCCTCAAGTTCGTGCTCGCTGTTGAATGCGGGGAAAAATCCTTCGATCTCCACGTCCCGGAGAAGTTTTTGCACCGGCTCCGAGGGAGACAGCAGGATAAGACGCCGCCCGTGGCTCAAGCCCAACGTATCGGCACAGACAAGCGCGCCGAGGCCGGAGCTGTCCACTTCTTCCACACTGCTCAGGTCGATGGCTACCTGCGCGATCCCCTGCGCCAGCAGGAGTTTCTCCAGTTCGGCCCGCAGGGTGATGGCGTCCTGAAGGAGCAGCGTGCCGTGGTAGCGCACGACCGTTGTTTTTTTGTGCTGTTCGATGTCCAGCGAGAACATATCGCCTCCTAGAGCATTTTCAGTTTGAAACGCTTCGCGTTTCCAACCATACGGCCTGTCGTTTCGCGGAAAAAGCGCAGTTTTTCCGCTCACTTTTGGCCGGGCGGCGCTGTGCCGCCGCCTCGCATTTTGCCTTTTTCAAAGGCAAAATGCTCTAGAGCATTTTCAGTTTGAAACGCTTCACGTTTCAAACCATACGGCCTGTCGTTTCACGGAAAAAGCGCGGTTTTTCCGCTCAATTTGGGCCGGGCGGCGCTGTGCCGCCGCCTCGCGTTCGCCTTTTTCAAAGGCAAAACGCGCTATCCTTTTGCAGGCGGGGGAAAGAGCTCCGCAGAATCAAGCCAGAGCGTCACCGGCCCCCAGTTGCAGAGCGATACCCGCATGTCAGCCCCAAATAACCCAGAGTATACGTTACCTTGCATCATGTCGTCAACTCGACGGACATAGGCATCGAAAAGGTCGCGTGCCGTGGCGGGCGGAGCGGCCGCCACAAAATCCGGCCGACGACCGCGGCGGCAATCGGCATACAGGGTGAACTGCGGGATCAGCAGGATGCTGCCGCCGGCCTCGCGCACCGTGCAGTGCATCTTTTGCGCGTACTCCCCCTCGCCGGGAAAGATGCGCAGCTCCACAAGCTTGCGGACCATGCCGGAAAAAACGTCGCTTCCGGCAAGCTCGGGACCGTCCGCCTGTCCAAAGCCCACCAACACGACAAGTCCCTTGCCGATGCTGGCGAGGGTCGTGCCGTCCACGGCTACGGAACCTTCCAGGACTCGCTGGATGCACAGACGCATCAGGCTCCACCTCCCTTGCCTTCTTCCGACGTTTCAGCATGTGCGGCATGGCGCTTGGCCCGGCTGGCTGCCCGGGCTTCTTCCTCTTCGCGCAGCGTACGCCGCAGCACCTTGCCGATAGCCGATTTGGGCAGCTCCGTGCGAAACTCCACATGGCGCGGCACCTTATAGTTGGCCAGCTTGCTGCGGCACCAGGCGATGATGGCTGCCTTGTCCAGCTTTTGCGCGGCGTGGGGACGAGGCACGACGTAGCATTTGAGCACTTCGCCGCGCAGGGGATCACGCAAGCCCACGCACACGGCTTCCTGCACGTCCTCATGTTCCATGATGACCTCTTCCACCTCGCGGGGATAGACGTTGAAACCGCCCACGAGGACAAGGTCTTTCTTGCGGTCCACGATGTAGAAGAAGCCGTCTTCATCCATACAGGCCAGATCGCCCGTGCGCAGCCAGCCCTCCTGCAGGGTCGCCGCCGTTTCTTCCGGGCGGTTCCAGTAGCCATGCATGACCTGCGGCCCGCGAATGAGCAGCTCGCCCACGGTGTGGGGAGGCAGCGGCTCCATGCCGCCCGGCTCCACGATCATGGCGTCCGTACCGGGCATGGGCATACCGATGGACCCCTCCTTCTGCTGTTCGGGAGTGAGCGGATTAAGGTGCGTGACCGGCGAGGCCTCAGTCAGACCATATCCCTCCAGCAGGGAAGCGCCGGTCAGCTCGTGGAACTGACGCCGCAAGTCGCGGGACAACGGAGCAGAACCGGAAATGCAGAGCTTGACGCTCTTGAGGTCGAACTGCGCCAGATTTTTCTGCTGCAGCAGCGAAGCGTAGACCGAAGGCGCGCCGGGAAAGATGGTGGGCCGATGCCGATTGATGAGATGCAGCACATCCTGCGGCACATAGCGCGGCAGAGGCAGCGACGTGGCGGCCAGCATGGCGGGCAGGGTGATGCCGAGACACAGCCCGTAAACGTGGAAGAAGGGCAGCAGCCCCACGATGCTGTGGCGCTCATGACGCAGATCGCGAATGACTTCCAGCACCTGCAGGGCATTGGAACCAAGATTGCCGTGCGTCAGAGGGACGCCCTTGGGCAGACCGGTGGTGCCCCCGGTATACTGGAGCAGGGCGGCCGTCTCGTCAGGGGTGGCGATGTTGGCCACGCAGGCTTCGCTCCCACGCGCCAGTTCCTTCCAGGGCAGTACGCCGGGGCCATAGGGGATACGGGGGGCGTGCCTGTTGCGCAGCTCCTTCAACCGGTAGAGCAGACTGAGCGGAAAGGAGAGCGCGTCCCCCACGCCGGTGATGACGTAGGTCTCCACCGGCAATCGGTCGCGCAACGAATCGATGCGGGGCCAGAGCAGATCCAGCAGGATCATGTGGCGGGGCCGGGCATCATTGAGGATGGTCAGCAGCTCCGATTCCATATAGAGCGGATTGAGCATCACCACCACGCCGCCAGCCTTGAGGATGGCCCAGAACAGGACGATCGTCTGCGGCAAGTTGGGCAGCATGACCGCCACACGGTCGCCGTCACCGACGCCCAGCTCCCGCAGCCGCCCCGCCATACGCTCGGCCTGCCGCTTGAGCTGGCGATAGGTCATGATCGTATTCTGAAAGCGCAAGGCCGCCCGATCCGGATAGCGGCGCGCCGCCTCGTCCAGAAAATGAAAGAGCGGTTTCCCGTAGACCGGGATCTCAGCGCTGACGCCGTCCTCGTAATGGGCCAGCCACGGACGGGAAGGATCAACTGGCATGATGGCATTCTCCTGCATCGGCTGCGGCGGGAGGATCGTACAGAGCACTGACGACGGCATAGGCCTTGATGCCTTCCTCTCTTCCGGTGAATCCCAGACGCTCCTCGGTGGTCGCCTTGACGTTGACGGCCTCAGGCGGGAGCTGCAAAAGTCGCGCCACATTGTGGCGGATAGCATCCTTGAAAGCCGCCAGACGTGGTTTCTGCGCCACGATGGTCATATCCGCATGACAGGGACGTATCCCGGCGCGCCTGACGCGCGTCAGCACCTGATCCAGCAGCACCGCCGAGGAAATATTGTCGAACCGGGCGTCAGCATCAGGGAAATGCTCACCGATATCCCCCAGACCGGCACACCCCAGCAGGGCGTCGCACAGAGCGTGCAGCAGCACATCCCCGTCGGAATGCGCCAGTACGGCCGGCGCCTTGTCAATGGCGATGCCGCCCAGTTTCATGGGGCGGGCCTTGGGCTCCCCGGCATCCTGGGCGTAGCGGTGCACGTCATACCCCATGCCCGTACGGGGCTGGAGCGAGGGCGACGGACTGAGAAGGGCCATATCTTCCACCGTGGTTATCTTGCAATTGGTCTTTTCCCCGGCCACGACCCGTACCGTATGGCCTGCGGCCTCCATGAGCATGGCATCGTCGGTCACGGGCTGTTGCTCCTGTCCGGCGGCGCATCCCGCCGCGCGTGCGGCATGGGCCGCCTCCAGCTCGCTCCGTGCAAAGCCTTGCGGCGTCTGCACCGCGACAAGGCGATGACGGGGAAGGGTGGACTGCACCTGCCCGTCTTCCACCATCTTGATGGTGTCGGTGACCGGCAGGGCGGGAATGACCGCCACGGCCCCGTCGGCAAGTCCCGCACGGACGGCATGGACAAGACGGGCGCTCATGAAGGGGCGTGCCGCATCATGGATCAGGATGTGAGTGACCGCTTTCGGCAAAGCGGCCAAGCCGTTACGGACGGAATCGTCCCGCTCGGCCCCGCCGCTCACTGCCTTCCAGGGCAGACCGAGAGGATAACGGGCGTCGAGCGCACGGACTTCATCCTCGCAACGTGCGAGGGCGTCAGGAGGAAAGACGAAGATGATGCCGGCCACCACGCCGCTGCGGCTGAATGTCCGGGCACTGTGCCAGTACAGCGGGGCATCCTTCCAGAGCAGGAACTGCTTGGACGTGCCGCCGGTGGCGGCGGCCATGCGCGATCCACGACCCGCCGCCAGCAGCAAGGCCCACGGACGCGGGCCGTCGTCCGCGGGAAGCGACGCGGGACCAGATCCCTGAGCCTGATCAGCGTGTTCGGCGTTCATGGCGTTTCCGGCAGAGTTCATGCAAACGGGAGTCGGCCTGTAAGCCGGGTTCTGTCATGCGTCGTCGCATGAGGCCACCATTCCTCTAGGAGTGCGGTTACCCGCACCCTCAAGCAACCTACCCGGAAGGATTGGCCGGGCCAGCCTCCTTCCCTATTTGGTCTTGCTCCAGACGGGGTATGCCGAGCATGTCGCGTCACCACGACATCTGGTAGGCTCTTACCCTACCGTTTCACCCTTACCCCCCAAGGGGGGCGGTTTACTTTCTGTGGCGCTGTCCGAAGGTCACCCTTCCTGGGGATTACCCAGCGTCCTGCCCTGTGGAGCCCGGACTTTCCTCCCCGAATCTCTTCGCGGCGGTGGCCCGTCCGACTCCCGTTTGCCTGATA
>NZ_CALVHE010000086.1 GCF_944327235.1 uncultured Desulfovibrio sp.
CTTGTTGGTTTGTCTGGTAACTTCCAACTTACCGAATGAGGAAAGGGTGAACAACCTATCGGAACACAACATCTAGGGCCTGTTAATACAATTTTTACTAACAATTTCAATATATAAGCCTATCGACCGTACACGCTCCGCATGCCATAGAGGCGGGGTTACCTCGTGTCCCTGACTCTTCCCCCGGTAAAAGCGCGCTGGGGAAGGGATGGGGGGCTTGGGGGGAAGGGGAACCCCTCCAGCGCCGGCGGAGGGGTTCCCCTTCCCCCCCAAACAGACATGAAATAGTGTTAACAGGCCCTAGATGGACTTTGCGCACAGCGGGGACTGAGCGGTAGCGCCCGACGATCCATGCTCCTTGTCGCCCTTTCGGCGGCGCTTGGGTACAATCAGGCTTTGCCCGAAAAAAGCGGGAAACATGCGGCGGAATCTCCCCCAGAGGTATGTGGGAGGGGGCCTATACCGTCAGTCGGTGCCGTCAATCCGGCAAAGTGGCCGTTTCGGCAGGGAGATCGCTGTATCCGACAGCGTTCCGGCCCCGCCGTTCCGGACTCGTCATAAAATCGCAAGAGGGAAGGCGGCAAGCAGCTTACCTGTGCTCTTCCTCCCCCGTTTCCGCCTCGTCGAGTCTGCCGTCCCGCAGCAGATAGGCTTTGCCGCAGGCCGGGCAACGCAGATCCTTCGGCAGTTTTTCCCCGCACGCGCATACCCAGCCATGCTGGCGGGCCGGATTGCCGTAGATGAGGGCAAAATCGGGCACATCGCGAGTCACGACCGCGCCCGCACCGATCAGGGCATAGCGCCCCACAGTGATGCCGCAGACGATGGTGGCATTGGCGCCGATGGTGGCTCCCTGCCGGACAAGCGTCGGGCGGGCCTCATCCATGCGCTGGATATGGGCACGGGGATTGAATACGTTGGTAAAGACCATGCTCGGTCCGCAAAAGACGTCATCTTCCAGCGTCACGCCCTTGTAGACGCTGACGTTGTTCTGGATCTTGCAGCCCTTGCCGATGCGGACATCAGGCCCGATGACGACATTCTGGCCGATATTGCAGTTTTCTCCCACCACAGACCCGGACAGGATGTGGGTAAAGTGCCAGATCTTCGTCCCGCCGCCGAGGCTGACCTGATCGTCCAGGCAGGCCGTTTCATGTACGAAAACGGTGGAGCCGCTCATGCCAGAGCCTCACGAAGTGCTGAGGCGACCTTGCATACGTCCTCTTCCGGCAGATAGGGATGGAAGGGCAGGGCAAGGATGTTGCGCGAAGCCTGGAGTGCCGTCGGCATATCTTCCGCCGCGTAGCCCAGCCGGGAA
Organism: uncultured Desulfovibrio sp.; assembly: GCF_944327235.1. Taxonomy (GTDB): domain Bacteria; phylum Desulfobacterota; class Desulfovibrionia; order Desulfovibrionales; family Desulfovibrionaceae; genus Desulfovibrio. The sequence continues at coordinate 1,319 of NZ_CALVHE010000086.1, forward strand.
AAGACGGCAAGACAGTGTTGCGGCTTGGGATAGTAGATGTTGGTGGGGATCCCCTGCGCCTTGAGGCGTTCCATGACGGCGGAGCGGCTGCCGTCGGGCAACAGCACGCAGTATTGCGCCCAGGCGCTGCGGTTGCCGTCCGCCACATGGGGCGGCGTCAGGCCCTTGATGTCGGAAAGATGCCGGGCATAGCATTCGGCCACTTGCTGCCGCGCCGTCAGCTCTTCAGGGAATATCTCCAGCTTGGCCAGCAGGATGGCGGCCTGCAGGGTATCCAGACGGCCGTTCAGCCCGAGACGCACGTTATCGTACTTGTCGCTGCCTTTGCCGTGCACACGGATGGAGCGCAGCAGGTCCGCCAGATCGTCGTCATCGGTAAAGACGGCGCCGCCGTCCCCGTAACAGCCCAGAGGCTTGGCGGGGAAGAAACTCGTGGCGGCCGCATGACACCCCAAAGCGCAATGACGCTGCCCGTGATGCGTGCCGCCAAAACTCTGGGCCGCATCTTCCAGGACAAGCAGATCATGGGCGCGGGCCACCTCCAGCAACTCCGCATATGCCGGAGCTTGGCCGAAGAGATCCACAGGGATGACCGCCCGCGGCGTCAGCTTGCGATTGCGTGCCGCTTCGGGGAGAGGGTAGATGCCGGGATCCTGCCTGAGGACAGCTTCCACCGCACGGGCCAGCAGGTCGGGCCGCATGTTGAAGGTCTGCGGATCGATATCCACGAAAATAGGCGTCGCTCCCAGAAGGGCGGGCTCTTCCGCCGTGGCGAAAAAGGTGAAGGGCGGCACGAAAACGGCATCGCCTTCGCCAATGCCCCAGGCCATGAGAGGCATGAGCAGAGCATCCGTACCGGATGCGCAGGTGATGCAGTGCCGTGCGCCGGTAAAGGCGCACAGGCCAGCCTCCAGTTCAGCCACTTCCGGCCCCATGATATATTTCCCGTGGTCCAGGACAGCCTTGATGCGGGCATCGATTTGGGAACGGATACGCGCCTGTTGCGCGGCAAGATCGATAAACTGCATGGATACTCTCTCCGTGGATGCTTACAGTCGCCAGAGGTCAATGCCGGCGTCGCGCAGGGCGCGCTTGTCCCAGAATCCCTTGATGTCCATGAGGCTGACAGCCCCGCTCCCGAACATGGCCTTGATGTCGTCGAGTCCCAGGCTGCGGAAGCTCTCATGCGCCACAGCCAGGATGAGGGCGTCCAAATGGCTCAGGGCCGAAAGCGGCAGGAGTTCCTGCCCGTATTCGTGCAGCGCCTCGGCGGGATCGGCCTCGGGGTCGTGCACAAGGGGAGTGATGCCGTATTCCTTCAGCTCCGCCACGATGTCCACCACGCGCGTGTTGCGGATGTCCGGCACATTCTCCTTGAATGTAAAGCCAAGGATACCCACGCGCGCGCCCTTGACGCGTCTGTCGGATTCGATCAGCCGTTTGACGCAGATCTCGGCCACAAATTTCCCCATGCTGTCATTGATCCGGCGGCCGGAAAGGATGACTTCAGGGTGGCAGCCGATCTCCTCAGCCTTATAGGTGAGGTAATACGGGTCGACGCCGATGCAGTGCCCCCCCACGAGACCGGGCCGGAAGGGCAGGAAATTCCATTTGCTCCCAGCGGCTTCCAGCACTTCCAACGTGTCGATGTCGAGCTTGTTGAAGATGATGGCCAGCTCGTTCATGAGCGCTATATTGATGTCGCGCTGGGTATTTTCGATGACCTTGGCGGCTTCAGCTACCTTGATGGACGAGGCGCGGTGGATGCCCGCGCTCACCACGCTGCCGTACACCTGTTCCAGCAGGTCCGCCGTGGCCTCATCCGAGCCGGAGACGATCTTGCGGACGGTCTCCAGCCGGTGGACCTTGTCGCCGGGATTGATGCGCTCCGGCGAATAGCCGAGCGTAAAGTCCTGCGGGAAGCGCAGGCCGGACTCCGCCTCGAGGGTGGGGCGGCATTCTTCTTCCGTCACGCCGGGATAGACCGTGGATTCATAGCAGACCACGCAGCCGCGCGACATGTGGCGCCCTACTGTTCGGCTGGCAGCGCGCACCGGCGTCAGATCCGGCCTGCGGTGATCGTCCACCGGGGTAGGGACGGCCACGATGATGACCGATGCCTGCCGCAGCTGCTCAGGGTCATCGGTGAAGAGCGCTTTGCAGTTCGCCAAGTCGGCGCTGTCTACTTCGCGAGTGGCATCGTGGCCACGTTGCAGGGCGGCCACACGAGTACTGTTGACGTCAAAGCCGATGACGTTGAAATGCCGGGCAAGCGCCACGGCCAGGGGCAAACCCACATACCCCAGCCCCACAACAGCGACAGCGGATGTTCCCTGCCGCAGTGCATCGAGAGAAACCATGCCCTCTCCTCTTTACAAATCTTTGAATCTTCTGCGCAATCCACGCAGCATCCGCCACGTTCTCACCATCAGGAGGAAACAGCATGGCCGAGGCAACAGGCGCATTCGCCCGTACCGTACCAGCTGGCGGCGGAGCGCCGCCGCAGCCGGTACGGATCTTTTGTCGGACGTACGTCAATATTCCAGCGGGAGCGAAACGGTTTTGTTGTCGCGCGCGCTGCAGTAGGCGGCAATGAGGATCTCAAGGGATTTGAGCCCTTCGCGACCGTCTGTTTCCGGCTCCGCTTCGCCACGCAACACGTCGATGACGTTCTTGTAATAAAGGGGATGGCCGAAGCCGTAAACGGAGGTTGTGGCATAGCTGGATTCCGCCACAGTGGCGTCATAGTCGCGTGGCTCGTCAAATTTCCAGATCTGGATCTCATTGACGGCCACACCGCCGATGCGGGCCGTGCCCTTTTCTCCGATGATGGTGATGGAGCCTTCCAGATTCTTGTCGTAGGTGAGCATGGTGACGGCCATGGAACCGAGAGCGCCGTTACGCCAGCGGACATTGAGCACGCCCGAGTCTTCCACCTCGATGTGGCGGGCCAGGGTGCCGGTCATGGCCTGTACGTCGGCCACGGGACCGATGAGCCATTCCAGCAGGTCCACATAGTGGCTGGCCTGATTCATGAAGGCGCCGCCGTCCATTTCCCATGTGCCGCGCCATTTGGCCGAATCATAGTAGGATTGCGGACGGGTCCAGAAAACGTTCAGGTGCACCATGTAGATGCGGCCGAAGCGTTGTTCGTCCACCGCACGTTTGAGCAGCTGGAGCGTGGCATTGCGCCGATTCTGCTTGACCACAAAAAGACGCCGTCTGGCCTCGTCGCACGCGTGGATCATGGCCAGACCGTCTTTCCAGCGGGTGGCCATGGGTTTTTCCGTCATGACGTGCCGCCCGGCGCGGGCGGCTTCGATGACCATCTGAGGGTGCAGGCCGCTCGGCGTGCAGATGGTCACAAGGTCGCAATCGCTCTTGTCCAGAAGTTCGCTCAGGGAGGAAAAACCGGGAACGCCATAACGCTCCACATGATCGCGCAACACGGCAGGATCGCTGTCGCAGACGGCAACCAGTTCCATATTGTCCTGATGCTTTTCTATCGAGCCAAAGTGATTTTTGGAGATGCGGCCACAACCGATGATGGCATTTCGGATCTTTCTGCCGGTAATGGTAGGAAACATGTTGGACTCCCCGAGTAAGATGGCAAAAAGATAGCCTGTTCTCTCCTGACGGTCAAGGAGCGTCCCCGCGGCGAGAGCGCAGAGCACTTGTCGTTTTTCCTTGTGATTCATGCCGTGCGGGGATAGACTGCAATATATAGCCCTTCATAAGCTCATGGAGCCATACGGGACACTTTACAGGACAAGGAGGTCATATGTTTGAATCTGCCGCGCTCGGGCGGAAATGCGCCGACAAGGAATATGAAGTCGCCATGCAGCAGCTGCGCCTGCGCCTTTTTGAGGCGCAGCGTCAGTGTCTGACCCGCAAGATCCCTGTACTCATCACCATAGCGGGACTCAATGGAGCAGGAAGGGGGGCTGTGGCCAATCTGCTTTCCGAATGGATGGACGGCAAGCATTTGCATCACCATGCCTTCTGGTTTGAAACGGATGAAGAGCGCGAACGCCCGCCTTTCTGGCGCTACTGGCGGCAGCTGCCTGCGGCTGGGGAAGTGGGGGTCTTTTTGGGCGGCTGGTACGGGCCTGCGGTGCGCTTGCGGGCCTGCCGGGACATCTCGGAAGAAGCTTTCACCAGCCGTCTGCATCGGTTGCGGGGGCTGGAAAACAGCCTTGCCGCATCCGGCATGGCCATCATCAAGCTCTGGCTGCATCTGGACAAGAAAACCTTTGCCCACCGGCTCAAACATCGCCTTGCGCATCAGGAAGTCTTCCACTTCACGCCCTATGACAAGAAGACCGCCGATAATTATGAAGGGCTGGTGGAAGGCATCTCCACGGCCATCCGCTTGACGGACCGCCCGGAAGCGCCCTGGACCATCGTGGACGCCGCGGACGCCAATTATCGCAATCTCTCCGTGGCGCAGGCCATCATCGCCGGCATGGAACGTGCCATGCGTGCACAGGATGCCAAGGCCGGACGCGTGGCGCTGGAGAAGGAGCAGGAGCATGACGGCGGCAGCGTGCAGGAAGGGCTCGTCTCCAGTCTGGAGGCCATTGATCTCAGCCGGTCAAAGGAACCTGACCACTACCGCAAGGAATTGAAAAAGCTGCAGGATGAGATCTTTTCCCTCACCTACCACGCGTATCGGCGGGGCATATCCAGCACGCTTATTTTTGAAGGCTGGGACGCTTCCGGCAAGGGGGGGGCCATACGGCGAGTCATCGGCGGGGCCGACGTACGCATCACTCAGGTCATCCCCATCAGCGCGCCATCGGACGAAGAGCTGGCGCATCATTATTTGTGGCGATTTTGGCGGCATATACCACGTGCCGGTTTTATCACCATATATGATCGCTCATGGTATGGACGCGTGCTCGTGGAGCGAGTGGAGAAGCTCACTCCGCGTGAAGACTGGAGCCGAGCGTATGCCGAGATCAACCATTTTGAGGAGCAGCTCACCGAGGACGGCAACATCCTGCTGAAATTCTGGCTGCATATCTCTCCTGATGAGCAGCTGCGACGCTTTGAGGAAAGGCAGCAGACGCCGTGGAAGCAGTACAAGATCACTGATGAGGACTGGCGCAATCGGGAAAAGCGCGATGCCTACAGCGTGGCGGCTGATGAGATGTTCCTGCGTACAAGTACAGCCTATGCGCCCTGGCATATCATACCGGCGGAAAACAAAAAGTACGCTCGGCTGGCTGTGTTGCGCTGCTACCGGGACGCGCTGCGCGCCGCATTGGACAAGAAGCCGGAGCGCCGCAAGGACGAGCGGGCGCATAATGCCGTCCGTCCTGATGACGGTCGGCCGAAGCACAAGAAAAAGTAGCGTTGTCCTGTGACATGCCGTGCGGGGCGGGGAAGCGGAAGCTTTCCCGCCCTGTCGCTTTCTGCGCGGAGGCGCAGGTAAACAAAAAAGCCGCCTTGCGGCGGCTTTGGCTGGTCATGGCAGTCTGGCTCAGGCCTTGGTGGCGGAGACAGCGGCGGCCTTGGCGCGGTTGGTCTCGCGGATGTCCCGGATCCGGGCGCGAGTCGCCTTGGTGACAGAGATCTGCCACCAGGTATGGAAGCCGAAGCCAAGCATCACGATCTCAGTGAAGAAGAAGAACAGCCACTGCAGGTGACGGTCGGCCGGTTCGGGAGCGCTTTCCTGCGCCAGCCAGTATTCGGCCAGCTTAGTCTTTTCTTCAGGGGTGATGCTGTCCATCCCCTTCTTGAGGATGCTGAACAGGATGGGCCAGTCCTTGCGCACGGCAATGGCGTGGCCGTAGCTGGACTCCACGCTGCCGACCTTCTCCATCTGCATGATGCCGGCCGTGTGGATCTTTTCCTTCAGGTTGAATTCGTAGTCGATGATGGCGTCGGCATCGCCGTTGACCACGGCCTTGAGCGCGTCCACAGTGGTGGCGCAGGGCACCACTTCCACTTCGGGATGGTGTTCCAGGAGGAAGTCATGCCAGGAGTAGGCGGCCACCACAGCCACCTTTTTGCCGTGTAGATCGGCCACGGTGATGTCGTGCAGGCCGGAGGTACGGGGCGCCCTGATGACGCCGGGTTCGTTGATGTAGGGCTCGGTAAAGAGCATATACTCGCTGCGGCGCGCCGTCTGGGCGGCGGCCATGTACATGTCCACTTCGCGGGCCTGCGCGCTGTGCTCGGTGGCGGCCCAGTCATTGAGGCGCAGCGGCAGGAACTGGATGCCGGTCAGGTGGCTCAGAAGCTTCATGTAGTCGCCGCCAAGGCCGGAATACTGACCGCGGCCGTCAAAAGTCTCGATGGGGTAGAAGTAGGGGTCCACGCCCACGGTGATCGTGCCGTGGCTGGTGATCCAGGCCTGTTCTTCGGGCGTGAGCTTGTTGATGATGGGTTTCTTGTCTTCGATCAGCTCATCCACAACGTGCGTCTTCTGCTGGAACACGCTGGGGAAGAAGGTTTCCAGGCCGATGTACACCTGAACGATGGTCAGGAGCAGGGCAAGGAGAATGGAAAGCAACAAACGCATGATATTACTCCGCTATGGCTTCGACAGCTTCGAGGTCGAAGATGACTGGCTTTCTCGGAACGTCTGCGACCCTAAGGGCGGCGCATGACGCGGTGAACGGTCGTGTGCTGCCGGCAGGGAGACGGCGCCCGCGCTGCGCCCATGACGGACAGAACGGCAGGCGGCACGCTCTGGTCCGGCATCGCAGGTCTTTCAGTCGCATGGGCATCCGTCTCCCTCCGTGCCGAAATCGCTAGACGATGTCCTCGTCGTCTTCCATGGTGTCGAACAGCACTTCCTGATCGGCTTTGCCGAACAGCAGGTAGCGCATGGTCGAGTGCGGAATGGAAAGCAGTTCCTGCTGCTTGCCCAGGAAGAAAATGGCCCCGAGGGCGACCCAGGCAAAGAGCATGGCCCAGTTGGGCACGTTGATGGCTACGGGAGAGCTGGGGATCATGAGCAGGCCGATGCAGATAAGCGATGTAATGGCGCCCAGAGTGCAGACGGGCTTACCCCAGGAGGATTCGCGCAGCTCAGGGTGCGCAAGCAGATACTTGCGTGCCGTCAGGCAGGCGAAAAGGTAGGCAAGCGCCGTGCCGATGGACGATGTGGCCACGATCCAGTCAAGAGCCGGTCTCCCGAACCACGGCACAATCAAGGTCAGCGCCGTGATGAAGACGACGCTCTTCCAGGCGGTATTGTATTTGGGATGCACTTCGGAGAAGAAGCCGGGCAGGAATTTGCTGCGGCCCATGCTGAACAGCAGGCGCGTGGTGGCCATGAAGAAGCCGTTCATGCCTGTCAGAATGGCCGCCAACACGGGAACGGCAAGGGCTACCCCGCCCCAGCGACCGAAGATTTGATTGGCGACCCAGCCCGTGGCCCAGTCATGGTTGGCGGCCAGCAGTTCCTTGTAGGGGATGAGGCCGGCGACGCACAGCGTGACGAGGGCGTAGATGACGGCGCCGCAGATGATGGAAAGCAGCATGAGATCACGGGCTTTGCCGGGAGAGAAGGAGAACTCCTCCGCCATCTGCGGGATGGTGTCAAAGCCCACATATAGCCATGGCGTCAAAGCCAGCACCATCATGACGCAGGCAATGGCCGAGCGGTTTTCCGCAAAGAGGGGCTGAAGGTTGTCGAGGCTCGCGGTCTCGGCGGTGGCCGTGCCGATGGTGAGTACCAGCACGCCGATGGTCAGGGCAAAGGCCAGGAAGACCTGAACGGCACTGGCCGCATCAACTCCACGGAAGTTCATATATCCGAAAACGAGCAGGATGACCGTAATGTAGCCCACTTCGCTGAGGTAGATATCCCAGTCCAGAACGGTATAGAGATGGCCGAACTGGATGCTTTCCCCTAGCAGGAAGCGTACCAGCAGAATGATGGCCGTGGCGTTGGCGGCAATGACACAGACATAGCTGAGCACCAGCGCCCAGCCGCAGATGAAGGCTCCCTTGGAGCCGAATCCCGCGTAGGCGTACACAAAAGCCCCGCCCGCCACCGGATAGGGCTTGATGAGAAAACTGTAGCCCAGCGCCACGATGCACTGAAAGAATGCGCCGATAAAAAAAGCGATGATGGTACCCAGCGGGCCGGCATTGGGCAGAAAGGTGATGCCGGGCAGCATGAAACACCCCCAGCCCACGATGGCGCCCAGGGCGAGCGCCAGAACTTCGGTGGGGCCGAGAGTTTTGGCAAGAGCCTCGCGTGCTTCCTCCATCAGCTCATGCTTTTCTGGTAAATCCCCCATGTGATCCTCCAAAATATGATTTGTCCAAAAAAGAACATTGGCCACACTAAAGGCAGAAGCCTCGCCCGTCAAGGGCAGGCAACCGACTATATGCAGAGGCCGGCCTTTTGGCTAACCGTACTTGAGTACCATTGTGCCGCAACACACGAGCAGGACGGCCAGGATGCGGCTGGGCGTAAGCTTTTCGCCCAAAAAGATGACGGCCATGAGCATGCCGAAAATGACGGATGTCTCGCGCAGGGCCGCCACCATGGCGATGGGCGCCTTGGTCATGGCCCAGATGGCTATGCCGTAGGAACCCAGGCCGCACAGCCCGCCGAAGATGCCTATCCCCCCGCGCTGCCGGAGATAGGGCAAATATTCACGACCATGCCGCAGGAAGACGTAGATATGCAGCGGGAAGATGTTGAGGAAGAATATCCAGCAGGCGTAGGCCACGCCGTAGCCGTCGCCGCCGGCCGACGCGCCGAAACCGTCCGCCAGCGTATAGCCGGCGATGACGAAGGAGGTGCGCAGGGAGATGAGGATGCCCCGCAGGTTGGCGTGCCGTTTCAGATTGTCCAGGGAAAGCGCCAAGATGCCGAGGCAGAGGATGGCGACCCCGCTCCAGCTCGTCAGGCTGAGTCCCTGACCGAGGCAGAGCATGACGATGGAAGTGATGAGGGGGGCGCAGCCGCGCATGATGGTGTAGCCGATCGAAAGATCGACTTCCTTGTAGGCGGCGGAGATGCAGATGTAATAGGTGAGGTGGCAGCAGCAGGAAAGGGCCAGGAACGGCCAGCAGGCGACAGGAAGCGGTGGGAGGAACGGCAGGATGAAAAGTGCGCCGAGACCTCCGCCCAGTGCATTGAGGGCTGACTCGAAGAGCTTGTTGTCCCCTCCCTTGACGATGATGTTCCACGTCGCGTGCAGAAGGGCGGCTCCAAGAACCAGCAGCAGGATATGGCTTGGCACAACGAACCTCCCCTATGTTGCCGACAGTATGCAGAGTCGATAGCGCATCCTGCCATGAGGAAGGCAAAAAGGCAATAAGCTGGCGGGTTTTTGCGCGGGATTCCAGCGCTCGCGGCTTTTTTCCCGGTCTGAGTTTTTTGAAAAAAGATTGTTCTTTCAGTTGGTTACTTTTTGTCATAAAAATAAAAGAAGGGTCATGACTAGCAGAGAGGATTCTCTCTGAGCATCTTGAGGAGGAGTTTGTAGATATCCTCATGACGGTGATT
>NZ_CALVHE010000087.1 GCF_944327235.1 uncultured Desulfovibrio sp.
GTTGAGGCGGCATGTTTTGTCACCTCAGCGCCTCAAGGGGCAAAGGTCGTTCAATTGTACGAAGGGGCAAAGCCAGCTGATGCTGCTTATCTCAAAAAGACGCTGGAATGCTACCGCTTGCCGGTTGGCATGGAACTGCTCTCGCTGGAAGAGGCCAGGTCTCTTTGCCTTGCACGGCTCAATGATGCTTTTTCCCTGGCTGAGGCTTCCGGCAAAATCATGTCCTCTGCCGGATTTGTCATCGACGCAACTGAGCGCAGCAACAGGGACATTGACGGCCTCATCGTCAGCCTTGAGGCCACTGGCACGCCGGAAATCACGTTTTGCGCTGCGGACAACAGCTTTCATACCGTGACGCTGGACCAGCTTCGCACCATGCGTCTTGAGGTTATTGCTTACGGTCAGGCGCTCTATACGCGAAAGTGGACGCTTCGCACCGCCATTGAAAGCGCGCAGAGCATCGAGGCGTTGCAGGCTGTTGCCATCAACTTTGACGGGGTGAGCGCGTGAAGCTGACCGAGTACGCCAAAAATATTCTTGTGGCAGTTGATCAGCTCATCAATGCCCTCTGTCTAGGCTGGCCGGACGAGACGCTTTCCAGCAGGGCATTCCGCTGGAATCGTGACGGATTGCGGAGCTGGCCCTGCCGGTTCATCGACAGGCTCTTTTTCTGGGATGTGGCAAAAAACGGGGGACGTATCGTGCGCCACTGCGAACTTTCTTACATCAGCGAAAAGGGCAGGTTTCAGCTTGGCCCTGAATTCAGGGGGTAAACATGGGAGGAGTAGCAAGCGCTATCGGCGGGCTTTTTGGCTTGGGGGGGTCGCCGTCGGTATCGGCGCCGGCGTATGACCCTATCCCCGTGCGCGAAGAGGAGGCGGAACCGGAAAGCAGCGCTGTGCGGGATGCGGAGCGGCGGAAGTTGCGGGCGCGCAGCGGCATGAGCGGCACGCTGCTCACGTCGCCGCTGGGGGCGTCCGGCTCGTCCGGGACAACGGGAACATCAGGAAAGTCGAGCGGCCTTCTTGGTCGCCCCATGTAAAGGGTGGATATGGGAATGTCTCGTCTTGATGAGATACAGCGTTTTGCCTCCCATCTTGACGGGCTTCGCTCCGCTCGAATGGGACGGTGGCAGGAGCTTGCACGCTGGCTTGCGCCGCATCGCGGGGTCTTTGACGGCGAACTGACGACAGACAGGGGAGAGCGTCGCAATAGCGAGGCGTTCCTTTCCATCGGCTCGGCAGCCCTGCGCAAGGGGGCTGCCGGGCTGACGAGCGGCATGACGCCGCGCAATGCGCCCTGGTTCGAGGCGGCGTTTCGCAATGGCGACCTGTGGGAGATGTCCGGCGCGCCCGCGTGGCTGGACGAGGTCAATGCGCGCATGGATTCAGCCTTGAATGCTGGCGGGTTTTATCAGGCCATCCATTCGTTCAATACGGATCTGCTCTGGGCTGGCTGCGCGCTGTTGTATGTTGAGGCGGACGAGACGACGGACATCCGCTGCGAGTGCATCGACATCGGGAGTTTTTCGGTCGGCATGGACACTGGCGGGCGTCTGGACTCCGTTGTGCGGCGGATTCGGATGACTCCGGCACGCATGGCGCAGATATTTGGAAAAGATAATCTTTCAGATGCGACGCGCAAGGCGCTTGAAACCGCTCCGTATTCGCCTGTTGAGGTCATCCATGTGGTGCGGCGCAGGGATATGCGGGATCCGGGGAAGCTGGACGCCAAGTCCATGCCGTGGGCGTCGTACTTTTGGGAGCCGGGCGGGGAGGACTTCCTGCGCGAGGGCGGCTATATGGAGATGCCGTACTTTTTCACGACGTGGAACGCTTGCGGGCTTTACGGCACGGGGCCGGGGGACGACGCCCTGTCCGACATCAGGCAGATCGACAAGATGGAGCGGGACAAGCTGGTTGGTCTGGCCAAGCTTGTGTCCCCGCCGGTGGCGGCCCCCATCCAGTACAAGGACGCCGTCTGCCTGCATCCTCACGCGGTGAACTACGTCGCGTCCAATGACGCCATCCGGCCCATCATCGACCTTGCTCCGTGGGCGAGTGCCTTCCAGTACCTCCAGGCTGAGGTGCAGAACGTCGCCGGGCGCATCGAGGACGAGCTGCTGGCCTCCGTATTCGCTTCCGTACCTCTCGACCAGAGGCCACGGGATATGAGCGCAACGGAATTCCTTGAGCGAAAGCGCGAGGCGCTGCAACAACTCGGCCCGGTCATGAGCGCGTACGAGCCGAACGTGCTGACTCCTTTGCTGTGGAGAGTTGCCGGGATGCTTGACCGCAAGGGAGTCATGCCTCCTCCGCCGGAAAGTCTTTTGGGTATGCCGCTGGCCATGAAAATAGATTTTGTCAGCCCCATTGCCAACGCCCTGCGGCAAACAGGCGCGGAAACGACGCGGGCGCTCGTTCAGGACGTGCTGGCGCTGGCTCAGGCGGACCCGCAGGCTCTGGACAAGCTCGACATCGACCAGGCCGTGGACGAGCTGGCTACCGGTCTCGGCGCGCCGGGCAAGGTCATCCGCGCGGACGCCGACGTGCTGGCCATTCGTCAGCAACGGGCGCAGGCGCAGGCGGCGCAAAGCGAAAACATGGCCATGCAACAGGCCGTACAAATGGCACAGGGCATAGCGCAGACGGCAAAGACCGTCAGCGACATGGATACGCAAAACGCAGCAAGTGAGGCTGGGAATGGATAAACTCTCTGTCATCAACGCCGCGCTCATGAAGTGCGGTCTGCCGCTGTCCGCATCGTTGCAGGACGTTGACTGGGGCGCTTCGACGCGCTTTGACGACGTGTCCGAGCAGCTACTTCGCGCCCATCCGTGGAACTTTGCCACAGCATACGCAACTCCCGGTCAAATCGAGGCCCCCGCACACGGATACCGCTACGCCTACACCCTGCCTGACGACTGCCTGCGCGTCATCGACGTGCGTCCAGCGGAGGACCTGAGAGCGCCGCAGGCCCGTTTTTCCGTCGTCGGCAACCTTCTTTTCACCAACGCCACGCCCTGCAATCTCCGTTACGTCCGCCGTATGACGGACCCGTCCGGCTGGACGCCAGACTTTGCCGATGCCGTGGCTACAAGGATAGCCGCTGAGATAGCGCCGCTTTCCGCCCAGTCCTTTGGCCTTGGCGCGTCCCTTCTGCAACTTGCCCAGCTTGCCTTTCAGCAGGCGCAGGCGTCGGACGCCGGAGAGCGGCGTGAACTGCTGCCTCTCGGCTCTCCCTACATCGAGGCCAGGTAATGAGTCTCACGTCTGATATGCAGCGCATCGACAAACAACGGGCGCAGATGGCCGAAAGACGGGCACAGGAAGAACGTCGCCGTGACGAATACCGGCAAAAAGCCGCCGAAACGGCGGCCGCCGCTGTGCGTTCGTCGCTGCATGTGGCGCAAAACGTCCTCAACGGCGGGGAGATATCGCCGCAAATGGCGGCCCGCGTGGACCAACCCCGCTACCAGACGGGATGCGAGAAGCTGGAGAACATGATACCGCTCCCACAGGGCGGCATCACCAAACGTCCGGGTCTTGAATGTTTGGGCTGTTCTTCCGCAGGGACGAAAGGCATACCCGGCGGGGCGCGCTTCCTGCCGTTCATCTTTTCTGCCAGTGAAAGCCGGATGCTTGAACTGATCGGCACGGACGCGGGGACAACGGTCAACGTCTGGCTGTCTGACGGCAGTCTGTACAAGACGGGCGCCGCATCCCTCCCGTATCGTCTTGACGAACTGCCTGAACTTTGCTTCGCCCAAAGCGCGGACGTGATATTTCTGGCCCACCACAATCATCCCCCGGCCAAACTCTCACGCTACGCGGACGACGACTGGCGCTATGAGCGCATAGACTGGCTGCCGTCCATCGCCGCGCCGCGCATCGTTGAGGCCGTGCCGGTTGGCAACATCCCTGCCGGGGAAAACAGCCGTACGAGCTACAGCTATGTGGCCACGGTCATCGACGCCGCCACCGGGGAGGAATCCCCATCTTCGACAGCCGTGACTGTCGAGAACGTCGCCCCTCTCTCGCAAAGCTATTTCATCCGCATCTCCCTTTCTCAGGTTGAAGGCGCGAGCGAGTACCGCATTTACAAGAAAAAGGGCGGAGTTTTTGGATACATAGGACGCCTTCCCGTGTCGGATGATGTGCTTGTCGAGTCTGTCCTGCGGCTGGACGGCGCGCAGCTTGCCGAAGGTCGTCGCATAAGCGGTACGTTCCGGCAGGCTCCTGGCCGCTATCTGTGCACGGTCGCTGTTCGTACGGGAAACAGCATCGGAGGCGGCACGACAAGAATACTGGAAGCGACGGTTAGCGAAGATACCGAGGGACGCATCCTCTGGCGCGACGACAGCACAGGGGCCATGCTGCTTTGGGCGGCTGATCCTGCGGAAGGTGATGAACAGCCGACAGGCGCGTGGAGCTGGTACGTCGTCGGATCGTCCTCGTCGCTGACCGGGACGTTTACCGTACAGCGCACGGACTGGGGCTGGGCCGACGACGCGCCGGTCACGGAAGGCGCGAGCCTGGGCGAGGAAGTCGTCTCCGGTCTTTCATTTGAGGACAGGAATTTTTCCGCCGACACGGAGGACACGCCGCCAGATGCCCGCGACCCCTTTGACGATGAGGGCAAATATCCTGCGGTTGTCTTTCTGCATCAGCAGCGGCTCGGCTTCGCGGCCTCGGACAGTCAGCCATTGACGGTCTGGCTGTCGCAGGCGGGGAATTTCGAGAGCATGGCGGCCAGCATCCCCCCGTCCGATGATGACGCCATCGAGGCCACCCTTGCCGCAACGCAGGCAAACCGGATACTCTGGTGCCAGTCAGACCGCAACGGGCTGGCTCTCGGCACGGAAGGCGGGGAATGGATACTTGCGGGCGCGGACGGCGGGGCAGTCACGCCGTCAAATCTTTCTTTCCAGCCGCAGACGTTCTATGGCGCCCAGCCATTCCTCCCTGTCCTGCGGACGGGCAGTGGCCTTGTCTACCTGCAACGCGGCGGGCGCGTGGTGCGTGAATTCGGCTATAATTTCAGCGCAGACCGCTACGAATCCGGGGATCTCTCCCTCCTTGCCCGTCACGTCCTGCGGGACAGCCCCGTCGTTTCGTGGGCATGGCAGGCGGAACCGCATTCCATCATCTGGTGCGTGCTTGAAGATGGCACGCTGGCCGGTCTCACCTACATGCGCGAGCATGACGTGATTGGCTGGCATCGCCACTCCACCCCCGGCGGGACGTTTGAGGACGTGGCCGTCATCCCCGGACCGGACGGCAACTCGCAGATATGGTTCCATGTGACGCGCGGCGGCGTCCGTTACGTCGAACGTCTGGCGAATTTCTACGAGGGCGGGACCGGCCAGACGCCTTTCCATGTGGACGGTCAAGACAAGACGCCTTTCCCGGCCCGCTGCATCCCCTGTATGCCGGAGACCACGCTTGAGAATGGATCAACGATCATGCGCGTCCGCAAACTCAATGCCGTAAAATGCCGCGTCATCAACTCCAGCCCCTTTACGGCCAGAGTGGGGGACGGACCGCCCATGCCAGTTCCGGCTCGCGGCGCTGGACAGGCGTCGCTTGCTGACTGGGCCGTGCCGCTGGCGGGAGGCTGGCGCGACGGCGGAAAACTGGAACTGGTCTTTGACGGCCCGCAGCCGGTGACGCTGCTTGCCGTCCTCACCTCCGTGGAACTCGCGGACATGACAGGAGGTCAAGGATAATGGGAAGCGCCGCAACTCTTGCGCTCACCGTTGGCGGCCTGACGGCTGCCGGTTCTCTGGCGTCATCGCAAACGCAGGCGGCGCAGCAGAGGGCGCAGGCAAATGCCTTGCAGGCGCAGGCGAACGCCAGCCGCCAACAGGCGGACATCCAGCGTCAGAAAGGCGAGATCGAGGCGCAGAAATACGACCGGCAGCGGGAGCAGCTCCGGCGTCAGTTCAAGGAGACGCAGGGGCAGAATCGTTCCCTTCTCGCAGCCGGGAACGTGGATATGGGCAGCGGCAGCGCCCTGGACGTTAGCCTCGGCAATATCGAGCGATTTTCCGCAGACGTTGGGGAAAACGCCTACCAGAAGGCCCTTGCCCTCTGGGGAGCGGAACAGCAGGCAAAGACGCTGGATTTCCAGAGTGATGTCTACGACGCCCAGTCATCCTATCTCAACAGGGCTGCGAACAGCATCGGCACGTCTCTTCTTACGGCTGGGCTTTCCGGCCTGACCTCCGGCCTCGGCATATACAGTCTGGCAGGCGGGAGCCTTTCCGGCCTGTTCGGATCATCAAGCGCAGGAGCTGCGGCTATCCCCAGTGACGTTAAGGGACTTGCGTCAGACATTGCGGGCATATCCAGGAAAAAGGGCCTTGCCGCCCTACTCTAAGACAGAAGGCAGGTTGAGACATGCCACGGCAGCAGTATTATCAGGAGCGAACCGGCGCGGCAGGCATACAGATGCCCGGAAAGGTGAGCGTGCCGGTCATGCCGGTGGACACGCGAGGCGCTGAACTCCTTAACGTCGTCGCCGGAGCGGGCGAACGCATAGGTTCCATCCTCGCCCGTGACTATGCTCGTGAGCAGCAAACACGCATCAGCGAGAGCCTGCTTGCCGCGCGGAAAGAGTTTGCCGCATGGGAGGAACAGTACGTCCAGACCCGCCAAGGCAGTAATGCGCTCACCGCCGGTGAGGATTTCGCAACAAAGATGCGGGAGATCGCGGACAGGCAGCTTGCCGAATTCGCCGGGAATCCCAACGAGGTGTTCCAGCGCGAGCTTTCCGGGCAGATGGCTGCGCTCACCCTGCGCGCGCAGGAGCAGGGCGCCGCTTACGCTTCCGGGCAGCGCTCACGCTGGGAAAACAGCGTCCTTGAAGGCCAGCGGGCGCAGCTCCTTGCCGATGCGGAACGCGACCCCGGAAACGGCGCGTGGCTGGATTTCCAGCTCATGCAATACGGCAGATCGCTGGCGGCACGCGGGCTTGACGCCACAGCTCCCATGATGGAGATGGCCAGCGATATTCAGCTAAGGCGCGGTCTGGCCTATGTCCAACGCGGGGACCTTGGGGCGGCTTCCAATCTGTTGCAGGGATGGAAGGCCGGTAGTTCGCATCCTGGGGACATTTCCGCCCGCTACGAGGCGGGGGAGGATGGAAGCCTGGCCATAGGCTACGACAAAAAGGGCGGCACGTCCTACGGGCGCTTTCAGCTTTCCAGCAAACAGGGGAGCATGGATGGATTTTTGCGCTTCCTCGAAAGCAAGGGGGGAGAGGCCGCGTCTATGGCCGCTCGGCTGCGGGCCGCAGGGCCTGCCGATACCGGAGGCAAGTCCGGCGCCATGCCGGAGGCGTGGAAGCGCGAGGCGCAGGCTCCCGGCTTTGCCGACATTGAGCGGGAGTACATCCAGCGGGAATTTTATGAACCTGCCATGCGTTCGCTGCCGTCCGGCGCGGCGAATGCGGTCAATGCTTCGCCGCAGCTCCAGCAAATGGTCTGGAGCACTGCGGTACAGCACGGGGCGGCAGGCGCGGGCGACATCCTTCGCAAGGCATGGCGGGAGGGCATGACGCCGGAGGACTTCGTGCGTTCCACCTATGCCGAACGTGCTACGCGGTTCAGCGGATCGGAGCCGGACGTGCGCGCCTCGGTACAGCGCCGGCTGCGGCGCGAAGCGGACGACATCCTTGGCGGCCTTGCCGGTGGAGGCGGCATAAACGGCATGAGCCTTGCCGCTGCCGCGCAGCTTGAAGGGGCCATTGAAAAAGGTCTTGACGCAGCGGCACGGCAGGAAGCTGAAAAGCTTGCACGCAGCATTGCCATGAATGATCCCGGAGCATCTTTTTCCGAAATGCAGGCAAAAGCCTTTGAGTCCCTGGCCGCCATTCAAGATCCCCTGCTGAGAGATCGTACCCGTGGTCTTGTTGAGCGCGAAGTGTCGTTCTGGAAAAAAAGGGCTACGGCGATTATGGCGCGCGATGTTGAGCGCGTTGTGGCAGAGGGAAGGGAAAAGGGATTGTCACCCTCACAGTTTGACCGTCTGCTTGCCTCGTCAGGTCTTTCCGAAGAAGCACAGAAAAGCGCTTCTGATGTATTCAATGGCAAAATTACCGAAAACATGCGGAACATAACGGCATTGGCCGAACTGAAAAGCCTGATTGATGAAGCGGCATTCAGAGGGAAGCCACTGACTGAGGATTTCATCATGTCATACGCCTACGACAGGCGCATGACGACGGAGCAAATGAAACAGGCGCTCACCTGGAATGCGGTAGGCGGCAGCCTGTCAGAGCTTTCGCGGCAGGAGATACTTTCCCAGTGGCGTACGCTCAATCCCGAAAGGGGTGAGAGTGAGTTTCCGGCATGGCTTGTGACAGCCGTTGCCATGGAACAGCAAAAACGACCTGGCAAACCGTATGAAGGCGCGGAGCTGCGAAAACTTATCGCGCATCTTTTGATAGAGGGGAGCATCAAACGGGAATGGTGGTGGGACAGAGACCTTACGCGCGGTCAGGCTCTTGTGGAAGGTGTTCTTGACCAGTGGCAGGCGGAAAAATAGCTGGGGGCGGACATGACGCAACTTATTCAGGACGATTTTACCATCCTTCCCCGTTCGGGAGAAGCTATAGAGCTGGCGCTTGCCGAATCCGAAACAGGCCCGTTCGGTCCCCAGCCGGTGATGACGGAAGAACGGCCCTGGACGACGGACAGGACGCGGGAGATATCTTCCTCTCCATCCCTGCGGGCTTCGCTGGCCGTTGCCCGTGATGAGGGCATAACGCCGCAAAGGCTGGCTCTTGCCGAAGCCGCCGCCGTGCGGCTGGGCCTTCCGCGTTCGGTGGCGCTTGCCGATCTGGAGTATGCGCGGGATCAGGCGGACGCTTTGCGTATCGAGCTGGACGGGGAACTTGCGCGCTGGGCAGCGAAAAACCCGGAGAATGCCGCTCTTTCCCGTGACGACGAGGGCCTTTCCGGCGTGTTCAACGCCGCTGCAAATTTCGGAACAAACGTGAGACGTTCTCTGCATCATGGCGTTGCGGACTTTTCGCTGGCCTTTTACGGAGCGGGCCTTTCGGCTGCCGAACTGCTTGCCGGAGAGAAAAGCTTTGCGGCGGACGTTTTTCGTTCAGCTCTTGCGGCAAACGAGAGGGCAAGGCCCGCGCCCGTTGTTGCCGACACGAAGCTGGGGCAGTTCGGATACGATTTTCTGCGCTCTGTGCCGCAGCAGGTCGGCAACATTGTCGCTTATTCCGCCAATCCGGCAGCGGCTCTTGCCCTTATGGGCATCCAAATCGGCGGCTCAAGCTATGTCAACCTGCGTGAACAGGGTGTCAGCCCGAAACGTGCCGCGGGTGCGTCCGCACTCAATGCGACCTTGCAGGCGCCGATGGAACGTCTGGGCCTTGGCCGCTTCATGAATATTTTCAGGTCCTCCACCTTTCGGGATACGGCTGTCAGAACGCTTGGCGCAATGGCCACTGAGGGACTGACGGAATATGTCCAGAAATACCCGGAAGTGGCGACGGAGCTGTGGGGGCTTGCGGAGAAGCAAAGCCCCGACGCCTCTGAGCAGTTGCGATGGTTTGCCGACAAGCTCACGGATGCGGACACGCTCCTGCGTGCTCACTATGAAGGGCTTTACGAGGCCGCCATCGGTTCTGTCTGGGGACTGCTTGGCGGTGGTGCGCGCTCGCTGGCTATCCGCAACAGGGAACGGCAAACGGCTGAGGAATTTTCTCGGCAAAACATTGCCTTGCATGATGCCGTGGAAGCCAGCGAAACGAAGCGGCTTGCGCCAGAGCATATGGCCGATGCGCTGGAAAGCGCGTCCGATGTTCTGGCGCAATCGGTTTTCATCCCCGCGCGTGCGGCGCTTGAACTCTCCGAACAGGGCCGCGACGTGCTGACGCCGCTGGGGATAAGCATTGAGCAGGCGCAGCGGGCCGCTGAGTCAGACATCGACCTTGAGGTGAAACTTTCCGAGGTACACAGCCGCCTTGACGCTGAAAGCATGGCCGTGCTCG
>NZ_CALVHE010000088.1 GCF_944327235.1 uncultured Desulfovibrio sp.
ACCCCTCCCGCGCCGGCAGCGACCCAACGGGCGGCCCGCAGGGCCGTGCCCGTTGGCGACGCAGGAGCCTTACGGGCATCGACAGCAGAGCGAGGGGTCCCCCTTCCCCCCAGATGAGCCGTACCCGTCAGGCTGGACGGCCTGCGGCACGTTGCCATGCGGCGGCGTTGCGGGTAGATTCGTGCGGGGGGGCGGTCGCCTTCCCGACACTTAGCCACGCAACGAAAGGACCGAGCATGAGCGAGACACGCAAGGAACACGATTTTCTTGGGGAGCTGGATATCCCCGCCGACATTTATTACGGCATCCAGACGTACCGGGCTGTGGAGAATTTCAAGATCTCCGGCATCAGCATCTCCATCCTCAGCAAGTTCATCCAGGGCATGGCCTGCGTGAAGAAGGCGGCCGCGCTGGCCAACTGTGAGCTGGGCGTGCTTTCGCGGGAGAAGTGCGACGCCATCTGCAAGGCTTGTGACGAGGTGGTGGCGGGCAAGTTCGACGATCAGTTCCCGGTGGACGTTTTCCAGGGGGGCGCGGGGACCTCGTGCAACATGAACGCCAATGAGGTCATCGCCAATCGGGCGCTGGAGATCATGGGGCACAAGAAGGGCGAGTACCAGTATTGCCACCCCAACAATGACGTGAACTGCTCGCAGTCCACCAATGACGCGTATCCCACGGCCATCCGCATCGCCCTGTACGCCAAGCTGACCCAGCTCATCGCGGACATGGACTACTTGCGGCAGGCGCTGGCCGACAAGGCGGAGGAGTTCCGGGATGTCATCAAGATGGGCCGCACGCAGTTGCAGGATGCCGTCCCCATGACGCTGGGCATGGAGTTCGCCGCCTATGCCGAGACCATCCATGAGGACATGATGCGCGTGGGTGAGGCGCGCAACCTCATTGCCGAGATCAATATGGGCGCAACGGCCATCGGCACGGGCATCAACAGTCCCGAGGGCTATGCCGCGCTGGTCACGCGCAAGCTGCGGGAAGTGGCGGGCGTGCCGGTGGAGATGGCGGGCAACATGGTGGAGGCCACGTCCGATACCGGGGCCTATGTGCAGCTTTCCGGGGTGCTCAAGCGCTGCGCCACCAAGATCTCCAAGATATGCAACGACCTGCGCCTGCTGTCCTCCGGTCCGCGCTGCGGCCTCAACGAGATCAACCTGCCGCCGCGCCAGCCGGGATCGTCCATCATGCCGGGCAAGGTCAATCCGGTCATGCCCGAGGTCATGAACCAGATCTGTTTCGACATCATCGGCAAGGACGTGACCATCACGCTGGCGGCCGAGGCCGGGCAGCTCGAGCTCAACGTCATGGAACCGGTCATCGCCTATTCGCTCTTTTCGGGCATGAAGCGGCTGGGGGCGGGCTGCCGCAGTCTGGTGGACTACTGCATCCGCGGCATCACGGCCAACCGGGAGCGCTGCCGGGAGATGGTGTATCATTCCATCGGCATCGTGACGGCGCTCAATCCCTATCTGGGGTACGAGACATCGGCTTCCATCGCCCGCGAGGCGCTGGAGAGCGGGCGTTCTCTGGTGGACATCGTGCGGGAGCGGGGCCTGATGAGCGAGGAGCAGCTCGACGCGCTGCTTGCGCCGGAGCATATGCTCCAACCGGGCAAGTGGAAGAAGTAGACGTTTCAAACTGGAAATGCCCCAGGGCCTGTTGACACTATTAGAGCGGATCCGCATTGAAATCGTGTCCGATCTCAATGCTGACGCTGCCCTCACACTACGGAAAAAGCGTGGTTTTTCCGTGTGTTCGGTTGCGGGTAGTCGCTCTCGCGACTACCAGAGCAATCCACATTTTCAATGTGGAATTGCTCTCGCTGTTTGTTTGGGGTGGACGGGAGCGAACAGCGTCAACAGGCCCCGGTCGGACGCCGGTACGGGAGCGGCCGGACCGTCCGGCAGGGGCGAGCGGGGACGAAAAAAGGGGGACCATACGGATGGTCCCCCTTTTCGCATCGTGTGGCGGCCGGTCACTGCGCGCCGCTGAGACGGCCGGTGATGTTGTCGCGGATCCACTTGCCGTCCAGCCATTCCAGCGGCGTGACTTCCACCCCGCCCACCAGGATGCCGAAATGCAGATGGTCCCCGAAGGCCAGACCGGTGCTGCCGGTCTTGCCGATGATGTCGCCCTTCTTGACCACGGTGCCCTTGCTCACGCTGATCTCGCTGCAATGCGAGTAGAGGGACATGAGGCCCATGCCGTGGTCGATGACGATGAGATTGCCGTAGATGCCCATATCGCCCACGAAGATGACGCGGCCGCTGTTGGCGGCGGGGATGTCGGCATTGCGGACGGAGGCGAGGTCGAAGCCCAGATGGTAGGATTCGCCCACCTGCTTGCCCTGATAGCTGAAGAAGCGATGATCCGCGAAGCCCGCGCGCGGGGCGGAGCGGGGCAGGCGGGTGAAGGTGCCGTCCCAGAGCTGACCGGCCACGGTATCGCGGCTGAGTTCGCGCAGGGATTCCACATTGGCGGCGCGGACGTTGTTATTGATGGTCAGGTAGCAGTCGAGCGGGGAGGAGGCTTGCGGCGCGAGGTGGCCGAGCTTGTTCTGCACGCTCATGAGGAAGTCGTCGCTGATGTTGATGCTGTCGCTCTTGAACTTGCGTTCCAGGGCCATGACGGTGAGGCGGTTGCGGGTGGTGTTGCCCGCAAGGTCGGTGGCCGTGATCTCGACGGCGTTCTTGTACTGCGCGGCGGTCATGGTGTAGGGGAAGGGGAAGTAGCAGAGGTAGCTGCCGTCCTTCTGGCGGTAGCCGGGCACGAAGTAGCCCGCCACCAGCACGCCGCTGGCGGCCACGTCCTCGTCGATGGTGTACTTGATGACCGTGGAGCCGCCGCGCCGGACGTAGGGGGGGAGGGTCTTGACGGAGATGCGCGGGGGCTGGGTGTCCAGACGCATGGAGCGCAGCTCGGTGCGGGTGTTGCCCTGTCCGAAACCGGCCAGCGAGGCGTCGGTAGCCTTGATCTCCAGCTCGAAGGCCCCTTCGCGCAGCCCGGCGTCCTTGAAGGGCACTTCCACGGTGCGCTCGGTGAGGTACTGATCGAAATGCTTGCTGAAGATGGTGTTGACCACGTTATTCTTGCGGATGCCCACGCTGAGCGAGCGGATGCCGGCGGGGTCGCTCATGGTGACGGTCAGGACGCTCGCCGGGGAGATGCGATCCGTCTCCGGGCTGACGGTGACGGTCGGTCCGTCCATATCCTTGAAGAAAACGTAGGCCGCGGCTCCAAGGACCCCGATGACCAGCAGCATCAGGATCGAGGAGAAAAACCCTTTTTTGCGCATGATGGACTCCTTGTATGCAAGACTTTCAGCCTTGCATACTTCGTCGATTTTTTCAAGAATGGTCTGCCGTCGCGGGCGGCGCCGCCCGACCGGGCACGTTGACTTGCTTGGCAAAATCTGTTTTGTGTCGGTGTCATGCAGTATTCAGGTCCTCCATCCTCCGTCCCGCCGCGCCCCGCGCGGGTGGATCCCAAGCGCCAGCGCGCCCGTATGGTGCGCGAGCTGGAGGCGCGCGGCATACGGGATGCGGCGGTGCTGGCGGCCATGAACGCCGTGCCCCGGCATCTCTTCGTGCAGGAGGCGCTGCGCGCCCACGCCTATGAGGACACGGCCCTGCCCATAGGATACGGGCAGACCATCTCCCAGCCGTCCACCGTGGCCCGCATGACCATGCTGCTGGAGACCTTCCCCGGCTGCCGCGTGCTGGAGGTGGGGACGGGCTCCGGCTATCAGACGGCGGTACTGGCCGCGCTGGGCTGCATGGTCATCACCATCGAATGCGTGCGCGAGCTGCACCAGCACACGCGGCGGCTCTTCCAGTCGCTGGCGCTGCGCGACGTGCACAGCCTGCTGGGGGACGGCACGCTGGGCCTGCCGGATGCCGCGCCGTATGACCGCATCATCGTCACGGCGGGCGGGCCGGTCGTCCCGCAGCCCCTGCTGCGGCAGCTTGACGACGGCGGCATCCTGCTTATTCCTGTAGGGACAAAACCCCGCAACCAGCGCCTGTTGCGTCTGGAGCGCCGCGGGGCCATCATCGAAAAAACGGATCTCGGCCCGGCCACCTTCGTGGATCTGGTGGGCGATCACGGCTGGTAGATCCGCCGCAGCAAGGAGCAAGGTTATGGCTTCCTGTTCTTCCTGTTCCTCCGCCTCGTCCTGCGCCTCGGCAGGGCATCCGGGGGGCGAGGGCTGTCTCGAGAGCGCCATGAACAAGCAGGACGAGACGATCGCCCGGCGTCTGGGACGCATCCGGCACAAGATCTTCGTCATGAGCGGCAAGGGCGGCGTGGGCAAGAGCTCGGTCACCGTCAACGTGGCCGCGGCGCTGGCCCATCGGGGCTTCAAGGTGGGCATCATGGACGTGGATATCCACGGCCCCAGCGTGCCCAATCTGCTGGGCCTGCCGTCCGGCATCGACATGAACGAGGACAACGCACTCGTGCCCTCCCGCTACAACGGCAATCTTTCCGTGATCTCCATGGATTCGCTGCTGCAGGACCGCAATACGGCCATCCTCTGGCGCGGTCCCAAGAAGACGGCGGCCATCCGGCAGTTCCTTTCGGACGTGGCCTGGGGGGATCTTGATTTCCTGTTCATCGACTCGCCGCCCGGCACCGGGGACGAGCACATGACCGTGCTCAAGCTCATCCCCGACGCCCTGTGCGTGGCCGTGACCACCCCGCAGGAGATCTCGCTGGCCGACGTGCGCAAGGCCGTCAACTTCCTGCATCATGCCGAGGGCAAGCTGCTCGGCGTGGTGGAGAACATGAGCGGACTGGTCTGCCCGCACTGCCATACGGAGATCGACCTGTTCAAGAAGGGCGGCGGCAAGGAGCTGGCCGCGCATTACGGCGTGCCCTTCCTTGGGGAAGTGCCGCTGGACCCGGTGACCGTGGTGTCGGCGGACAGGGGCGTGCCGGTGGTCTTCCTGGATCAGGAGAGCGCCGCCAAGGAGGCTTTCCTGAAAGTGGCCGACGCCGTCGCGGAAGCGGCGGAAGCCGGCAAGGCGGCCGTGCCGCCCGCGGAATAGCGTACACGCCATGCCGGAGGGGCCGCGGCCCCTCCGGGGACCGCGCCGTATTTCCGCTTTTATCCCGGCGGAAAATGTGTTAAGTGCCAATGATTCCCTGTCGGAGCCGACGATTGCCCATGAACCTGGCCAACAAGATAACGTTGCTGCGCATCCTGATGGTGCCGCTGATCATCGTCCTTTTGTATTTTGAAGGACCGGTCTTTTGCTTCCTGGCGGCCCTCGCCTTCGCCTTCGCCTCGTTGACGGACTGGGTGGACGGCTACATCGCCCGCCGCCGGAACATGGTCACGAGCATGGGGAAATTCCTCGATCCGCTGGCGGACAAGGTGCTCGTCTGCTCGGTGCTCATCATGTTCGTCCATCTGCAATGGGCCCCGGCCTGGGTGGTCATCGTCATGGTGTGCCGCGAGCTGATCGTGACCGGCCTGCGGGCCATCGCGCGGGACGAGGGCATCGTGCTGGCGGCCGACAAGTTCGGCAAGGCCAAGACGGTGCTGCAGATATGCGCCATCATCCCCATGACCCTGCATTATCCCTACTGGGGGCATGAGCTGTGGCGCGTGGGGGAATGGCTGCTCTATCTCGCCATGCTCATGGCCATCTTTTCCTGTATCAATTACTGTGTGGGCTTCTATGGAAAGCAGCGCAAGCAAACTTCAGCTGCGGCTGAAGAACTGCATACAGACGATCCTCGAGCTTGAGCCGCAAATGCAGGACAGCGGCCTTGAGCAGGTCTTTGCCCGCGAGCTGGAGGCTCTGCGGGCCTTTCTGGCACAGGTGGACGGCATGGCGCTGGTCGAGGCGGACGTCTGCCGTCTGGAGACGGCGACAGCGGTCTTTTTGTCCGAGCTGCGCCCCAGCATGGGGGCCGGCGGGCGCAGGGTGTTGCAATAGATGGTCGCGCGAGTCGCCATCCTCGTCTCGCTCTGGACCCTCAACCTGATTTTGTTCTTCCATATGGTCTGGGGCGAGGGCGGTATCCTGGTCTATCGCGACCTCAAGCGTACCTACGCCTCGATGGAGCAGGAGATAGCCCGCATCGACGCGGAAAACCTCGCCCTGAGCCGGGAGATCCGCCTTTTGCAGACAGACAAGCAGTACGTGGAGAAGATGATCCGCGAACGTCTGCATTATGTCCGGGAGAACGAGTTGCTGTATCTTTTCTCGTCCGATAAGGACGCCGCTAACGGGACGGCTGATGATGACGGAAAAAATTGAATGGTACAAGGAAGTTCTGGAACTGGAGCCCAACTCCAAGGTGTTTCTGCCGCTGGCCCATCTCTACGCCTCGCGCAACGAGATCGACGAGGCCGTGGCCGCGCTGGAACACGGGCTGAGCCGCCACCCCGAGCACATGGAGGCGCGTCTCTTCCTCATCGAACTGCTCTACAAGGCCGGCCGTCAGGCGGATTGCACCGTCCATGTGCGGGAGATGAGCCGCCTGTTCTCGTCCTACGCCCATTTCTGGCAGGCCTGGGCCGTGTGTCTGCGCACGGCGGGCGAATCGCCCGAGATGTCGGCCGCCCTGCGCCTCATGGCGGTGAATTTCCTCTATGGCCCCATCTCCGTGAGCACGCTCATGGAAAAGGGCCTGGACGCCGTGCTCGGTGAACTGACGCCCGCCGCCGGGAAGGTGGCGGACAAGGTGCTGGCCGCCTCGGCCCCTGTCGTCGAGGTCCCGGCCGTCGAAGCTCCGGTCGTCGAAGCCCCGGCCGCCGAGGCCCTTGCCGCCGAAGTCCCCGAAGCGGAAGCGCCCGCCGCGCCCGAAGCGGATACGGCCGCGCCCGCCGCGCATCCCTTCGCCGCCGAACCCGCGGCGGAAGAGGAGAACGACGACGACGTGCTGCCCGCCGACATGCCGCTGCCGCGTGACGCCGAGCTGGACATGCCCGTCAATTTCGCCGGTGAGGACGACGAGGCGCAAGCCGATGCCGAGGATACGCTTGCCGCTGAGCCTGACGTGGCCTCGGCCGACGCGCTGACCCCCGCCGCGCCCCGGCTGGTGGTGGCCCCCGCCGCGCAGGCCGACGGCGGCGCGGAAGAGGGCGAGGAAGGCTTCTCCCTGCGGACGCGCTCCATGGCCGAAGTGCTGGCCGAGCAGGGCGACCTGCGCGGCGCGCTGGACATCTATCAGGAGCTGGAAGCCGCTGCAGCCTCCGAGGAAGAGCGCGCCGACCTGCATCAGCGCATCGCCACGCTGACCGCCCGCCTGTCCGGGCAGACCGTGCTCGAACCGGCCACGGACCAGCCGCTTGAGGCCGTCCCCGGCAAGGAAAAGCTCATCAACGTGCTCGAAGCGCTGGCCGAGCGCGTCGAAGCCAGGGCCCAGAACTGATCCGGGAGGCACGCGCGTGAAGAAAACGATTCTGTGCGGAACGGTGCTCGCGGGCAGTCTGGCCCTGTGCGCCTGCAGTTCCTACCAGCCGACCAAGAACGCCTGGAAGACCACCAAGGACCTCTGGTACAGCTACGTCAGCGTGCCCGCCAAGGTGGATTACAGCGAAAAGGGCGACCTTTCGCCGCGCGCCATGGCGCTGTCCACCTGCATGATGGGTATCGACGTGGAGCTTTCCCGCTTCGAGCGCACCATGATGAACGCCGACAGGGCCCCGACGCGGGAATGGCTGGATAAGCTTTTTGCCGACTACCCGTGGGTGAGCGGCTTTGCCGGGGTCAAGTACGACGGCACGCTGCTCGGCCACGAGCCTGGCCCCAGCCTGAAGAACCTCGACTTCATCCCGCTCCTCTACGAGGACAAGAAGCAGAACAGCCGCGCCCTGCGCGGCTATGTGCAGCAAAGCCCCCTCGGCCCGGAAGTGATGCTGGCCGCGCCGCTCTATGACGGCATGGACTTCCTCGGCGTGGTGGTGGCCCACTTCGACATGCGGGCGCTCTCCAAATTCTCCAGCAGCCCGGAAGATCTCGTCATCCTCTCGCCCTCGGCGTTGCTCTGGCCGGGCAAGTACGACTTCGCCGCCACGCCGCTGGCCGGGGTGGACTGGGATACCGCCGCCCGCAAGAGCACCAGCGGCACCTGCACCAACGATCGCGGCAGCTTCTACTATCAGGTGCGCTACCTCGGCAACCTGCCGCTCATCTTTGCCGTGGTCGAGTCCGGGACCTTCCCCGAAGGCAACGGCGACGTCAATCAGGGCACGCGCTTCTTCCCGCAGATCACCGAAAAGCTGCCGCCCCCGCCGCAGCCCGAACGCAAGAAGAAGGACGACGAAGCGCCGTCCACCACGCCGCAGTTCGGCGCTTCCGAGGAGGCCCTCGACCCGCTGAGCGCGGCGGATGCCGAGATCCGCGCCACGCAGCAGCCGCACGACATCCAGCCCGGCAGCGAGCAGTCCGTGCTCGAACCCGGCCAGCCCGCGCCCGCGCGCAAGTCTCGCGTGCAGGAGCGCCAGCTCGAAGGCGAGAACGTGCAGGTCCGCCGTCCGCAGCGTCGCCGTCTGCATATCCCCGACGAGGCGCTGGAGATCCCGGAAACGCCCAAGCCGGAACCGCGTCCGGCCGTGCAGATGCCCAGTCCCTTCGGACCGCGCGGCGCACGTCCCACCGACAGCGCGAGCGAGACCGCACCCGCCGAGACGCCCGCTGCGACCCAGCCTGATGCCGGGCAGGGCGCCGCGCCCGCGCAGGAGAGCGGAGCCGAAAAGGCCGCGCCCGCCGCGGAAAAGGCCGAACCGGCGGCAAAGCCCGCCGAAGCGCCGGAGGAGGCGTCTCCCGCCGCGACCGAGGAACCGTCCAAGCCCGCGACACTGCCGGGGGGACGCCCCAGTCCCTTCGGGCCGCGCAACTGATGTCGCGCGCATCCGCCACGATGAGGAAACATGAGCATGAATACTGAAGTCACGGTTACAGAGCATCTGCTCCTGCATCAAAAGAAGTCGCCGCACGCCACGGGGCAGTTCACCGGCCTGCTGTACGACCTCATCCTTTCGGGCAAGTCCATCGCCTTCCGCATCAACAAGGCGGGGCTGCTGGACGTGCTCGGCGGGACCGGGGAGATCAACGTGCAGGGCGAGAACGTCCAGAAGCTGGACGACATCGCCAACCGCATCATGATGTACCGCATGGAGCGCTGCGGCGCGCTGTGCGCCATGTCCAGCGAGGAAGAGCCGGACCTCATCCGCGTGCGGCCCGAATTTCCGCGCGGGGACTACATCCTGATCTTCGACCCGCTGGACGGCTCCTCCAATATCGACGTCAACGTCAACGTGGGCACCATCTTCTCCATCCTGCGCCGCCCCGAAGGCAACGACGGTGAAGTGACGCTGGAGGAAGTGCTCCAGCCCGGCTGGAAACAGGTCGCCGCGGGCTATGTGCTCTACGGCCCCTCCACCATGCTCGTGCTGAGCACCGGGCAGGGCGTGCACGGCTTCACCCTCGACCCCGGCGTGGGCGAGTTCCTGCTCTCGCATCCCGACATGACCATCCCCGAACAGGGCTACATCTATTCCGTCAACGAAGGAAACCGCCAGAACTGGGACGAGGCCACGCGCGAAGCCGTGGAATGGTTCCATACGGCGCCCGCCTCCAACGGCAAGAACTACTCCGCCCGCTACGTCGGCTCGCTGGTGGCCGACTTCCACCGGACCCTCATCTACGGCGGCATCTACATGTATCCGCCCGACAAGGCCAAACCCAACGGCAAGCTCCGCCTCATGTGCGAAGCCAACCCGCTGGCCTTCCTGGCCGAACAGGCTCGCGGCAAAGCCTCCGACGGCTACGGCCGTATCCTCGACCGGCAACCCGACAAACTCCACGCCCGCACGCCCCTCTTCATCGGCTCCGCGCGCGATGTGGAGGCCGTGGAGGCCATCTACGCCAAATATCCGCGCCCGTAGGGACTGCTAACACTATTCGTTGTCTGTTTGGGGGGCGCCGGGCGCGGTTCACCTCCGGCGTGGTCGAAGTGTTGTTGAGAACGAGC
>NZ_CALVHE010000089.1 GCF_944327235.1 uncultured Desulfovibrio sp.
TCGGAAACGATCACGTTCTTCTCGCTTTCCAGCTCGTCGGCGTCCAGCGTGGCGTTAAAGGCCATGTCCCGCACCACGTCCATGCCGGTCCGCCAGTGCTTGGCGGGCATGTCCGTCAGGTAATAGGTCATGTCGAAGGACGTGGCGGCATTGAGGTAGCCGCCCAGCTCCTCCACATCCTGCGCGATCTGCCCCTTGGGGCGATCCTTGGTCCCCTTGAATACCATGTGCTCGAGCACATGGCTGATGCCGGCCTGAGCGGGCAGCTCGTTGGCCGAGCCCGTCCCCACGTAAAGACGCGTGCAGACCAGCGGGAAGCGCGCGTCCTTGATGATATAGACCGTCAGGCCGTTTTTCAGGCGAGTCAGCATCTCCTCACCCTGCTTCAAACGTTGGACGCCGGCGCCGCCGGACGTTTCGGTTGCGGCGGCGGCCCGTTCCGGCGCGGCGACGACGCCCAGCGCCATGCAGACGGCCAGCCAGCCTGCCAAAAATACTTTTGTCATATGATCTCCCCGGCACTGTCGTGCCGTCACTGTTGGAACAGTTCATCTTACCCGCGCCCCGCTGTGCTGGCAAGCGGCAAGATGCCCGCCGCGCCCGTTCTCCGTTGCCTGTCGGAGATGCTCTAAGACTCTTTCGTCCCGGGCCGATAAGAAGTATTTGGAAGAGGGCGGCAGATGATGCCGCGCCGCTCCCCCTTCGGAGGTAAGAGAATGAAACTGGCCGTCAAACTGAGTCTGAGCGTCGCCCTGAGCGCCTGCGGCGCCGTCGTGCTTGCCCTGCTCTCGTATCTGGGAGCCGACGCCATCCGGCAATCGGTCGCCGATGTCTCCCGCACCGTCATGCCGACCGCCGCCGCATCCGGGCATCTGGCGGCCCTGCTGGGCGATCTGCGCGCCGTGGAGCTGCAGATAGCCTTTGCCCCGACGGAACAGGCCAGGCAGGAGGCGGTCCGCCAGGGCGGCGAACTGCTCGACGGACTGCGCAAGGCCATGGATTCCTTCCCCGTGCGGGCCGATAACGTGAAGTCCGCCGGCGGCGAGGCCATCGTGCGCCAGGCCGGCGACCTTTCCGGCGAGCTGCGCCGCAAAGGCGCCTTCGACGCCGCCGCTGAGGAATCCGCCTACCCGCGGTACTGGGGCGTCGGCAAGGCCACGCTCGAGCACTACATGGACGGCTACGGTCAGCTTGCTTCCCTGCTGGAACGCCGACAGATCACGCCGGAGGAGATGCAGCAAAAGGTATTCGATCAGAACGGCGCCACCTACCGGGCGGCCCGCGACCTCCTCGTGGAGCTCTTCGCCCGCAGCAGCCGCATAGCCGAAGAGCGCGCCCAGGCTTCCCTGCACAAGACGGAAACCACACAGCGCTACATCCTGCTGACGCTCGGCATCACCGTGCTCGTCACCGTGATCTTCACCGCCTGGATCATCCGGGACACCCTGCGCAAGCTGGGCAAGGACCCCGACGAACTCATGGCCGTGACCGACCTCATCGCTCAGGGACGGCTGGACATCGCCGACGACGGCGAATCCTACGGCGTCTTTGCCAACATCATCAAGATGTCCATCAACCTCTTCGAGCATATGCGCAAGGCGCAGGACGAAGCCTACAAGGCCTGGGAAGAGTCCGCCGTGGCCCAGGAGGCCATGCAGAAGGCAGAAGCCGCGCAAGCCTACGCCGAGCGCGCCCGCAAGGAAGGGATGCTCAACGCCGCCACCCAGATATCCACCATCGTGCAGACCCTTACCGCCGCCATCGAGCATTTCTCCCAGCAGATCACGCAGGCGCGCGAAGGCTCCTCCACACAGGCCGCCCGCATCACCGAGACCGCCGCGGCCATGGAGCGGATGAACACCTCCGTGGCCGATGTGGCCCGTAACGCCGACGCCGGGGCCGAAGCCGCCCAGGATACCCGCAGCAAGGCCGAACAGGGCCGCGAGACCGTCAACCGCTGCGCGGCCAGCATCAACAACGTGCGCGATCACGCCGCCGCCCTCAAGGGCGATATGGAAGCCCTCGCCCAACATGCCAGCAGCATCGGGGAGATCATGGGCGTCATCAGCGACATCGCGGACCAGACCAACCTGCTCGCCCTCAATGCCGCCATCGAGGCCGCCCGCGCCGGGGAAGCCGGACGCGGCTTCGCCGTGGTGGCCGACGAGGTCCGCAAGCTGGCCGAAAAGACCATGTCCTCCGCCGGGACCGTGCACACCGCTGTGACCAGCATCCAGCAGAGCACCCGTACCAGCGTCGAACAAATGGAAGTCTCCATGAAGCTGGTCGAAGAATCCACCGAGCTTGCCGAAGCCTCGGACGCCGCCCTCGTGGACATCGTGAACACCATCGGACGCGCCGTGGATCAGGTGAGGGCCATTGCCGACGCCAGCGAACAGCAATCCACCTCCAGCACCGCCATCACCCAGAACATCCAGCACGTCAGCGACATCGCGGAGGGCAACGCCCAGGCCATGCTTGACGCCGCCAACAGCCTCCTCGATGTCATGGAGCAAGTACAGATCCTCCGCGATCTGGTGGACGAACTCATCGAAAAGTCCGGCGATACCCGCAACAGGCAAGCCCAGGCAGCCGCACAGCCGGATATACCGCTCGACGCCACGTCCTAATTAATATCTGAGAGGACTGTTTTTTGCGGGGGAAAGGAGGAGGCTTTTTGCAAAAAGCCCCCTCCTTTCCCCCGCGCCCCCTTTCCTCCCGCAAAAAATCTTGTTCTGGAGGATGACAGGGAGATGCACCCCCGCAGGCCGTCCCCTGACCGCAGGTCCCCCGGCGATATGCCGGAAACGCCCCTCAAGCGAGACGTTGTACGGCGTGGAACGTGTCAGCCGGGACACGTCGCTTTTTCTTCATGATACGATTATCGGGAACTGAGGAACGCCTGTGCGTCACGGCAGGAAGATGCTCTTCGGCCGTAGATCCCGGCGACATGATGGAAACGCCTCTCAGAGGCGAGGTCTCTTCACGGCGTGGAGCGTGTCCGTCGGGACGCTCCGCTTTTTTTCTTCATCACACGACTGTCGGGAACTGAGGAACGCCTGTACATCTCGGCAGGAAGATGCTCTTCGGACGCAAGTCCCCCGGCGATATGCCGGAAACGCCCCTCAAGCGAGACGTTGTACGGCGTGGAACGTGTCAGCCGGGGCACGCCGCTTTTTTCTTCATGATACGATTACGGGAACTGAGGAACGCCTGTGCGTCACGGCGGCGTGACATTCGCGTAATAAAGCGCGTTGGGGGAAGGGATGGGGGGCGTGGGGGGAAGAGGAACACCCTTGCGCGCTAGCGAGCGACCCAACGGGCGGCCCATAAGGCCGTGCCCGTTAGGCGACGCAGGAGCCTTACGGGCATCGACAGCAACGCAGGGGGTTCCCCTTCCCCCCAAATAAACAATGAGTGGACAGCGGCAACAGGGCTAGCCGCCGAGGTAGGCTTCTTTGACCTTGGGATTTTCCAGCAGTTCCTGTCCGGTCCCTTCCAGCACCACGCGGCCCACTTCCAGTATGTAGGCGTAATGGGCCACGTTGAGGGCCGCATAGGCGTTTTGTTCCACCAGCAGGACGGTCATGCCCTGTTCGTTGATGCGGCGGACGATGTTGAAGATCTCGCGCACCAGCAGCGGCGCCAGACCGAGCGACGGCTCGTCCAGCATGAGCATGTCCGGGCGGCTCATGAGTGCCCGGCCCACGGCGAGCATCTGCTGTTCGCCGCCGGACAGGGTACCGCCCTTCTGCCAGAGGCGTTCGCGCAGACGGGGGAAAAGCTCGTACACGCGTTCCATGTCCGATTTGATGCCGTCGCGGTCACTGCGGGTATAGGCGCCGAGCAGCAGGTTCTCCTCAACGGTCAGGTGCGGGAGGATGCGCCGCCCTTCCGGGGAGAGGGAGATGCCCCGCCGCACCATGTCCTCCGGCTTGAGGCCCATGAGGGAAACGGGCGTATCCCCTTCTCGGCGGGTAAAGAGCATCTCGCCGCTGATGGTCTTGTTCAGTCCGGCGATGGAGCGGATGATGCTGCTCTTGCCGGCGCCGTTGGCGCCCACCAGCGTCACGATGCTGCCGCGCCGGATGGACAAATTCACACCTTGTACGGCCTGGATCCCGCCGTAGCGTACATGCAGGTCACGAATCTCAAGCATGGGTCACCTCGTCACCCAGATAGGCGCGTATCACTTCGGGATTGCTGCGGATGGCGTCGGGATCGCCTTCAGCGATGAGCGAGCCGTATTCCATGACCCAGATGTAGCTGCACACGCCCATGACGACCTTCATGTCATGTTCGATGAGCAGGATGGTCAGGTCGAACTCGTCACGGATATGACCGATGAAGTGCATGAGTTCCAGACTTTCCTGCGGGTTCATGCCTGCCGCGGGCTCGTCGAGCAGCAGCATCTTCGGTTCCGTGGCCAGGGCGCGGGCGATCTCCAGACGGCGCTGCGCGCCATAGGGCAGGCTGCACGCCTTTTCGTCCTTGTAGGCAAGCAGATCCAGCCGTTCCACCAGGCGCAGGGCCTTTTCCCGGATGGCGGCTTCCTCGCGGTAGTACATGGGCAGGCCCAGCGGGGCCATCCACCACGGCCAGCGGCGGCGCACATGACAGCCCACCATCACGTTTTCCAGCGCCGACATCTGCGCGGAGAGGCGGATGTTCTGGAAGGTGCGGGCGATGCCCAGACGGCAGACGCGGTACGGCGCAAAGCCCTTGATGTTTCGTTTTTCAAAGATGACCCGGCCCTCCTGCGGCGTATAGAAGCCGCTCAGGACGTTGAACAGGGTCGTCTTGCCCGCGCCGTTGGGCCCGATGACGCCCACGATGCTGCCGCGCGGGATGGCCAGCGACATTTCCGACACGGCCGTCACTCCGCCGAAGCGCATGGTGATGCCATCGGCCCGCAAAAGGATATCCTTGCCGCTCATGCCTTCTTCCTCCCCAGACGGCGCAGGCTCTTCCAGGTGAGTTCCCGCGTGCCCATGATGCCCTCGCGCCGGAACAGGATGATGAGCAACAGGATCAGCGAAAAGACGACCATACGCATACCGGGGATGCCCGGTATCTCGAAGAGACCGAAGTCCATGGGCTCCTCGATGGCGCGCAGCCATTCCAGCAGCACGGTGATGATGCCCGCGCCGAGCAAGCTGCCGGTCAGGGAGCCGAGGCCTCCGGCCACCACGAACATGAGCACGTTGAAGGTCAGGAGGAAGTTGAACATCTTCGGGTCGATGGTGGAGAGGTGGCTGCCCAGCAGCGCCCCGCCCACACCGGCAAAGAAGGCGCCCAGACAGAAGGACAGCACCTTGTAGTTGAAGACGTTGATGCCCATGACGTTGGCGGCGATCTCGTTGTCGCGTATGCAGCGCAGCACGTTGCCGAAGTTGCCGAAGAGCAGGCGCGCCAGCACGATGAGCGTGATGATCATCCAGACGTAGCAGGTCATGAGGGTCGCCTCGGCGGGTATGCCCTTGATGCCCAGCGAGCCGTTGGTGATGGACGACATGTTGACGATGAGCACGCGGATGATCTCCGCAAAGCCCAGCGTGGCGATGCCGAGGTAGTCATCCCCCAGGCGCAGCACGGGCACGGCGATGACGAAGGCAAAGAGCATGGCCGCCACGCCCCCGGCCAGCACCGCCACCCAGAAGGGGGTATGCAGGATGGAGAAAGGCCAGATGATGGGATCGAGTATCCACATCATCTCCTTCTGTTCGGGCAGCAGGGTGCAGAGCGCGCCCACATAGGCCCCGATGGCCATGAAGCCCGCATGTCCCAGAGAGAACAGCCCGGTAAAGCCGTAGATGAGATTGAGGGACAGGGCCAGGATGGCGTTGATGAAGATGAGCTTGACGATGTAGATTTGATAGTCGCCGATAAGTCCGTGGCGTTCCACCAGCCAGAGGGCTCCTCCGACCAGCAGGATGAGCAGGATATTGGCGAGAGTGGTGAGGTTCAGGCGCATCAGATCTTCTCCTTCAGGCGTTCGCCCAGCAGGCCGGTGGGCTTGACCACCAGCACCAGCACCAGCAGGACGAAGGCGAAGGCGTCACGGTAGCCGGAAAGCTCGGGCAGGAAAGCAACGGCCATGATCTCCACGAAACCCAGAGCGAGGCCGCCGATGACCGCCCCCTGGATGGAGCCGATGCCGCCGAAGACCGCCGCGATGAAGGCCTTGAGGCCGGGCATGATGCCCATGTACGGATGGACCTGCGGATAGCGCAGGGCCCACATGATGCCCGAGGCCGCAGCCAGCGCCGAACCGATGCAGAAGGTGAAGGCGATGATGTTGTCCACGCGCACCCCCATGAGGCGCGTGGTCTCGATGTCCTTGGAAATGGCGCGCATGGCCAGACCGGGCTTGGTCTTGTAGACCACATAGAGCAGCACCGCCACAAGGATGGCCGTCATCACGGGGACAAAGGCCGTGAGCTTGAGGATGCGGACCTGTCCGAGCTGCCATTCCGTGATCAGCCATTCCGGCTGGACCACGGGGCGCGGCTGCCCGGAAAAGACCACCACGGCAAGACTTTCAATAAAGAAGGAGACGGCGATGGCGCTGATGAGCGCCGAGATGCGCGGCGCTTCGCGCAGAGGCCGGTAGGCCACACGCTCGATGGCCACGCCGATGACGCTGGCCCCCACGATGGCCAGGATGGCCGCCAGGCCCCAGGGCCAGCCGAAGGCAAAAGTGCCGAAAAAGACGAAATAGGCCCCGACCATGAGAATATCGCCGTGGGCAAAGTTGATCAGCCGCAAAATGCCGTAGACCATGGTGTAGCCGATGGCTATGAGCGCATAGAGCGAGCCCAGCGTCAGGGCATTGAAACAGTGCTGAAAAAACATTTCAAGGGTCATGAGGCCACCTGGACGTTGAGGCCCGCCGGAACGTCCGCTCCGGCGGGCCGTGTTGAAAGCAAAGAGGGTTTACTGCTTGGGCGTCACTTCGCCCACATAGACGCGCTTGCCGCCCTTGTACTCGATGATGCCCACGGGCATCTCGGCGTCATGCGTGGCGTTGACGGACACCGTGCCCAGCGGGGTCACCAGGTCCTTGGTGGAGGCCAGCGCCTTGGTGATGGCTTCGGGATCGGCGGAACCGGCGCGCTTGATGGCGTCGTAGATCATGAAATAGCTGTTGTAGCCCAGAGCGCCGTTCACGTTGGTGTCCTTTTCAGGATAGGCGGCCTTCCAGGCGTCGGTGAACTTCTTGGCTTCCCCGCTCATGGTGGGCATGGTCGGGTCATAGGGGAAGGTGGTGTGCAGGAAGCCCTCGGCCGCCTTGCCCGCCAGCTTCACGGTGTCGGGGTTGTCCATGGCGTCCGCGCCCATGAGGCGGAAGGTCGCGCCCAGTTCGCGGGCCTGCTTCATGATGATGGCGCCTTCAGCGAAGTAGGCGGGCATGAAGACGATGTCGGGCTTCTTGGCGATGAGTTCGGTGATCTGGGCCGTGAAGTCCTGGTCGCCGGAGCTGTACTTGAGGTTGGCCACCACTTCGCCGCCCAGCTTCTTGAAGGAACGGGAGAAGAAGTTGGCCAGGCCCACGGCGTAGTCGTTGGTCATGTCCATGAGCACGGCGGCCTTCTTGAAGCCGAGGTTCTCAAAGGCATAGGTGGCGGCGGCAGCGCCCTGATAGGGGTCGATGAAGCAGGCGCGGAAGTAGTACTTCTTGCCCATGGTCACCAGAGGATTGGTGCAGGAGGTGCCCACGCCGGGGATCTTGGCCTTTTCGGTGATCTCCGCGCCGGCCATGGCCAGAGAGGAGCCGTAGGTACCGATGAGGGCGACCACCTTGTCCCGTTCGGTCAGGCGTTTCACCGCGTTGGCGGCTTCGACCTTGTCGGACTTGTTGTCCACCACCACCAGCTCGATGGGACGATCAAGCACGGTGGGCATCTGTTTGTGCGCCAGCTGGATGCCTTCCAGTTCCAGCTGTCCGCCAAAGGCATTCTGACCGGTCAGCGGCAGGTACACGCCGATCTTGATCGGTTCCGCGGCCACGGCCTGACCGGCAAAGCCGAGCGTCAGGGCCAGCATGGCCAGTCCAGCGAGACGTTTGCCCAACTTCATAGGTGAATCTCCCGTAATTGTGGGTGAATAAGATTAACTTGGCAACATACGTTTTGTCGCCTTTGGTCACCCTACACGATTTTTTCCGGTCTGCAAAGCACTCAGGAGCCGTCCGGGCACGGATTTTAGAGCGTCTTGGCATGAGAGCGGTTTGCCTTTGAAAAAGGCGATACGCAAGGCGGCGGTCCAGCGCCGCCCGCCCCAAACCGTCGGGATGACCGCATTTTTTCCGCGAAACGACAGACCGTATGGGGGTGGGAGGCAAAGCGTTTCAAGGGGAAAACGCTCCCTGTCGCGGGGGCAGCCTCCCGTCCGCCGCGAGGACCGTCCCCCCCCCGCCCGAGCGACGCATCCCCTGCTCTCTCGCGCGGTGATCCCCCGCGATCCGCTGGACGCGATGACGCCCTCGACGCCCCGCTCCCGCAGGGAACGCACGCCGACTCCCGCCCGAGGAGGCCCTCTTGACGCTCCGCCCCGTGTGCGTGATGATGGGAAGGAGGCCTCCCCCCACGCTTTTTCCCCGCAACACAGGGTTTCGCATGAACTACGCCGACGATCCCGTCGCCCGGAAACATGCCCGCAGCATCGCGGCTGTCCTCAGCGACGACAATCACATCATCAACATCAAGACGTTCGTCATCGCCGCGCGCTACCTCAGTTTCAAGGCGGCGGCCAAAAACCTGTGTCTGACGCCGGGCGCGGTGAGCCATCGTATCGCCCGGCTGGAGGAAGTGCTCGGCTTCCCGCTCTTCAACCGGCTGACCCGCTCGGTGACGCTGACGGTGGAGGGCGAGCGCCTGCGCGAGGTGTACGAGGCCGCCCTTGCCAAGATGCACGCCGAAGTCAAGCGGCTGCTCGACGATGACGGGCTGTCGAGCCTGACCATCTACGCGCATCCCAGCATCGCGCTGGGCTGGCTGCTGCCGCGTCTGCCCGAATTCCAGACCGCCCACCCGAGCCTGCAGATCGCCGTGCACACCGGCAACACGCCCACCGATTTCTCCCACGAGTCCGGCGTCGATGTGGCGCTGTACTACGGCAGCGGCTCCTTCACCGGTCTGGAATCCCGCAAGATCATGGATGAACGGGCCGTGCCCGTCTGTACCCCCGCCTACGCCGAAGCCCACGACCTGTACGGGCACCCGGAGCATCTGGAAAGCTGCACCCTGCTGCATGACTGCGCCCCGTGGCATTACAGCACCGTCACCGCCGAATGGCAGGAATGGGCCAAAAAGAATGCCCTCGATCTGGGCAAGGCGCACAGCATGACGCTGGATACGGCCTACGGGGCCGCGCTGGCCGCCTCCTACGGTCTGGGGGTGGCGCTCGGCCGGACGCGCCTCATGGAGGGGCTGCTGCGGGAAAAACGCCTTATCATGCCCTTCCCCGACCTGCTGCCGGTCACGACGGAACATGCCTATTACGCCGTCTGGCCGCGTACCCGCCAGCCTTCCGCCATCCTGCTGGCCTTCCTCCACTGGCTGGCCGGTTCGTCGAAAGACGCCTGAAACGGGGCGGCACAGCGCCGCCCGGCCCCAACTGAGCGGAAAACCACGTTTTCCCCCGAAGCGACAGGCCATATGGCTTGCAACGCGAAGCGTTTCACTCTGAAAATGCTCCAAGGTCTGTCAACACAATTTTTGCAAACAATTTCAATTGATAAGCCAAACAGACTGTATACACGCCGCTTGCTTTTGGGACGAGAGTGCCGCGTGTCTTTGGCTCTTCCCCGGTAAAAGCGCGCTGGGGAAGGGATGGGGGGCTTGGGGGGAAGGGGAACACCTCCCGCGCTAGCGGAGGGGTTCCCC
>NZ_CALVHE010000090.1 GCF_944327235.1 uncultured Desulfovibrio sp.
CGGCAGCCGCAGGCGCGGCTTCCTCGGCGGGCGCGGCGGGCGTTTCGCCCAGCGCGGCATCCAGATCAGCCAGCATGTCGTCGGCAGCGGCGGCCGCAGGTTCGGCCTTGGCTTCCGGTGCGGCGGTCGCTTCGCTCAGCATGGAATCCAGGTCAGCCAGCATGTCATCCGCAGACGATGCGGAGGACGCGGGAGCTTCGGCAGCCGCAGGCGCGGCTTCCGCTGCGGGCGCGGCGGGCATTTCACCCAGCGCGGCGTCCAGATCAGCCAGCATATCATCCGCAGACGACGCGGAGGGCGCGGGAGCTTCGGCAGCCGCAGGCGCGGCTTCCGCTGCGGGCGCGGCGGGCGCTTCGCTCAGCATGGCGTCCAGGTCGGCCAGCATATCATCCGCAGACGACGCGGAGGGCGCGGGAGCTTCGGCAGCCGCAGGCGCGGCTTCCACTGCGGGCGCGGCGGGCGCTTCGCTCAGCATGGCGTCCAGATCGGCCAGCATATCGTCATCCGCAGAGGACGCGGAAGCAGGAGCCGCCTTGCTTTTCTTTTCCAGCGCGGCCAGTTCTTCCGTGAACATATCGTCCAGATCAGGCAGCGCGGTCGCGCCGGCAGACTGCCCGACCGGCACGGCATCGAGCATCGCCGCCATCTCATCGACAGTCGGAGGCACAGGAGCCTTTGCCGGGGCCGTCGCGGCGGTCAGCAGGGCATCCAGATCGGCGTTGTCCGCATGGCCGCTCCCCTTCTGGGGCGCCGGGGCCGCGCTGGCAGGATTTTTGGCTTTGGGGGCTGCAGGAGCCGCCGGTTTCGCGGCCGGTTTTGCAGCCGGGCTTGGGGCGGGTTTGGCTCCAGGTTTGGGCGCGGGTTTGGCCGCCGGTTGCGCAGCCGGTTTGGCCGCAGGTCTCGGTGCCGGCTTGGGGCCGGTCTTGGCCTGAGCGGGCTGCGGCGCGGCCTTGGCGTGCGCAGCCTGAGCGGCGGCCTTGGCAGGGGCCGGTTGTGCAGAAGGCGCTTTGGGGGCAGGCGGCGGCGTAAGCGGAAGATCCGTATCCGAGGCCAGCAGATCGTCCAGTTCCTGGTCAGCCGTTTTCCGTTCGGACGGCGCTTCGGCAGCGGGCGAGGCGGACGGCAGCACAGGATCCCCCATATCCGCCATGAGAGACGTCAGGTCCGCATCCAGAGCGGCTTCGATATCGTCATCCGGCGAAGGACGTGCCGCCGCGGCGGGCGAACCGCTGCTCACATCGCGCAACAGATCCTCCATCGCGTCCCCGGCGGAGGACGCCGGAGCCGGTTTGGACGATGCGTCAGGCGCGCCGCCGCTCACATCACGCAGCAGATCCTCCAGCTCATCCCCTGCGGAAGTCGCGGCCGGTTTGGGCGTCGGAGCAGACGAACCGCCGCCCACGTCACGCAGCAAGTCCTCCATCGCGTCCCCGGATGAAGACGCCGGAGCGGGTGCGGGCTGGGCGGGAGCGGCTGATGCCGGCGGCACTTTGACGCCGGCGGACGAGAGCAGATCCTCGACCGCACTGTCCAGGGCGGCCCCTTCCTCGATGGGCGCGGCCGTGGTCGTGTGGGGCTGGCTGGGGATGTCCAGATGGTTCAGCAGCGCGTCCACATCGTCAATGCCGGGCATGACGATCTTTTCATTGGGGTTTTCATCCGGCCCCTGCGAAGGGGCATCCGGCCCGGAAAGACTGGGGGAACGCAGTTCCTCCACGGTATCCGGCGAAGCCGCGCTCTGCCCCATTTCCTGCAACAGGCTGCCGATGGCATCATCCGACGCATGAGGAACGTCGTTAAGACTCTGCAACTGTTCGGCCAGACTGTCCTTTTCCGCGGATGAACGGGAAGCCGCGGAGGGTTCCCCCTCCTCGATGAGATCGGTCAGGTCAATGATTTCTTCGGTATCAGCCGTCATGGCAGCCTCGCGGGTTGGGACCTTAATGGGTGAAAGGATGGTTCTCTAATGTAAAACGACAAAAAAGAATAGCAGTTTAGGGGGCAAAAGGCAAACAAGGGCCTACAGGGCCTCGTCAGCCGCCCGGCAGAAAAAAAGCCGCGACGGGGTCGCGGCCTGAAAGCTGAAGATGACGCCAGGTCTACGGATGGCACTTGGACTTGGCGCAGCCGGTGAGATCCTTCTTGAGATCGGGCTTTTCGGCCACGATCTTGTCATGGCACTGCAGACAGGACTGGAACTTCACGTCCTTTTTGCTGTGCACGACATAGTACAGGCTCTTGGTCCCCTTCTTGCCGGCCAGATCGTCATGGCAGCCGGCCGTGGCGCACTTGGCAAAGTTTTCCTTGCCGTCCACCGGATGGTGGCACACCGTGCACTCGATGTCCTTGTGGGTGCTGTGGTTGAACTTCACGACCTTCTTGGGGTTGGAGCCCACCATTTCCAGCCCGTCGGCGGGAACGGCAGGGGCGGCGAACGCGGGCGCGGCCAGGGCC
This sequence comes from uncultured Desulfovibrio sp., assembly GCF_944327235.1. GTDB lineage: Bacteria > Desulfobacterota > Desulfovibrionia > Desulfovibrionales > Desulfovibrionaceae > Desulfovibrio. The sequence goes on from NZ_CALVHE010000090.1 coordinate 2,455, forward strand.
AGCGACAGCAGGGCAGCCGGGATCAGGGCGAACTTCATACGACATCTCCTCGTTCAGATTGCATCACCAACGGACGCCCGCACAAGAGCGTCCACCAGAGAACTGGTTCGGACTTACCCTACGCTTCCGGCAGTATCGTGTCAATGCGCGGAGGCGGAGAGGCTGCCTTGTCCCATCGCGCACAGGGGGAGGCGTCCGGCCCCGGCCTTGCCAGACGACGGGACAATGCGCATACTCCCCTCAATCCGTTCCGGGAGGAAACGCCATGCATGTCGCCCTGCTTGCCGCCTCGCGCCCCCATCACCGCATAGCCGCCGCCGTCGCCCGTCTGGCCGAGGCCCACGGCGCGTGGCGCAGCCTGCTCCTTGAGGTCCTGCCCCCGGCCGTCCGCGACTCGCTGCCCGCGCCGTCCCCGTTGCGCGCGCTGCGGCCTGGCCCCACGGAAACGGAGTTTCGCGACCTGCTGCGGACGGAGCGCCCCGATGCCCTGCTGGTCTTCGGCGGCGGCGAGACGGCGCTTGCCGCGGGCAAGGCCGCCTTGCGCGAAGGCATCCCGCTGCTGCACATGGAGGCGGGGCAGCGTCCCACGGACGAGGCCCTGCGGGCCGGTCACGAATTTTTGGACAGGGAGGCCCTGCTGCGCTGCTGTCTCGGCGCATCCCAGGCCCGAACGCTGGAAGCCGAGGGCATTGCCGACGGCGTTTGCGTGACGGGGGACGCTCTGTACGACCTGTTCCAGGAGGCCTGTTCCGGCCTTGACCCCGCCGCGGCCGTGGAGCGCCTCCAGCCGTCGGCCTCCGCCTTCGCGCTGGTCTCGCTGGACGGTCTGTGGCGGACGGCCACCCCGGAACAACGACACGCCGCCCAGCGGCAGCTTGCCGAATGGGGCCGTCTGACGGGCATGGACATCCTGCTGCTCTCGGACATGCCCGCCCTGCCCGCGCCTGTGCCGGGCGTACGCCTGCTGCCCGCCCTGCCGCCGGAGGAGACGCTTTCCCTGCTGTGCGCCTGCCGCTGCCTGCTGACCGATTCGGACAGCCTGCAACGCGAAGCCTTCTATGCCGGGAAGCGCGCCCTCGTGCCCGCCGACGCCCGTCCGGGACAGCTTGCCCTGCCGCTGGAAAGCGGCTGGCACAAACCCGCGCCGCCGCATGATCCGACCGCACTTGCCGAACTGACGGACGCCCTGAGCGCATCCTGCCCGCATCCCGGCCTGCCCGAGGGCAGCGGACGCGCCGTGCGGCGCATGGTGGCCGCCGTCATGGCCACGCTGGCCGACAGGGCGGACGGCCTGCTGTGAGCGGATATAGCTCCCGCCCCTACCGGAAAATTTTACTTTTCGTGCCGGGGCAAGTCTGCTACCCATAGCCCTGAAACGCGTTTCCGCCCGGCAGGTCAGGCCGGACGCCATCCATTTTTCGAGGGACAGCCGTGAGCACACGTCAGCCTTGTGTTTCCGTCATCATACCGGCGTACAACTACGCCCGTTTCCTGCCCATCGCCGTGGAAAGCGCCCTGCAGCAGCGGGGGGCGGGCTTTTCCGTGGAAGTCATCGTGGTGGATGACGGCTCCACCGACGATACCGCCGACGTGGCGGCGGGCCTTTCCGGCATCCGCTACATCCATCAGGAGAACCAGGGGCTTTCCGCCGCCCGCAATACGGGGATGCTGGCGGCGCGTGGGGATTTCCTGCTGTTTCTGGATGCCGACGACCTGCTGGCCCCGCAGGTGGTGTCCACCCATCTGGCGGCCTTTGCCCGCCATCCGGAATGGTCGGTCAGCATCAGTCTCTGCCTCCAGCTCTTCGAGGACGGGTCCCAGCCCAATGCCGTCTGGCCGTTGTATGCCGGGCATATCGACGTCCACATGTGCAATGCCAACGTCTCGCCGGTGCACACCTACATGATACGCAGCGAGGCGGCCAAGGCCGTGGGCCTCTTCGATACGAGCCTGAAGGCCTGCGAGGATCAGGACTTCTGGCTGCGCTGCCTCTTCGCCGGGCACCGTTTCGGCGTCAACCCCGACGGGCTGGTCATCTACCGGCGGCACGGCGAAAGCATGACCTCCAACGTGGTGCGCCAGTATATCCATGACGCGGCCATGCATTTCCGCATCGGCAACGGGCTGGACACGGCGGAGGACTTCCCCCCGTCGGGGAAGTTCGCCGGCTGGCTGGCCCATGCCACGGGTTGTCTCGCCTGCGCCGCGGTCATCGGGCAGCTCACGCCGCCTCTGAGCCGCAAGCTGTTCCTGGAATATCTGCGCTCGGTGGAAAAAGCGCTCAGCCTTGAGGCCACGCGGAGCAGTCAGGCCGAGATGGCCGCCATCCAGCAGTTCTATGCCTCGTGGCTCATCTACAAACGGCGTGAGGCCCTTGCCGTCGTGCCGTCGGACCTGCGTCAGGACGTCATACGGGCAGCCGACGAAGTGCACGCCCTGTTTCCCGGCATACAGGACGACGACTCCCTGCTGACGAACATCGAGGGCCTGAACAAGCGCCTCATCGTCGATCCCGACGTCATGCTGCGCACGGCCCACCGTTATCTGCGCCGCCGCTGAACCCTGCACCGCGAACACCGCTGCCCGTACCGGGAGGTCACATGCGCATCCTTTGTCTGGCTGTCCTGCTGAACACCCTGCCCCAGCTGCTCAAGAAATTCGATGCGGAGGTCCGCCGTCTGCGCGAGCTGGAACCCGACACGCACGGATTCGTCCTTGGTCCCGGCTCCCCGCAGGAGATGCGGGGATACAGCTTCCGCTGCCTGTGCCGTCCCTTCGACCGCGCCACCTACATGAACGCCGCGCAGGCCCTGGCCGAAAGCCTGCGCCCGGACATCATCTTTTTCCGCTATCCCTGCGCCACGCGCCAGCTGCTGCGCTTCATGCGCGCCGCGCCGCCGGTCATCTTCGAGCACAATACCATCGAAGAGACGGAACTGCGTCATCAGGAGCTGGTCAACGAACGGCTGTGGGGCAATGCCTCCCTTGCCCATGCGGCGGGTTTCAGCGGCGTGACGGAAGAGATCAACCGCTACGAGCTTTCGCGCGTCGATCATCCTGTCCCCACCTTCATGCTGGGCAACGGCATCGAGCCGGAGTCCGTCCCCGCGCTGGATTTCCACCCGCCTCGGGACGCCGTCCACCTGTTGAGCGCCGCGCATTTTTCCAGCTGGCACGGTCTGGAACGCCTGCTGCTGGGCATGGCGCGGTATCAGGGCAAGGAGCGTTTTGTGCTGCACCTCGCGGGCGAGGGGCCGGATCTGGAAAAATATCGGCTCATGGCCCAGCAGTTGCGGCTGGGGGATGCCGTACGCATCCACGGCCAGCTCGAGCAGGACGCGCTCTGGCAGCTTGCCGCCGCCTGCCATGTGGGCGTGGGCGCGCTGGGTCGTCACCGCACGAACATGTTCCAGTATGCGGCCCTCAAGCATCGTGAATACTGCCTGCAGGGGCTGCCCTTCTTTTTCAGCGGCAGCGACGTGGATTTCATGCCGCTGCCGCCCTTTGCCGCCGCCGTGCCCGCCGACGAGAGCCCCATCGACATGGGCATGGTGCTGCGTCTGGCCCGTCTGCCGGAAGAACAGCCGGACATCCGCGGCCGGATGCGGCAGTACGCCGAGGAACATTGCTCCTGGCAAGGCAAGATGCGGCGTCTGCACGGCTTCATGGGCGAGGTGCTCACCGCCCGCAACGGCTCCCTGCCGCCGCGGCGCCCCACGCTGGAAGCGGAAGGCCCGGCGCCCGCCACGGTACGCCCCCTGCTGACCCTGCCCGCCTCCGCCGACGCGCCGTCCGCCGACATGCTGGCCGCCGGGTTGCACAGCCTGCTGCGGCAGCAATATCGTTCCGGTCTCGCGCTCTGCCGGGATGTGGCCGTGGCCGGACCGGCGGGATGGCTCGATCAGGTCCGGCGCACATGGGAAGAGATCAGCCCCGCCTATGCGGACGCTCCCGCCCTGCTGACCCTGCCGCAGGCGGAGGGGAGCGGTCCCTGCGTCTGCTGGAATGCGGCTGCCGAAGCCCCGGGCGCGGACGGCTACGCGCCCCAATGGCTGCTCCCCCTGCTGGCCGGGGACGTGCTGCGCGAGGACATGCTGGAAGCGCCGCAACAGGCCGTACGCCACCAGCCGGAAGTAAGCTGCATCAGCGCGCGCACCAGCGGCCCCGACGGCCAGCTCTGGAAACCTCGCGGTTTCCGCACGCTGAAACTGGGCCGGGAAGAAGCGGAAGCCTGTCTGCTCATCCGCCGTTTCCTCTGGCAGGCCGTGGGCGGGATGCGGGATTGTCAGCCTATGGGCCTGACGGACTGGCTGTTCTGGCTGGGATGTCTGGAAGAGGGGGCCATCCGCCGCAGCCTGCCCCGGGCGGGCATCGTGCGCGCCGTGCCTGCCCCGCCGTCGCTGGCCGAGTCCGAAGAGATGGAAGCCCTTTCTCAGATGGTCATCCGCCGCACGAGCATCTTCCCGGCAAGTTCGGTGATCAAGGCGCATGAGATCCTTGCCGGGACGGCCTCCCTCCGCTCGCCTGACGCATCCGATCTGGCCGCCCTTGAGGCGCGCTGGACGGAGGAAGCGAGCTGGTTCGCCCTCTACCGCGGCCTGCTGCACGAAGGTGCGGGCCGTCTGCCCGAAGCGCTGCTGCACTATCGTCTTGCCGCGCAACATAATGGGTTGGACTGGCAGCCGTGGCTGCGCATGGCGCATCTCCATGCCCGTCTCGGTCAGCGTGCCCGCGTGGCGGAAGATGTCCGCCGGGCGCTGGAGCTGCGCGCCGGACTGGAGGAGTTCCTGCCCGCCGGGGCTTGAGTGTGAAGCAGCTTTGCGCCGCGCGTCGTCCTGTCGCCGGAGGGGTCACGACTCTTGCCCGGCGGCGGGATGTGTCTTCTTTTTCGCCGCAATCCAGCGAAAAAAAACGAAAGAACGCCCTCTAGAGCGGATTCGCATTGAAATCGTGTCCAATTTCAATGCTGGCGCTACCCTCACACTACGGAAAAAGCGTGGTTTTTCCGCGTGTTCGGTTGCGGGTAGTCGCTCTCGCGACTACCCGAGCAATCCACATTTTCAATGTGGAATTGCTCTATCCCTGCAAGAGTTGTAAAAGCATGTGCGGGAAGGCGTTGGCCTGCGCCAGCATGGAGGTGGCCGACTGGGTGAGCACCTGATTACGGACGAATGTCGTCATCTCCGTGGCCACGTCCACGTCGGAGATGCGGGATTCCGCCGCCTGCAGACTCTCGGCCTGCACGTTGAGGTTGGTCACCGTATTTTCCAGCCTATTCTGCGTCGCGCCCAAGTGAGCGCGTATCTGATCCTTGCGGACGATGGCGTTGTCCAGCCGGTTCAAGGCCCGCTGGGCAAGTTCCTGCGTGCTGATGGAAATGATGTCGCCGTTGGGATCTCCAGGCACGAAGCCGCCCGCGCCGCCTGCCCCCATAGTTGTCCAGCTGGCGGTAAGGTCGAAAACACCAGTGCCAACAATCATGATTACTAAATCCTCAGTTACTACATCAATCTTTAAAACTTCACGCATATCATAACCGTCAAGCGATAGCGAACCCAAATCTCCTGAATATTCAATGTTCATTCCATCAACATTGAATTGTGAAGGATTATCATAATTATACGTTACATCTCTCCCAGTTCCGTTGAGTTGACTCGAATCGTACACCGCTCCGGGAAAAAAACCATTTTGCTCTGTCATAAATTGACTTGGCTCTCCCTGATGTCCACCCCATCCATTTACATTTGTGAGGTTTGTACCGGCAATATGTTTCCCACTCCTTGTAAATATTTGAAATGTATCATTTTGTCCTCCATCATGTAAAAAAAGATTTAGTCCAGTTGCCCCAGCAGGAATGATAGCAAAAGAGACAATTCCCGAATTAAATCTATCCTGAGTGCCATTCTGCACCCTCTCACTCAAAATAGGCATCCCGCCATATCCGGCCCCACCGCCGCCACCGCCGCCTCCACCAGCCGCTCCGCCTTCCCGCAGTCCCAGTCCGGCCAGCGTGCAATCCCCTATTTCCACATAGTAATAGTCTTCCGCGCTGTCGTTGGCCGTGCCGAAATGCACCTTGAGCGCGCCGGTGGAGGAGAGACCGTCCGCGCTGCCGCGTCCGGAGCCGTCATGCCGGCCGGAGAGGGAGCCGTCCAGCAGCTTCACGCCGTTGAAATCGGTGGCCTTGGCGATGCGGTCTATCTCGGAGGCCATTTGCTGGAATTCGCTGTTGATGATGAGACGTTGCGTGGAGTCATACGTGCCGGTGGCCGCCTGCTCGGCCAGTTCCTTCATGCGGATGAGTTTTTCATCAATTATCTGCAAGGCTCCGTCCGCCGTCTGGATGAGGGAGATAGCGTCATTGGCGTTGCGCGCGCCCTGCCCCAAGGCCCGGATGTCCGCTCGCATGAGTTCGCGGATGGCCAGCCCGGCCGCATCGTCCGCCGACCGTTCCACGCGCAGACCGGTAGAGAGTCGACGCACGGAATCGGCCAGCGTGTCATAGTGTGCCGACAACTGACGAGACACGCCGTAGGCCATGAGATTGTGATTGACGGACAGAGGACTCATGCTGCGGCCCTCCTTTGTCCGGCGAGGACGGCCAGATGCGCGCAACGGACAGATCCTGCGGAGCCGTACCCGCGCTCTTCGCGCCCATACCGTACACGCCCGCACAAGGCCGCAGGCGTCGACACGGACGACGCACCATGCTCACTACGACGACCGGCACGATGGCGGGACGGCTGGTCCCCGGCGTTATTTATATCAGCAAGAGAGAGAGAGAGAGAGAGAGAGAGAGGACGGCGGGCGGCCTCATGCCGACGTTCAGCGTACCCGCGCAGGCCAGTCGACGTCAGATCGAACGAGCCCGCACGTCCACTACGACGCCCGGCACGACGGCGGGACGGCTGGCCCCCGACGTTGTTTATATCAGCAAGAGAGAGAGAGAGAGAGAGAGAGAGAGAATCAGGAGGAGAACTACGCATGGCTGACCACTCCATGTACTGAATTTTCTTTTGTGTAAAAAGATTCCAGCACTTCGTCAACAGAGCGGCGCGCTTGGGATTGCCCTCTCGCGTACGCTCATACGCCCACCATGCCCCCGGAGAGGCAAACAGCGGCAGGATCTCCTCCGAATTCGGCCATAGTCCAGCTTGCAGCGGCTACCTCCCCTCTTTTCCCGCCACACTCCTGCCACGTCCGCCCGCTCGAAAATTTTTTCACGCCGTACGAATGTTTTCCCGGCGTCGAGCGGTGACGTATGCCAACGAGAGGATATTAGACAGTGTCGTCAAATTATATTTGCCCACAAAGATATGCATCTAATTTGAACGGCGGCAAGAAAAGAGGCGCAT
>NZ_CALVHE010000091.1 GCF_944327235.1 uncultured Desulfovibrio sp.
CCGTCAGGGATGGTGACCCCAACGCGGGGTAAGGGGTCGTAGGGGGCAAGGGGCTGCGCAAGCCCCTGCCCCCTGCCGCCCGCCGCGCAGGCGTCCCAGCCCGGATGCCGGGCAACAGCCGCTATCCAGCGCAAGATGAAAAAGAAGCCCCCTTGTCCCCGCTGGGTAACATCCGCTATCCAGTGCCGGAAAGAAGAAGAAAAGAAAAAGGGAAAAGACAAACACGAAAACGAGGCTCCTGCCATATGTCCGAATGTCCTGAACGAGCGCTCCCGCCCGCGTCGGCCCGGCCCGCCGGAAAATACGGAGCGGTGCTCCTGTCCGTCCTGCTGCTGGTGGGGGGCTTCCTGCTGCTGTCCATCCCCGCCATGTGGATACTCTCGGCCCTGAAATGGACGCATCCGCCGCTGGTGCCCCTGGCCCTGCTGACTTTGGCGGTCGTGACGCCGCTGGCCCTGTCGGGCTGGTTGCTGGCCCGGTGGCGGGGCTGGGACGATCAGGAACGGCACGCCCGTTTGCTGGGACTGTCCCTGCTGCGCTGTTTCGCCATCACGCTGCTGGAGATGTTCCTGGTGGCGTGCCCCGTCTATGACATCGGTACGCTGGAAGGGCGGTACTGGCTGGCCCAGTGCGTCCGGCTGCTGCAATTCCTGCTTTCGGTGGGGAGCCTCCATCTGCTGTACCGGTCGTTCGCCTTGTTGCCCGGACGGCGCCGCATGGTATCCGCGGGCATCGAGGAGGCCGTCTTGCCGAAAGGATGCCGTCCCGTGTCCGCCGGGTCAGCCGTGTCCGCCGGGTCAGCCGTGTCTGGGCAGGCGGCCCGGTCCGCCGGTAAGGGCCGCTCCCGGATCATAGATTGCCTGCTGCTGACGATATGCGCCCTTCTCCTTTCCATCCTTCCCCTGTGGATGCATATGCCCTGGTGGCTGGCATCCCTGCCGCTCGTGCCCGCGTTGCCGCTGACGCTGACGGCGCTGTGGCTGGCGCGGCGGTGGGGATGCGCCCGACAGGAAGCGCAGGCCCTTTTTCTTCGGCGGACCGTGTTGTACTGTTTCGTCATCCCTCTGCTGGAGTCCTTCCTGCCGGAGATCGAGCTGAGGATCGGCGGCGGCATAGGCCGCGTGTTCGAGCGCCTGGAACATCTGGATCTGTACGCGTGCCGCTGGGGCATCCGTATGGTGCAATGTGGGGTCGTCTGTCTGGTGGGCGTGCGTCTGCTGTGGAGTGTCAGCTCCTTGCTGACCCGGCGGCCCATCTCCGGATACCCGATGTCCCACAATCTCGTGGAGCTTGGAGGCTTCCTCCTGCTGGTTTTCGCACCGGTGTACGGCATCATCCTGCTCCTTGCCGCCCTCCTTGCCGTCTTTCTCGTCTGAAGAGGGGACAGGCCATGCGGGCCGCTGTCTGACGGCATCCCAAAGGCGGACGGCGACGGGCGGCAGGCAAGGGACGGGATGGCCGCGACAGCCGTCCCTCGGCCGTATCGGACGCGCTCCCCGTACGGGCACGTGACGGGCACGCGCCCTTTTCGCGGTCGAGGGAAGGAAAAGACAAACACGAAAGCGAGGGTCCTGCCATATGTCCGACTATCCAGAACGAGCGTTCCGGTCCGCCGGGGACGACGGCGCGAAATATCTGTCCATCCCGCTGCTGACGGGGGGGCTGCTTCTTTTGTCCATCCCCGCCTTGTGGCTGCTCTCGGCCCTGGAATGGGCCTATCCACCGCTGGCGGCCGTGGCGGTACTGACGCTGACGGGCTGGTGGCTGGCCCGGCGGCGGGGCTGGGACGATCAGGAACGACAGGCCCGTTTGCTGGGGCTGGCCCTGCTGTGCTGCCTCGTCACCACGCTGCTGGATGGCTTTCTGGCGGAGCGTCGTCTTTCCGGCTTCGGTACGGACGACGTGGCGCGCTGGCTGGTCCGCTGCGGCTGGCTGCTGCAACTCCTCCTTTCGGCGGTGAGCCTGCATCTGCTGTTCCAGTCGTTCCCCCTGCTGCCCGGAAGGCTCCGCACGGTCTGCCGACGCATCGAGAGAGGCATCTTGGCGCTATCGGGCATCATTTTGCCGGGGCCCCCGCCCATGTCCGACGGCTCCGAACAGGCGGCCCGGCCCGCCGGGGACGGCGGCGCAAGGCGGCTGTTCGTCCTGCTGCTGTCGGGGGAGCTCCTGCTCTTGTCCCTCCCTTTCGTGTGTCAGCCTTCGACCCAGAAATGGACATTCATGGTGTTCGTGCCCGTGGCGATGCTGACGCTGACCGGCTGGCGGCTGGCGCAGCGGCAGGGATGGCACACCGAGAAGCGGCTCGCCCGCTTGCTGGGACTGTCCCTGCTGTGCAGCCTCGCCATAACGCTGCTGGATGTCTACCTGACGGAGCGTCGCTTTTCCAACAGCCTCATGGCCGGACCGACGTCCAACCTGTCCCTGCCTGTCGATCTTGTGCAGATCTTCTTGTATCTGGTGAGCCTGTTCCTGCTGAACAGGTCATGCTGCCTGATGCGTAAAAGATACCGCAAGCTCTATCGGGATATCAGGAATATCGTTTTGATGCTGGTGGGCATAGCCTTTCTGGTCATCCTGGTGTGCATACTGACCGGGGGGCTGGTTCTGGGCGTTTTCCTGTCCATGCTCTTTTCCCTCTTTCCGGGACTGTGACCCACATCCGTGGCGTCGATCCCCTGCCGTCGGGAGATGACGCCATTCGCTGGTCGTCTGACGGAAAGGAGGCTTCCCTCTCCGTCTTTCCCCCAAAAGCGGAGCGCGACCGAAGGCGGCCCGCAGGGCCGTGCTCGTTGCGACGGAGGAAGCTACGAGCATCGACAGCAGAGCGCGACCGAAAGGCGGCCCGCAGGGCCGTGCTCGTTGCGACGGAGGAAGCTACGAGCATCGACAGCAGAGCGCGACCGAAAGGCGGCCCGCAGGGCCGTGCCCGCAAGATGGACTTCCCCCGGTGTTGATGCTATCTCCCTGAAAAAAGCGAGTCGCGGCGGGCGGGATGACGCATCCCCCCGGAGCGAGGGAGGAGATATGGCCGCGGTGTACCGGCATTTCAAGGGAAAATATTATCAGGTGGTGGGCGAGGGACTGGATACGCGCGATGATTCGCCCATCGTCATTTATCGGACGCTCTACCCGTCGGAGCACGCGCTTTTTTCGCGGCCGAGGGCGGAATTCCTGGGCATGGCCCGCCTGCCGGACGGCCGGGAGGTGCGGCGCTTCACGCCGGTTGAGCTGGACGACCTGCCGGAAGAGGCCCGCGCCCGCCTGTGCGCGGACCTGCCCGTGGCGGACGAGCCGCTGGCGTAGGGAAGCGGGGGCGAGTTTTTCAAAGGGATATCCTGCCCCGGCGAGGCGAACGAAGATCCGTCGTGCGGCCGGAGAGCGAAAGGGGGAACTGTATGGGACTTCACGAGCAGGATATGGCCGCCTCCCGGCCGGGGGACGTGGAACAGACAGCCGGAGCAAAGGAAGAGTTCGGCTGGACGGGGTTTTATATGGAAATGGCCAACAAGCTCCTGACCTTTCGGAAGAGGCGCGGGGAGCTGATCGAGGGCATCCACGAGATCGCATCTGATGTCGATTGCCTTTCCATCCTGCGGGACAAGCTGGCGGATGGGACGATCGTCCCCTTGCGGGACATTTGTCCTTTCACGACGATCGGTATTTTCAATCGAGGCATAACATTGGCCAATCAGCGCCTTCTGGCGGGACGGCTTGCCCGTTTGCTGGGCGTTTCAGAGGCGGTTCCGCAAACCTTCAACGGGATCCCTTATCTCAATAATCTGGGGTCGCGGTTCTTTGCCTACAGCAAGGAGCGCGGGGAGGACGACATAGACGTGCTGTGGGACGTGTTCGCCAAGGCCATCGACCTTGCCGATTCCGACGGCAACGCCGATCCCGACGGCAACACGGTGGCCGAGGACGCTTTCCGTGCCGCCTATGATGAGGCGATCTCCCGGCGCAATGTCAAGTGGAACCTCAGCATCGGGCTGTACTGGACGCGCCCCTGGTTCTTTCCGCCCCTGGATAGTCCGTCCCGGATATATATCGAGAAATACTGTGGCATCCACATAGAATATCCTTCCTCGGGGTGCTGCAACGCGGAAAAATATTTGGAAGTGCGGAACAAGCTTGCGGAGCAATTCCGTAAACCGGACTCCTCCATCAAGTCCTTTCCGGCCTTGTCATTTGCCGCTTATGCAGGGGAGCAGGCGATCCCCACCCAGAAAGCGGCCCCGGTAGTTCCTGATACGCAGCCTGCCGTCTCCGCCGTATCGGCGGCTGATGCGTCCGGCAGCTATGACGTGGAGCGCATTCTGGAGGAGGGGTGTTTTGTTTCGCGGGAAAAACTGGAGATGATGCTTGCCCGCTGGCGCAACAAGAAAAACCTGATCTTGCAGGGGCCTCCCGGCACGGGGAAAACCTGGCTGGCCCGGCGGCTGGCCTATGCCCTGATGGGAGAGCGCGACGACGGCCGCCTGCGTGCCGTACAGTTCCATCCGACCCTTTCCTACGAGGATTTTATCCGCGGCTGGCGTCCGGCGGGCGAGGGCAGGCTCACATTGTGTGACGGGCCGTTCCTCGAGATGGCGGACATGGCCGGGAAGTCCCCCGACAAGGTGCATGTCATCCTGATCGAAGAGATCAACCGCGGCAATCCGGCCCAGATATTCGGGGAGATGCTGACCCTGCTGGAAGCGGACAAGCGGACGCCCGATGCGGCGCTGGAGCTTGCGTACCGCCGCGCGGACGGTGAGCGTGTCTACCTTCCTCCGAATCTCTACATCATCGGGACCATGAACATCGCGGATCGTTCCCTTGCGCTGGTGGATCTGGCGTTGCGCCGCCGTTTTACCTTCATGGAGCTTGAGCCGGTCTTTTCGGACGCATGGCGGGGCTGGGTCCATGCGCATTGCGGCGTGCCGAAGGATGAACTCGAAAGGATAGGCAAAAAGCTTGAGGAGCTGAATAAGGTTATAGCCGGGAAGGCCGGTCTCGGGCCGCAGTACCGGGTGGGGCACAGCTATGTCACGCCATCTGCCGACAGCAAGATCGAGAATGCCGGGGAGTGGTTCCGTCAGATCGTTGTAACGGAGATCGGTCCGCTGCTTGACGAATACTGGTACGATTCACCGGATGAGGCCCTCGCGGCCAAAAAACTGCTGTTGGAATGATGACGATATGCGACCCTCCGACAGCCTGATCTCATGCGGGAAGAGCGGCGGCATCCCGGTACGCAATCTCTGGCTGCTCATGCTCTATGCCTCGCCGCTGTTCCGGGAACTCGACAGCGCCCGTGTGGCAGTGGAGGACATGCCCGATGAGCTCCCGGACATACTGGCGGAACTGTTGTGCCGCCGTGTGGAGAAGCGCATCCGGCACAGTCTGCGTCCGGGCTATCGGCATCGAGAGGAAGTGCTGTGCCGTCTGCGGGGACGCGTCGATCTGCTGCGGACGGAGCGAGAGCATCTGTTGGAGCGCGGCAAGGTGGCCTGCCGCTATGACGAGCTGACCGTGGACACGGTACGCAACCGTTTTGTGCTGGCAGCTTTGGAAAAAGCCGCCGGGCTTGTCCGCGGGGGAGATCTGGCGTGTCGCTGCCGTTCGCTGGGCCGCGCGTTGCGGCACATGGGCGTACGCGGGGAACGGCCGACACGTCAGGAGGTATCCCGTGAGCGTATCGGCCGGCATGACGCGGAAGATGGCGCCATGCTTGCGGCGGCGCGCCTGATCTTCGACTTTGCCCTGCCGTCGGAATCGGCGGGAGATGTCCTCCTTTCCCGCCCGGACAGGGAGGATGTGCACTGGTTACGGAAGCTGTTTGAAAAGGGCGTGGCGGGCTTTTATGATGTGGTGCTTTCCCCTGACGGCTGGCAGGTCGAGGCGGGCACGGCGCTGCGCTGGCAGCAGCGGTCGAACCTCTGCAAGGGGATGGACGAGATATTTCCCGCGATGCGTACCGACATCATTCTGACAGATCGGGACGCGGGGAGGCGTATCGTCGTCGATACCAAGTTCACGTCCATGCTGGAGGTCGGCCATTATCGGGAAAAGACGCTGCGCAGCGGACATATTTATCAGATATACGCCTACTTGCGCTCTCAGGAGGGAGGGGAGGATACGCTTGCCGATACCGCCGTCGGGGTACTCCTCTATCCGGCAGTGGGGGAGCGAATACAGGGAGCCGTCGTCATCCAGGGACACGAGCTCCGCTTTGCCGCGGTGGATCTGGCGGCATCGGCCCGCGAGATACGGGAACAACTCCTGCAGGCTGTGGGCGAAACTTCCCACTTCCTTGCCGCCTGCGCTCCATAGAGCATTTTCCGTTGGGAACGCTTTGCGTTTCAAAGCATACGGCCTGGCGTTTCGCGGAAAAAACGCGGTCTTTCCGCTTGGTTTCGGCCGGGCGGCGCTGTGCTGCCGCCTCGCATTTTCCGTTTGGGACGCGCAGCCTTCCAAAGCGTACGGTCTGTCGCTTCGTGGGGAAAACGCGGTCTTTCCGGCTGCTTTGAGCAATTCCACATTGAAAATGTGGATTGCTCGGGTAGTCGCGAGAGCGACTACCCGCAACCGAACACACGGAAAAACCACGCTTTTTCCGTAGTGTGAGGGCAGCGTCAGCATGGAAATCGGACACGATTTCAATGCGAATTCGCTCTTTGGACGGGGCGGCGCGACGCCGCCTCGCGTCATGCCCTTTTCCAAAGGCAAGACGTTTTGCGGCGTGGGGATGCGCTCCCGAAAGGGCGTGGGCCGCGCGGGAACGCCGTCCGCACGCCCGGCAAGAAAAAAGTCCCGCGCGCGAAGACAAGTTCTGCGCGTGAAAGTCCCGCGTCTGGAAAAAGTCCCGTGCACGAAAATACCGCGCGTGAAAACAAGTCCGCATATGAAAAAAGCCCCTGCGGGGATACCGCAAGGGCTTGTTTTCTCTGGTGGGCCATCAGGGACTCGAACCCCGAACCAACTGATTAAGAGTCAGCTGCTCTACCAATTGAGCTAATGACCCGCTGTGCGTGAGTTGTCTTGTACGCGCAGGGGGGCTGCTTGTCAACGCTTTTTTTGGGGGAGGAAAAAAATTTTTTTTTGTGGTAGGGAGGGGCAACATTCGGGGGAGATGCCCCGCCGTGGGGCACGCTGTGGGATACGCCGGAGGAGGGCGCCCACGGGGAGGCGTGCCTGCCGGGGCCTGTCCCGCGCGGTCACGCGCGGGCATATGTGCGACTGTCCCGCGCGGTCACGCACGGGCATATGTGCGACTGTCCCAAGCGGTCACACGCGGGCGGGATGCCGCCGCATCGAGGGGCGGCTGTCGTCTCCGGCGTCGTCCGTATCGTCCCCCCGTGCCGCGTCCGCCCCGGCGGATGCCCGCGACTGCCCGCCCCGTGGGGAGCGGACAGGGACTGGCGGCGTTCGGAGGCGGGGAGCGGGGCATTTTCAGTTTGAAACGCTTTGCGTCCCAAACCATACGGCTGTCGTGTCGCGGAAAAACGCGATCGGCCCGCCTGGTTCGGGTCGGGCGGCGTCAGCATTGGGATTGGACACGATCCCAATGCGGATCCGCGCTAAGAGGGGAGAGGGAGCCCATCTCTGGAAAAGCTATGAGATATGTCATGAGTCATGGACGGGCGCTGCTGCTTGTCTTTTTGTTGTTGATGCTGGCCGTGCCCGCCCGCGCGCAGGATGTGGGCGTGCGGGTGGAGGCGGCGCGGGACGGCGACAGGCGTCTGCTCGTCGTGGAACTGACCATCCCGCCCGGTTATCATGCCTATGCCCATCAGGCCGGGGACGCGGGCCGTCCCACGACGTTGCGCCTGTCGGTCAACGGCGGCAAACCGCTGCCGGTCTGGTATCCTGACGGGGCCATGCAACGGGATATCTACGATCCCGACGCCACCGTCTTTGTTTATGAGGATACGGTGCGGCTGTATGCCGAGTTGCCGGACGCGTCCGGGGACGGCTCCGGCGAGGCGGCACAGCCGGGCGTGGGCGTCCCGTCCGGGGCGGCCATGCCGCTGCCCGGCGACAGCGTGTCCCTGTCGGGCGACAGCGTGCCCCTGCCCGGCGGCGCGGCGCAAGCCCCGCAAGACGGCGGCCCGGCGGCGGAGAAGCTTTCCTACACGCTCAACGTCAGCCTTTTGTTGTGCTCGTCGCGCCATTGTCTGCCCGTGGACCAGGAGCTGCGCGGCGAGCTGCCAGCGCAGCCGTGGCCGGAGGCCGCGCGGCAGCTCTGGTACGGACACTGGCGGGAACTTTCCCGGCGGCAGCCCGTGGGAGCGGACGCGGCCTACGAGGGCGGACCGCGCTTTTCGGCCACCGGCGGCGGCGACAGCATGGCGCAGTCCGTGGAAGCCTTCCTGGGCCGCGGCCGTCAGGAGAGCGCCTTGCCCGCTCCGGCGGAATTCGACTTCGCGCTGGAACCCCGCTACGAGGCCGAGACCTTCGAGATCTCCAGTTTCGGCATGGCCGTGCTGGTGGGCCTGCTGGCCGGTCTGCTGCTCAACGCCATGCCCTGCGTGCTGCCGGTGCTGACGTTCAAGGTCAGCGGGTTGCTGCTCATGGGCGGTGCGGCGGACAAGGAGGGCCTGCGGCGCTTCCGGGAGCATAACCTGCTCTTCTCCGCCGGGGTGCTGACGCTCTTCACCGCGCTGGGCCTGCTTTTCGGCGCGGCGGACATGATGTGGGGGCAGCTCTACCAGCATGAGAGCATCCTGCTCGTGCTGCTGGTGCTCGTTTTCCTCATGGGGCTTTCCATGCTCGGCGTGTTCACCCTGCCGGTCATCGACCTCAAGGCCGGGACGGACAGCCGTAACCCCCGCCTCCAATCCTACCTCACCGGCCTGGTCTCCACCTTCCTCGCCACCCCCTGCAGCGGCCCCATGCTCGGCGGCGTGCTGGGCTGGGCCTTCACCCAGTCGCTCATCGTGCTGGTCGTCATCTTCTGGTCCGTGGGCGTGGGCATGGCCCTGCCGTACATCATCTTCAGCATCTGGCCCCAGTTCGCCCGCGTCCTGCCCCGACCCGGCGCGTGGATGAAGCTCTTCGAGCGCTTCCTCGGCTTCTGCCTGCTGGGGACGGCGCTCTACCTCCTCTCCATCCTGCCCGTGGCCAAACATATGCAGGTGCTCATGGTCCTGCTCCTCGTCTCCCTGGGCGCATGGCTCTGGGGGCAATTCTGCGGACCCACAGCCCCCACCCTCAGACGGCGGCTCGTGGGCACGCTCTGTCTGGGCATCCTCGTGGCCGCCCTCGTCTGGGTGCTGCGCCCCGTCTCCCCCCTCCCGCACTGGAAGGACTTCTCCTCCAAAGACTTTGTGGCGGAACTCGGCGCCAAACCCCTGCTCCTTGAATTCACCGCCGATTACTGCCCCAACTGCAAATTCCTCGAGGCCACCGTCCTCACTGACGAACGCCTCCGCAGCCTCCGCGCCCGCTACGGCATGGAACTCGTCCGCGTCGATCTCACCAACCCCGACGCCTTCGCCATGCGATTGCTGGACGCCCTCGGCAGCCGCAGCATCCCCTTGACCGCGCTTTTCCCGGCAGGGGAGGGGGCACGGAGCCCCGTCGTCCTCCGCGATGTCTATACCGCCAACCAGCTTGAGGACGCCGCCGAACGCGCCTTCTCCGGCTCTTGATAGAGGAGGAGGGGGATTC
>NZ_CALVHE010000092.1 GCF_944327235.1 uncultured Desulfovibrio sp.
GGGCGGGGGGGGGGGGGGGGGGTTGGGGGGCGGGGGGGGGGGGGGGGGGGGGGGGGTGGGGGGGGCGGCCGCCCGGCGCCCCCCCCCGGGGGGGCGTGCCTCCCTGCGCCCCCCCTCCTCAATACTGACAGTAGTTCTAGTGTTTCAGCGGCACATAGCCCACGGCGAGCACGTCCTTCTGTCCCTTGTCGGGGGCGAGGAGGTAGTCCACGAGCTGCTTCACGCCGTCGGCGGGCGCGCCGTTGGTGACGATGTAGAGCTCGCGGGCGATGGGCCATTCCTTGCTGAGGGCGGTCTGGGGGGTGGCCTTCACCTTGTTGACCGTGAGGCCCTTGACCGACTTGTCCAGATAGCCCAGTCCGATGTAGGCGATGGCCTGGGGATTCTTGGACACGGCCTGCACCACGGCCCCGTTGGACGCCTGCATGAGCGCGGCCGGGAAGACGCGGGTCTTGCCCATGACCAGCTCCTGCCAGCATTCAAAGGTACCGGAGGAGGTGTCGCGGCTGATGACCACGATCTTGCCGTCCTTGCCGCCGACATCCTTCCAGTTGGTGATCTTGCCCGCGTAGATGTCGGCAAGCTGGGCCATGCTGAGGTCGGCCACCGGGTTTTCGGGATGCACCACCGGCACGATGGCGTCCACGGCGATGGCCGTGGTGACCGGCTCGACGCCGTTCTTTTTGGCGGCGGCCATCTCCTTGTCCTTCACATGACGGGAACTCATGGCCACGTCGCACTGCTTTTCCAGCAGCGCCTTGATGCCGTTGCCGGAACCGCCGCCGGAAATGGTCAGATGCATGTCGGGATGGGCCGCCATGAAGGATTCGCCCGCCTTCTGCATGACGGGCAGAACGGTGGTGGAACCGTTGATGGTGATGTCCTGCGCCTGAGCAGGCGCGGCAAGGCAGCAGACGGTGGCCACAGCGGCCAGGATCTTACCGAACGACATGTTTTCTTCTCCTTTTGATCCATGATGGTTCGCGCCGGGAGCATCCCCGTGCACAGGCTCCTTCTCGCTTGTGCATGTTACAAAATGGCGTCATGCCGGCGACGCTTGGGCGACGATCCGCATTTTTCATTCAATATATTGAAATTAAAAGAAAAAATCAAAAACAGGGGCGATATCGCTTGTCACGGAATTGTAACCGTGCCATCACGATGATGGCGCAATGCCGCGCTTAACTGTCGCAACGCAAGGAGGCTGACCGTGGCGACCATTCTTATTGTGGAAGATGAGGCCGACATCCGCGAGCTGGTGCGTTTCCATCTGGAACGCGAGGGCTACGCCGTGCTGGAGGCCGCCGACGGCCCGGAAGGGCTGGAAAAAGCACAGACGCAGCTGCCGCAATGCGTCATCCTGGACGTGATGCTGCCGGGCATGGACGGTTTCGAGGTCTGCCGCCGTCTGGCATCCGGCGAGACCACGGCGCAGATCCCGGTGCTGCTGCTCACGGCGCGCGGCGAAGAGGTGGACAGGGTGGTCGGCCTGAGCCTCGGCGCGGACGATTATGTGGTCAAGCCCTTCAGCGTCCGGGAGCTCATGCTGCGGGTCAAGGCCATCTTGCGCCGTACCGAGCGGGGCAGCCGCGCCCCCACGCTCAACCGTAACGGCATCGTCCTGGACGGGGTGGCCCATTGCGTGAGCGTGGACGGCGAGATGATCAATCTCACGGCCACGGAGTTCCGCCTGCTGGAGGACCTCATGCGGCATCCCGGCGCGGTGCGGACCCGTGAACAACTGCTCAATACGGTCTGGGGCTACAGTTTCGAGGGCTATGCCCGCACGGTGGATACCCATGTGCGCCGCCTGCGCCAGAAGCTGGGCGACAAGGCGGACATGGTGGAGACCGTGCGCGGCGTGGGCTACCGTCTGCACGCCTGACAGGCGAGGACGTGCATAACCGTCAACAGGGATTTGATGATGAAACATCTCTGGTCATCCTTCCGCTTCAGGATCTTCTGCGCGGTGCTGGTGGTGGCGCTGGCATCGGGGATCATCGGTCTGTTTTCCGTGCGGGCCTTCCTGCACGCCGAGCAGGTGGATGATTTTCGGGAGAACATGCTGCGCCACACGCGGCTGGCGGCCTGCCTGCTGCAGGAAGCGCCGGATCTCGCGCAGGGGATGCGGCTGGTGGAAAAGAGTCTGGATGACTGGCCGGTGCGCTGTTCGGTATCCGACGCGCAAGGCCGCATCCTGCTGGAAAGCACCAGCGGCGTGCGTCCCGAAAGCATGGACAACCACAGCGACCGGCCGGAGATGCGTCAGGCCGCGGCCGAGGGCGCGGGTTTCGCCATCCGCCACAGCGCGACGCTGGGGCAGGACTTCGCCTATGCCGCCGCCGCGCTGGACGATGGCCGCATCCTGCGGCTGGCCCTGCCGCTGCCCGTGCTGGAGGACGCCATCTCCAACCGCATGAGCGCGCTCTTCCAGGTGGCGGCCGTGGCCGCTGTGGTGGCCGTGCTGCTGGCCGTGCTGCTGTCCGGCGCGCTGCGGGCCTCGCTGCGCTCCATGATCGATATGGTGGAGGCCATTTCCCACGGCAATTTCCAACGCCGCCTCTGCCGCCTGCCGGGCCAGGAATTCGCCCCGCTGGTGGAAGCGGTGGACCGCATG
Organism: uncultured Desulfovibrio sp.; assembly: GCF_944327235.1. GTDB lineage: Bacteria > Desulfobacterota > Desulfovibrionia > Desulfovibrionales > Desulfovibrionaceae > Desulfovibrio. The sequence continues at coordinate 2,618 of NZ_CALVHE010000092.1, forward strand.
GCCACCAATATCGAGCGCGAGGTGCGCCACTCCGCCGATCAGGCGGCCCAGCTCGAGGCCGTGCTCGACACCATGAGCGACGGGGTGCTGGTGCTCGGCCCACAGGGGCAGATACGCCGGTGCAACGCGGCCCTTGTCCGCTTGTTCCCGGTGGTGGGGCGCCAGCTCGGCGCGCAGGTCATCGAGGCCATCCCCCATCCGGCCCTGCAGGAGGCCGTGGACAGCCTGCTGGCCGAAGAAGTGGACGACGAGACCCTGTCGGCACAGCGTCAGCTCACGCTGGAACTTACCTCCGGCGTCAGTCTGGCGGTGGTGCTCTCCCGCTCCGGGCTGGCCGAGGACAGGCTCGGTCTGGTGGCGGTATTCCACGATGTCAGCGCCTTCGTCCGGCTGGAGAAGGTGCGGCGGGACTTCGTGGCCAACGTGTCCCACGAGCTGCGTACGCCGCTCACCGCCATACAGGGCTCGGCGGAGACCCTGCTCGAACTGGAAGGGACCCCGCAGGAACGCCGCTTCGCGGAGATCATCTACCGGCACGCCTGTTCCCTCTCCCGCATGGTGGACGACCTGCTGCAACTTGCCCGGCTGGATGCCCAGCATGTGGGAGCGCTTGAGGACGTGGAGGTCTGCCCGGTGCTGGATCTGGTGCAGGGGCTGTGCCGCGGCCAGCTCGACAGGCGCGGCCTGCGGCTCGTGGCGCAGGTGCCCGACACCTGTACGGTGCGCGGCAATGGCCGTCTGCTCATGCAGGTGTTCCGCAACCTCGTGGAAAATGCCTCCCGCTACGCCCCGGAAGGCGGGGACATCCGCATATTCGCCCTGCCGGAAGGGGACATGTGGCGCTTCCGGGTGGTGGACGACGGCCCCGGCATCCCGCCCGCCGATCAGGGCCGCATCTTTGAACGCTTTTATCAGGTGGAACGGCATCGCAGTCAGGGAGGCACCGGACTGGGGCTGGCCATCTGCAAACATGCCGTGGAGCAGTGCGGCGGGAGCATGAGCGTCCGCAGCCCCGCCCCGGACGGCAGCACCTCCTTTGAATTCACGCTCGCCCGTGCCGGGGAAAGCGAACCCGACACCGATCCCGCCAAGGAAGAAAATGCATGAACCCCAGTCTTTCCGCCCGTCAAGTCAACGTGTTCTACGGCAAGCACCATGCGCTGCATGATGTGGACCTGGATTTCTTCACCGGCAAGGTCACGGCCCTGATCGGGCCGTCCGGCTGCGGCAAGTCCACCTTCCTGCGCTGCCTCAACCGCATGAACGATCTCGTGCCCTCGGCGCGGGTGGAGGGCTCCATCCTGCTGGACGGCAAGGACGTGAACACCCCGTCCACCGACGTGGTGGCCCTGCGCCGCCGGGTGGGCATGGTCTTCCAGAAGCCGAACCCCTTCCCCAAGAGCATCTTTGAGAACGTGGCCTACGGCCTGCGGGTCAACGGCCTGTCCGACCGCCGCCTCATCGAGGAAAAGGTGGAGACCTCCCTGCGGCGCGCCGCCCTCTTCGACGAGGTCAAGGACCGGCTGGGCGACTCGGCGCTGGGACTCTCCGGCGGACAGCAGCAACGCCTGTGCATCGCCCGCGCGCTGGCCGTGGAGCCGGAAGTCCTGCTCATGGACGAACCCGCCAGCGCCCTTGATCCCATCGCCACCCGAAAACTGGAGGACAGCGTGCAGGAACTCAAGGACGGGCTGACCATCATCATCGTCACCCACAGTATGCAGCAGGCGGCGCGCATCTCCGACGAGACGGCCTTCTTCTACATGGGCCGCCTCATCGAACACGGGACCACCGACGCCATATTCACCCGCCCGACCCAGAAACAGACCGAGGATTACATCACCGGACGCTTCGGTTAGGCCGTAGAAACATGGGTGCGGCTTGCTTTTGGGGGGAAGGGGACCCCCCGGCTCTGCTGTCGATGCCTGTAAGGCTCCTTCGTCGTCTAGAGCATTTTCAGTTTGCACCGCTTTGCGTTTCAAACCATACGGCCTGGTGTTTCGCGGAAAAAACGCGGTTTTTCCGCTTGGTTTGGGCCGGGCGGCGCTGTGCCGCCGCCTCGCATTTTGCCTTTTTCAAAGTCAAAATGCCCTAACAGGCACGGCCTGCGGCCGCCTTTCGGTCGCTTGCCGGCGCGCAAGGGGGTCCCCTTCCCCCCAAGCCCCCCATCCTTCCCCCAACGCGCTTTATTTGGGTGGATGGAGCGATGCGGAGGAGCAGCCGCTTTCCCGCGTCGGCAGTCCCCCGGCAGCGTGGGAGAGGAAAGGCGGAAAAGGGGAGCGGCGCGTTTTTTCAAGGGCCACCCCTTGCAGAGACAGTCATTTTGCGTGTGGGACCGCTTACCGGAAGCCCTTGCTTCAGGAGGATTTGTCATGAGACATCAGGAACAGTTTCCCGGACAGGCCATTGCCGGCCTGCGTACCCGTCTGCTGGTCATGAGCGCCGCGGTCGGCATCGCGCTCGACGAGAGCTTTCGCGCGCTCGACGAAAGGAGCCCGGCCCGCGCGGCGGCCGTCATCGACGGGGATAACGTCATAGACGATCTGGAAGACGAGATCGACGAGCAGGCCCTGTGCCTGCTGGCCCGCACCCAGCCCGTGGCCTGCGATCTGCGCTTCGTGGTGGGGGCGCTCCGCATGGTCGCTGATCTGGAACGCATCGGGGATGAGGCCGTCAGCATAGCCGAGCAGGCCATCCTCCTGCAGGATCTGGGGCAGCGTCCCGAGATGCCGGAAGAGTTGCGCCAGATGCTGCGCCGTACCCGCGCGGCCTTCGAGATGGCAGAGGAGGCCTTCCGCGGCAACGATGGTGAGGTCGCCTTGCGCATGGGCGACGAGGACGATGACGCCGTACAGAGCGAGGTGCTGGTCCTCCATCGTCTCATGGAGCGCCTCACCTCCCAGCCGGGCACGGACCCGCACTGGGTCATGCACTATATCCTCGTGGTGCACAGCCTGTCCCGCATCTGGCGTCGGGCCGTCAACGTGGCGGAACATGTGCACTTCATCACGCAGGGACAGAGCCTCAAGCATGGCGGCGATGCCTGCCGCGAGTCCTGAGTCCGACGCGTTTCCCTTCGCTTTCCCCTTCCCCTCCGGGCGGCCTTGTGCCGCCCTTTTTTGTTGTCCGTGACTGATGACGGCGGGGCGTTTCCCCGTCTGGAGGAAGCGCCTTGCCGGACAAAGCGGGCCGGTCGGTCGGAAAGGCGATGCGTTGGAGCATTTTCCGTTTGAAACGTTTCGCGCTCCAGACCATACGGCCTCTCGTTTGGCGGAAGAAGCGCGGTCATCCCGCCCGGTTTGGGCCGTGAGGCGCTGTCCGCCGCCTCCTGTTTTGCCGTTTTCAAAGGCAGAATGCTCTAGAAAAAAACAAGATTTTTTTTTCATCCCCCTTGACAGGCGCAGAGGCAGGACGGCCCTGCCTTATCGCGGATGGAAAGAAAAATGGAGAAAAAATGAAAAAAATAGAGAAAAAAAGAATGGTCATTGTTGATAAATTTCAACATCCCTTTATGTAAAAAAAGCCCGCGCCCCGCACCCATGCCGGATTATCAAGCATTTCCGGAACGATGAAAGGAATGGGGAAAAAGGAAAAAATCTATTATAACAGGATGTTATAAAAAATAGACTTGGGGAAGGGAAAAAAAGCCTTTGGGCATATCTGCGCGTTTTCTTCTCATTGCTCCCGTTTTGGCGCTTCGGGTATAGAAGCCCCATGCAGGAACAATGGCAGAAGATACGAAAAATCCTTGAAAATCTTATGGAAGCCGGCCCCTACAAGGTCTGGGTGGCTCCCGTGCAGGCGACCATCGAGGGAAGGACGCTCCGTCTTTCCACGGTGTCCGCCTTTGCGGCCCGTCGTCTGCGCGAACAGTTCGAGCCGCTGATCCGGGAAGCCGCTGCCGTTGTTCTTGAATGCGAGCCCTCCGCCCTGACGCTGGAATTTGCCGCGCAAACGGCCGCCGCGAAAGCGGCCCCCGCCCCGGCGCCCAGCGTTGAGGACGGCAGCGCCGCGCAGGCGCTCGCCGCCCCTGTGGCGGACATGCCCGCCGCCATGCCCGCGCAGCAGGGGCTGCTGCCGCTGGGGCTTGCGCCCATGCCCAAGGCCCGCCCGCGTTTCCGCTTCAGCTTCGACGACTTCGTGGTCGGCAGCAGCAACGAGATGGCCGTGGCCGCCGCGCGGGATGTCTGCAAGGCCGACGGCTTCGTGGAGACGCTCTTTGTCAGTTCCGCGCCCGGACTGGGCAAGACCCATCTGGCGCAGGCCGTGGGCCTGACCCTGCAGCAGGGCGGCGAAGGGGCCCGCGTGGGCTACCTGACCGCCGAGGAGCTGACCTCCCGTTTCGTGCAGGCCGTCCGTCAGCGCGATGTGGAAAGCTTTCGCGAGCAAATGCATCAGTGGGACGTGCTCCTGCTGGAAGATGTGCATTTCCTGCAGGGCAAGGAAAAGATCCAGGAAATGGTGCTCAATCTGGTCAAGAGCCTGCAAAGCCGCGGCGGCAGGGCCATCTTCACCAGCACCTTCACGCCGCGCGAGCTGTCCCGGCTGGACAGCCAGCTCGTTTCCCATCTCTCCGCCGGGATACTTGCTCCCATGGAGCGCCCCACGCAGGAGATGCGGCGGGAGATCCTGCAACGCAAGGCGCGCAGCTTCCAGGTCATGCTGCCTGACGAAGTGGGCGAACTGCTGGCCGGTCGCCTGAACGGCGATATCCGTCAGCTGGAAGCCTGTCTCAACAATCTGGCGTTCAAGGCGCGTCTCCTCCACAAGCGCATCAGCCCCGAAATGGCCCTGGAAGTGCTCCAGCAGTTCGCCGGGGCCGAGACCGTCCCCGACTGGGACGACATCGTGGCCCTCGTCTGCAAGATCTACGGCCTGAGCCTGCGGCAGCTCGAATCCCGCTCCCGCCGTCAGGAGTGCGTCATGGGCCGCAATACCATCTTCTATCTGGCCCGCAAGCATACCGACCTGTCTCTGGCCGAGATAGGGGACCGCCTCAACCGCACCCATTCCTCCGTCATCAAGGGCATCACCAGTCTGGAACGCGAACTCGCCCGCGAAAGCAGCAAGGGACGACAGATCGCCCGCGCCCTCGATCTCATCGAACGCAACGCCGGTCTGAACGCCGCCCCGCGCGCCGCTTCGGCGTAAAGTTTTGTGGGGGAAAGGGGGGACTTTTTGCAAAAAGTCCCCCCTTTCCCCCACGCCCCCTTTCCCTCCCAAAAACTCTACCGGGGAGGCTGACAAGGCGTCGTGACACCCTGTCCCGCACTTCGACCGCAGGTCCCCCGGCGGCATGACGGGAAATGTCCCGTGGCTGCGGGAGCAAGGGAGCTTTGGGGAGTTATTTTTTTCCGCGAAACGTCAAGCCATAGAGCATGTTGCCATTGAAAAAGGCAAAATGCGAGGCGGCGGCACAGCGCCGCCCGGCCCAAACCGAGCGGAAAGACCGCGTTTTTTCCGCGAAACGACAGGCCGTATGGTTTGGAACGCGAAGCGTTCCAAACCGGAAATGCTCGAGGAGAAGAGCCACAGATACACGCTGCCGCGCTTTGGTGAGGTCCGAGGAGACTTGCCAAGTCCCCCGCAAGAGAGATAGAAAAAAGGGAACCCCGGCTCCTGCTGGACACAGAAACCGGGGCCGGCACGGCGCGGTCCGCGTCCCCGTGCACGGCTACCAAACGCGAGTTACGTTTTACGACCCCGACCCACCGCGAATGGGCCGGGGTCAACCGCTATCTGACGTCGGACGCCAGAAGCAGGACAAGGGCCATTGCGACGAATAGAGCGAAAACGATCTTCCGCATGGCAAGCCCTCCTTTCTCCGTTTGCGCCGTGCCGACGCTCAGGCCAGAGGGTAGCCGCGCATGATGTTTTTATCCGCTTTGTCCTTGCCTCTCAAGATAAAGCAATCCCACATTGAAAATGTGGATTGCTCCGGTAGTCGCGAGAGCGATTACCCGCAACCGAACACACGGAAAAACCACGCTTTTTCCGTAGTGTGAGGGCAGCGTCAGCATGGAGATTGGACACGATTTCCATGCGAATCCGTTTTAGAGCGGTCATTCCCGGTCTGTTGTGAAATTGCCGAGCCTGTTTGGAGCGTCTTGCCCTTGAAAAAGGCAAAAGGCGAAGAAAGGCGGCGGCGCGCCGTCCGGCCCAAACCGAGCGGGATGAGCGCATTTTTTCCACGAAACGGCAGGCCGTACGGTGAAAATGCTTTATGGCGTTGCCGGGGGACCATCGGTCAAGGGATGGCCTGCCGGGAAACGTCAGCCTGTCATCTTCCAGAGTAAGGTTTTTTGAAGGATGGATGGGGGGCGCGGGGGGAAGGAAGGGGACTTTTTTGCAAAAAAGTCCCCTTCCTTCCCCCCG
>NZ_CALVHE010000093.1 GCF_944327235.1 uncultured Desulfovibrio sp.
CACCCTTTTCCTCGCTCGCTTGTTGGTTTGTCTGGTAACTTCCAACTTACCGAATGAGGAAAGGGTGAACAACCTATTGGAACACAACACCGCGCCGTGCTCGCTACGCTGTTCACTGCCGCATAGGCAGCTTAGAAATCCGGGCTTCGTCAGTGAACAGGGACGGAGGGGTTCACTGCCGCATAGGCAGCTTAGAAAATTACCCCGCCGGTGCGGGCGATTGGCGTCCGGTTCACTGCCGCATAGGCAGCTTAGAAACGACGCAGCGCCGGGGCCGCTTGTCACGAGCCGTTCACTGCCGCATAGGCAGTTTCGAGAGCCTGATTCGGACGCGGCCGGGGGACGTGCCACCTCCTCGCACGTCACGTGGGGCGGTGTCGGTATCGTCCCTGTCGCGGGCGGCGTGGCCTGTCCGCCTCCCGCGCGATCATGTCAGATGCCGCAGCGCCGCCAGTCTGTCCAGCAGCGCGTCGACCTTGCGTTCCACGTCATGCAGATCGTTTTCCATGGCGGCGCGTCGGTCCGCGAGCCGCCGGATGCCTTCGCGTGTGCTGGGTGCGGCCTGCACCAGATAGCGGGCGGGCAGCCAGACGTTATGGCGCAGCACTTCTTCCCGCGGGACGCGGCGACTGACGCCGGGCACTTCTTCCCGCCGCGTCATGTATGTCGCGATCCTTTCCCGCTCCTCGGCATCCAGCTGGACCTGCATCCCGCTGCGGCGTCCCCAGCCTGAGAGGTCGAGCATGAAGATGTCCTTCCCCGCCTGCCCGGCGTTTCCGCTCTTTCGGCGGTAGTCGAAGAACAGCAGGGCGCGGGCGGTGGTATCGCCCAGCATGATGTTGCCCGGCAGCAGGATGACGGCATCCAGCAGGTCCCGCCTGACCAGATCGCTCCGGCGGGCGGCGTCCTCGTCCTCGCGGAACAGCAGGCGCATGTGCGCCAGCAGCACGGCGCGCCCCCTGTTCAGGTCCAGCTCGTTGAGATGACGATAAACGATGTGCATGGCCTCGTCCCGCGCGGCGGTCCCGGCGCTGATATCGACATCGTGTCCCTGGGCCACTTGCTCGTCGATGGAAAAGTGTGCCGCATAGTCCGGCATGTCGCGATCGGGCGGGCTGTCGGCAAAGGGGTCATCCGCAAGATCGACGACCCCGCTCAGATACGGCAGCAGGGTACCGAGCGGCGATCCCCCACCGTGGCCGGAGCATTGCAGGCGCTCCGCGACCGGCAGCATGAGGGCGGTCTCCGCCAGCAGGTTGCCGAAGCCCATCGACTGGTCGCACACCGTTTCCCCGGGAGCGACGGCGGCAAGGCGGATCATGAGACGGGCAAGCCAGCGCGGCACGATGGGGTGCGGCAGGGATTTGCCGCGCGAAACGGCATGATCGGCCAGTTTGTCCAGCAGCAGATGCGTGGCCAGGTCCCGATCCAGCAGGGGCATGTCCGCAAAGGCGGCAAGCAGGGCGCGCAGGGTCTCCGGGTCGGGGACGTGCTCCGGGGAGAAAAGGCAGTTCTGCCGCCGCCCCAGCGCCATGCGGATGAGGACAGCCAGCTGCGGCCATTCGGCCTCCTCCCACGGTTCGCACGGCTCCGCGAGATCGCTGCGCGCGGGCGCGGAAGCCTGCCGGGCTTCGATCTGCCGGATGAGCTTGTGGAAAAAACCGGGCGGGCAAAGCTGCGAGAGCGCAAAAAAACCCAGACTGGCCTCCACTTCCATCTGATAGGCGTAGGCATCCCCGAACCGGCGCGTGCCGGGATGCGCCTCGAACCAGTCATGCGCCGTGGCGCAGCAGTCGCTGACGCGCCGCAGCCATTGGCGGTATTCTTCGCCGCCGGGGAGATCCTCGGAAGGGACGTACATGTGCGGCTCCTTAGGGCCTGTGAGCACCAATTTTACACATAATTTCAATGTATAAGTCTATTACCCGCACACGCTCCGCCTGTCATGGAGGCGGGCTCACCTCGTGTCCCTGACTCTTCCCCCCAAACAGACAGCGAGTAGTGTTGACAGGCCCTTGAGCATTGTCAGTTTGCAACGCTTCGCGTTTCCAGCCATACGGCCTGTCGTTTCGCGGAAAAAACGCGGTCATCCCGCCTGGTTTGGGCCGGGCGGGGCTGTGCCGCCGCCTCGCATCTTGCCTTTTTCAACGGCAAGATGCTTTAGGTGCGCTTGGCGGCATCCTTCGCCAGATCGGCCATGAGCGTTTCAAGCTCCGTCGCCGCCTTGCGGGCATCGGGACTGAATGGCGGTTCCGGCGGATCGTCGCACGCCGCAAGGAGGTATCCCTCTTCCTCCTCCTCATGCGGGGACGGCAGATCCGGCGCATCGGACGACCGTTCGTAAAAGGCCGTATCTATATGCCGGGCATGGTAGAGCAGCGCCTCCTCCACCATCTCCCGCCTGTCCTCGATGAGCTGCCTGCGGTAGCGGAGCTCCTGCCGCAGCAGGTCCGCCGCTTCCATGATCAGCGCCTGTGCTTCACGGGGCGGCAGGGGGACGGGCAGGTCGCTCAGGTCGCCCTTGCGGAGCACCTCGGCATTGTCGCCGGTGCCGCGGGCGCGCAGCTGGCTTTGCGTCCGTGGATGATTGAGCAGCCAGTGCAGGTAGGCCGCCGAAGCGGAGGGCGCTGTGGGAGGGAGGCCGTATTTTTTGTGGATGGCCGCATCCAGCGCGCGGCGCGGCCGTATGATGATGATGGGGGCCACCGCCACGATGCGCTCCACCCCCGGCGGCAGCGCGGGGGGCGCGTCCAGCAGCGTGGCGTCGTTCACCATGCTCCGGGAGCGGAAAAGGATGTCGCCCTGTCGGAGACGAAAATGCGGTTTGACATCTTCCAGATGCACGCGGGTCAGCTTTTCGGTCCGCAGCGTCTCCCCGCTGAGGTCGGAGAGCTGCACGATCGCCGTCTCTCCTTGCGGGTCCGGCACGACGCGGGTCCGAAACGGATACCCCACACGGATCTCGGCAAGGGCCTGAAGAGGAACTTCCATCAGATATGCCTCAAAAAAATAATAATGCCAATTATAAAAGCATTCTCCACAAAGCACAAGCCGTATGCCGGGTCTGTTCGGCGGTGGCGTCCCGTGGAGCGGATCTGTGTCGAGGAGGGCTTTGATTGCAACATATTTATTTTATTTGAAAATATTTTTTAAAAAAATAGTAATGACAAAATTATTTTTTTGTATAAATCAAATTACTTTACAAAAGACCCGCGCAAGCTTAGATATGACGCAGGGAAAGTGCCTGATGCACGCCCTCTGGATACGTTCGCTATGGCCTGAGACGATTTTTATAAATAAAATTACTACAGGAGAGCTTATGACATCCGCAACTGGTTCGCACGCCACCCGTCGTATCGGTTTCCTCACCGCGCCGCAGACCGCCCCCGCCGCCGCGCGGCGGCCCCCCCGCCCCGCCGCCCTGCTCCAGTTCGACGGCGGCGAGTACGTCACGTTCGAGGATGCCCGGCACAATACGCTCTTGCTGGGCACGACCGGCAGCGGCAAGACCGCATCCATCATCCTGCCCGCGGCGGACAGGCTCGTGGCGGCGGGATTCGGTGGCCTCATCGTGGACATCAAGGGCAATTTCACCGATCACATCCGGGCCATCGCCCGGGCATACGGGCGGGAAAAGGATATCCTCGAGCTGGGGACCGGCCCGCGGGCCAGGAAGATCAACCTGCTCGCCGGAGCATCCGCCACCCGCGTGCACGACATCCTGCAACAGTTCATGCTGTGCTGCTCTGCGCCGGACGATCATAACCGCTCGTTCCACATGCGCGGCCTGCGCTGCGTGGTCGATATCCTCATGATGATGCGCATGATGTCCGAGCGCTGCGGATTGCCCATGCATCTGTGCATCCTCGAACGCATGATGAACGACCCGACCTATGCGCGCGAGTGTTTCCAGCGGTTCCGCGACATATTCAACGACGAGGCGGACCCCGAAGCGTGCGACCTTATCCGGCGCATCGGCGGGGATCATTTCCACATCGTCCCTCCCATCCTCAGGCGGTCCGAGGAGACGACATGGCAGGAGCAGGTGGGGTATCGGCTCGGCGTCGTCCGTACGGCCATCCAGATGCTGCGCCAGACGAACGGTCTTGAGGCGCAATTCTTTGCGCCCCGCAAGGCGGTACTGGACATCGCCGGGGAGATCTACCGCCGTCGGCGGATCGTCGTCCTGCGCCTTGCGCCCGACTGCGGGGAGCTGGGCGCGGTGCTGGCCCGCACCCTGCTGCGCGATTACTACGCCGCCGTGTACGCGCACGGGCTCCAGCTCCCGCAGGGCCAGTACACGTTCTGCATCACCGACGAAGCGCAGGATTTCCTTTCCGTGGAGCGGCTGGATCAGTACAACGACAACTCGTTCCTGGCGCGCAATCGCGAATACCGCAATATCAACATCATGGGGACGCAGTCCGTCGCGGCCCTCGTGGCCCGCACGCATGATCCCGAAGCTGTGGAAGCCATGCTGAACAATTTCAATGTGCGTGTCTTTTTCTATTCGGATGACCCGCAGACCCAGCGGCTGGCGGATGTGCACGATCAGACGCCGCTGACCGTCCATACGCGGGGCAATGGCCTGCTGGTCAGGATAGACGCCGCCGCCGGACGGCGTGTGGTCGGGAAGGTCAGCGTGCAGACCATGCACGACGCGCTCCAGAGCACGCTGGCCGCCCACGGAGGACGGTCACCCTCCACTGCCCTGCCCAGCCGTCCTCTCTCGCGTCAACGGCAATTGCGCAAGGCGCGGCAGGAACGTTCATGGGAGGAGGCCTATCTGCGGCCCGTGGCGCGGCATATCCCCTCGAGCGACGACGAGACGCCGCGGGATGCGGGCATGAAGAGGAAGCGCCGGGCCCCGTATCCCGGCCTGAACGCGTGCTTCGGGCCGGAGGAGGATTGATGCGGCGCGGGCGGGGGACGGCGTCAGCGGGGGCGGGGGGAACGCGTCTGTTCCGGCTCTTCCAGCCCCTGCTCCCGCAGGCGCTCGGCATAGAGCGCGAACAGTTCGCCCGGAGGGATGGTCAGCGCATCGGCCAGCCGGATCAACGTCCGGGCGCGCGGCTCGAAGACGCCGTGTTCCAGATAGCTGAGATACCGCTCGCTGATGCCGGAGGTGCGCGACAGGGCATACTGGCTTATGCCGCGTTCCTTCCGCAGGCGCAGCAGCAGCTCTCCGAAGGGGCATGGCGGGGAATTCTTGCTCATATCCCATCAAGTCTATCTCAGCTTGACGGAAAAAATTACCCGATAAATTCAGCGGTTATACGGAAAGACTCAGCCTATTGAAATAGTTGGCTTGACACTATTTACCGCTTCTCTTACCCGATGGATACATCAGGTAGGCGATAGTCAAGATCCCTTGCGCCATGAGGGAAGCGCTCATGGTGAGAACAGCAAACGATACGGCGGTCAACGCCGCCGACAAGGAGCGGGGTATGCCCACTTGGCTCGAACATGCGCGGTATTCGATACAGGCAAGATATGTCAGCAGGTTCGGCGCAGGCAATTCGGAGATCGATCATGACAACTTTGCCGAACGACTCGACGAGTTGCTCCGCTTTGCCGATGCCGGACAATATTCCATCGTCGGGGTCATCCCCATCGTGGCGACCATCGCATGGAGCTCCGAAGGCATGACCAGGAACGACACCACCGGCGCCCATGTGCTTCTGGAAAGGCGCGTGGAGATATCCGAAGAGGAATTTGCCGCGCGGAAAAGATATCAGAGCCTCAGGCGACAGGACGCGGCCCTGCGTCAGCAAGAGGAATGCCTAAGAAAGAGCAAGGCGCTCGTCGGCCTCATGAATCGTCTCGATCTCCAGGAAGGGGACATGGAGGACTTCATGACCAGCGAACGTTTCCTGCGCAAGGAAAAGGGCCTGTTCGGCGTCAAATATTTCCTCGGGCAGGTCGCCCATCCTTCACTCGAAGCCGCCAGACAGGAACTGGCAGCCTGCCGGGCGGCCATTGCCGAGGACTATCGGGCCTTGTCGGCCATCCGTGAGGAGCGGGCCGCCTGCGCCCGCGAGATGAGCGAGCTGGAGACCCGTCTGGCGGCGACGGCAAAAAAGCCGCCCGCACCGGACGGGAGGGGCTGTTAACATATCCCTTCCCCGGCGCGCTTTTACCGGGGGAGGAGTCGGGGACACGAGTCGCCCCCGCCCCCAAAAGTAAGCGGAGCGTGTCCAGTTTGTCTGTCGTGTCGAGAGCATTTTCAGTTTGAAACGCTTTGCGTTTCAACCATACGGCCTGTCATTTCGCGGAAAAAACGCGGTCATTCCGCCTGGTTTGGGCCGGGCGGCGCTGTGCCGCCGCCTCGCATCCTGCCTTTTTCACAGGCAGGATGCTCTCTTGCGATTATTTATAAAACGTGTGCTGGCAGGCCCTGGCTGTCGCGTCCCGCCGGGATGATCCCCGCTCTGACAGGATCAGGCAAGATTTTGCCAAAAACGCACGTTTTTTGCCGTGCGCTTCCCGGCTATACGGAAAGTCCGCAGTGAATTCTTGCAATGGAGGCAATCATGGACGCTGCAAAGGAACTTTCCCTGTCTGGACGCCGCCGTTTTCTGGCCGGGGGGCTGGCCCTCGGCACGATGACGCTCCTTGCCCACGCCCTGCCCCGCACGGCATGGGCGGCCGGAGAGGACGCAGAGCCGAAGAGCGGACGGCAGCCCGCTCCCCTGCCGTCCCGCAGGCTGGGGAGTCTGGAGGTCTCCGCCATCGGGCTGGGCTGTCTGCCCATGGTGGGCTATTATGGCGGCACATACGACAAAAAGGACATGATCGCCCTGATCCGCCGGGCCTTCGACAGGGGCGTGACCTTTTTCGACACGGCGGAGGTCTACGGCCCCCATACCAGTGAGGAATGGGTCGGGGAGGCGCTCGCGCCGGTCCGGGACAAGGTCGTCATCGCCACCAAGTTCGGTTTCGGCGTCGAGGAAGGACAGCCGACCGCCCTGAACAGCAGGCCGGACCATATCCGCCGCGCGGTGGAAGGCTCGTTGCGGCGTCTGCGCACCGATCGCATCGACCTGCTCTATCAGCATCGCGTCGATCCCGCCGTGCCTATGGAAGAGGTCGCCGGGACGGTGAAGGACCTCATTCAGGAGGGCAAGGTGCTGCATTTCGGTTTGTCCGAGGCCAGCGCCCGCTCCATCCGCAGGGCGCACGCCGTCCAGCCCGTGAGCGCCGTCCAGAGCGAGTATTCCCTCCTCTGGCGCGAACCGGAAACCAAGATCTTCTCCACCCTGCAAGAACTCGGCATCGGTCTTGTGCCGTACTGCCCGCTGGGGCGCGGCTTCCTGACCGGGGCCATAGACGAGAACAGCCGCTTCCCCAGCGGCCGCCTCGCCACGCTGCCGCAGTTCACGCCCGAAGCCCTGAAGCGGAATATGCCCCTGCCGCATCTGGTCCGTGAATGGGCGCGACGCAAGGGCTGCACCATGTCCCAGTTCGCGCTTGCCTGGCTGCTGGCGCAGGCCCCCTGGATAGCCCCCATCCCCGGCACCACCAACCCGGCCCATCTCGACGAGCTGACCGGGGCGGTCGCCGTCAGTCTGTCGCCCGCGGAACTCAAGGGATTCGCGTCCGACCTTTCCCGCATCCATCTTGTGGGACACCGCGCGGACCCCTTCACGGAAAGTCAGATCGACAAATGATCCTTGTCGCCAAAGGGAGCAGCATATGAACGAATCATTGCAAAATGAGCGCCGGCTGCGGCTGAATAACGGCGTCATGATGCCGAGCCTCGGTTTCGGCGTGTACCGCATCGCCCCGGAAACGACGACGGAAGCCGTTCTGGCGGCCCTGCGGGCCGGATACCGCCTCATCGATACGGCGGCCGCCTACAACAATGAACGGGAGGTCGGGGAAGCCGTCCGACAGAGCGGCATCCCCCGCGCCGACATCTTCGTGACCAGCAAGCTGTGGCCGACGGACTACGGTCAGGACGCCGCGGCGCGCGCACTGGACAGGAGCCTCGACAAGCTGGGGCTGGACTATGTAGACATGTTCCTCCTGCACTGGCCGCTCCCCTCCCGCTTTTCGCAGACCGTCGCCTCCTACCGGGTGCTGGAACAGAACCTCGCAGCGGGACGCATCCGCGCCATCGGGGTCTGCAATCACGATGCGGCTAATCTGGAAGCGCTCATGGCCGAGACCTCGCTCGTCCCGGCCGTGAATCAGGTCGAACTCCATCCCTTCTTCCCGCAGAAAGAACTGGCGCAGGCCCACGCGCGTCTGGGGATCGTGACGCAGGCCTGGTCCCCCCTCGGCGGGGTCAACGTCTATGACGCCGCGCCGGGCAAGGCGCGTCATGTCCTTGACCACCCGGTCGTCGTGTCGCTGGCCCGGCGTCTGGGCTGGACCCCGGCGCAGATCGTCCTGCGCTGGCATATCCAGCGGGGACATTCGGCCATTCCCAAATCCGTGCATCCGCAGCGCATGGCGGAAAATCTGGCGATATTCGACTTTGCCCTCTCCCCTGCCGATATGGACGCCATCGACGGACTGGATACCGGCGTGCGGGGCGGCGACGACCCGCAGACGGTGACGGAGCGGACCTATCCCGTGGTCATCGCCCCGTAGGGCCTGTCGGCACCAGGGCCTGTCGGCACTAATTTTACAAATAATTTCAATATATAAACCTATCAACCGTACACGTTCCGCTTGCCATAGAGGCGGGGTTACTTCGTGTCCCTGAATCTTTCCCCGGTAAAAGCGCGCTGGGGAAGGGATGGGGGGCTTGGGGGGAAGGGGAACCCCTCCAGCGCCGGCGGCGACCGAAAGGCGGCCCGCAGGGCCGTGCCTGTTAGGCGACGCAGGAGCCTTACAGGCATCGACAGC
>NZ_CALVHE010000094.1 GCF_944327235.1 uncultured Desulfovibrio sp.
GCTTGTTGGTTTGTCTGGTAACTTCCAACTTACCGAATGAGGAAAGGGTGAACAACCTATCGGAACACAACACCTAGTCCGGCAGCCGAAAGGCTGTCAAATGCCGTGCCCCCCGCCCCCCTGCGGACGGATGTCCTCGTGGTGGGCGCCGGTCCGGCCGGTCTCATGTGCGCACGCGAAGCGGCCGGACGCGGACTGCGCGTCCTCGTGCTGGAACAGGCCGCCCTCCCCGGGCGCAAACTGCTGATCAGCGGCGGCGGCAAGGCCAATTTCACCAACCGCCGCGTGCTGCCGCTGCATTACCGCTGCGGCGATCCCGCCTTCTGCGGCCCGGCCCTGAACGCTTTTTCCCCGGCGGTCATGGAGCGCCTCGTGGCGGCCTGGGGCCTGCCCGTGGAGGAACGCGGGCACGGTCAGCTCTTTCTGACGGTCCCGGCGCGCGATCTCCTGCATTGCCTCATGGAGGACCTCCGGTCCCGTGGCGTGGACATCCGCACCCGCCGCGCGGTACGCGCCCTGCGTCGCACGGCGGACGGCTTTTGCGTCGAGACGGACGACGGCCCCTGTCTGGCCCGCGCCGTGGTGCTGGCCGCCGGTTCCCCCGCCTGGCCGCAGGCGGGCGGCTCCACGGCGGGCTTTCGTCTGGCGCGGGCCTGCGGCCATACGCTTGTCCCCCCCTTCCCGGCGCTCGCCCCCTTCCTGTTGCCTCCTGACGCGCTCCCAGTCCCGGCGGAAGGACCGGACCGGGACGCGGGACCGCAGCGAACGCCGCCCCGCCGTCTGCCCCCGGCCGCCCGTCGGAGCCTGCCGCCCGCCGCTCGTTCCGTCTCCGGCGCCCCGGCCACATCCCCGACCCGCGACGCGCCGAGAACGCTGGCGGGTATCAGCCTGCCGGTGCGCATCTCCCTGCCCGACGCCGGTCTGCCCCCGGCACTGGCGCGTGACCCGATCTGGCGGGACGATCTGCTCTTCACTCACGAGGGACTCAGCGGCCCGGCCGCCCTCAAGGCCTCGCTCTTCTGGGAGCCGGGCATGTCCGTGCAGGTGGATCTCCTGCCGGAAACATCCTTCCGCGCGCTGCTGGACGATCCGCAAAGCGGACGGCGGAGCCCGCTCTCTCTGCTGCGGCAGCATCTGCCGCAACGCCTTGCCGAGGCCCTGCTGCCGCCCGAACTTGCCCGCCGCCGCGCGGCCGAATTATCGCGCAAGGCGCGGGAAGAACTGTACGAAGCCGTGCACGCCCGGCGTTTCCAGCCCTCAGGCGTGGCGGACTTCCGCAAGGCCGAAGTCTGCGGCGGGGGCATCGACGTGCGCGAAGTTGAGCCTCGCCGTATGGAGAGCCGTCTCCTGCCGGGGCTGTTCCTCATCGGTGAGATGCTGGACGTGACGGGCCTGCTGGGCGGCTACAACCTGCACTGGGCCTGGGCCAGCGGCGTCGCCGCCGGACGGGCCGTCCTGTCCTGAACGGCCGGCGCGACTCCAAAGAGAGTCGCCCATGTCCCGCCGCCCGGCCCTGTTCATCCTGGCCACGCTCATCCTTGCCCCCTTCCTCTGGCTTCCTGGACAGCCTGCTCCCGCGCACGGGAGGCGTCCCCGCCCCCTGGCGGTCGCGAAATATGCGCACCGCCTGGCTCGGCCAAGATACACGAATGTATGCGCCCCAGGCGGCACACCTCGAGCTCATCCCGCTCGATCCGGAGACGAGGCCCGCCCTGCCGCCGGATTTTCCCCGCCGCATCCTGCGCGCTTGGGCCGGAAAGTTCCCTCTGGAATAAGGATAAGGCAGCCTTTTTCCTTGCCGTCCGTGCGGGCTTCGCCTACCATGCGGTATCACTCTCAGTAAGGATACCCTATGAATTCCTGTCATCTGATCACCGGCGGCGCCGGTTTCATCGGCTCCTGTCATGTCCTGCAGACGCGCGCTTCCGGCACTCCCGTCGTCACGCTGGACAAGCTGACCTATTCGGGCAATCTGGCCAATCTGGCCTCACTGGCCGGGGACGCCGACCATGTTTTCGTTCAGGGCGACATCGGCAACAGCGAGCTCGTGGCCCATCTGCTGCGCACGCACCGCCCCTCAGCGGTCATCAATTTTGCGGCGGAAAGCCACGTGGACCGCTCCATCCTCGATCCCGAAGCCTTCGTGCGCACCAACGTGCTGGGAACGACCGCCCTGTTGCGCTGCGTGCTGGCCTACTGGCGCTCACTGAAGGAGGAGGAACAACGGCGCTTCCGTTTCCTGCACGTCTCCACGGATGAAGTGTTCGGCAGCCTCGGCCCGGAGGAACCCGCCTTCACCGAGCACACGCCCTACGCGCCCAACAGTCCGTATGCGGCCTCCAAGGCGGCCAGCGATCATCTGGTGCGGGCCTTCCATGAGACGTACGGCCTGCCCGTCCTGCTGACCAACTGTTCCAATAATTACGGGCCGCGCCAGTTCCCCGAGAAGCTCATCCCCCTGCTCGTCCGCAACGCGCTGGATCGCGCGCCTCTGCCCATCTACGGCACGGGGCAGAACGTGCGGGACTGGCTGCATGTGGAGGATCATTGCGCGGCCATCGCCCGCGTGCTGGAGGCCGGGACTCCGGGCCGCTCCTACAATATCGGGGGACGGGCCGAACGCAACAATCTGGACGTGGCGCGCGCCGTCTGCGCCATCCTGGATGAGGAGCGTCCCCACGCCGATGGTCCTTATGCCGACCTCATCCGCTTCGTGACGGACCGTCCGGGCCACGATTGGCGTTATGCCATGAACTGCGACCGCATCGAGCGGGAACTGGGCTGGCGGCCGCGGCACAGCTTCGACTCCGGCTTGCGTGACACCGTCCGTTGGTACCTCAACAATGGCGACTGGCTGGAAGCCGTGCAGAGCGGCGCCTACCGTCAGTGGCTCGAAACCAATTACGCGGGGCGCTGATATGCAACGCAAGGGCATCATCCTGGCGGGCGGCTCCGGCACGCGCCTGCATCCCATCACGCTGGGCGTCAGCAAGCAGCTCATGCCCGTATACGACAAACCCATGATCTACTACCCGCTCAGCGTGCTCATGCTGGCGGGAATGCGGGATATCGCCATCATCTCCACGCCGCAGCATCTGCCGCTCTTTCAGGCCATGCTGGGCGACGGCAGCCAGTGGGGTTGCGCCTTCACCTACATCGTCCAGCCCCACCCCGACGGTCTGGCCCAGGCCTTCCTGCTGGCCGAAGATTTTCTGGCGGGCGCGCCCGCCTGCCTCATCCTGGGCGACAACATCTTTTTCGGGCATGAACTCGATAGGCTGTTGGACACGGCCATGCGGCAGAGCGAGGGGGCCACGGTCTTTGCCTACCATGTCAGTGATCCGGCCCGCTACGGCGTAGTGGAATTCGACGAGGGGGGCAACGCTCTCAGCATCGAGGAAAAGCCGGAGGAACCACGCTCCAACTATGCCGTGACAGGTCTCTATTTCTATGACGATCGTATCGTGGACGTGGCCCGTACCATCCGGCCCTCGGCGCGCGGCGAGCTGGAGATCACGGACGTCAACAATCACTATCTGCGCGAGGGGAGCCTGCGCGTGGCCCGCATGGGGCGCGGCATCGCCTGGCTGGATACGGGAACGCACGACTCCCTGCTGGCGGCGTCCAACTTCGTGCAGGCCGTCCAGAGCCGGCAGGGCCTCAAGGTAGCCTGCCCCGAAGAGATCGCCTGGCGCAAGGGCTTCATCGACGCCGACCACCTCCGGGATCTGGCCCGGCCGCTCTGCAAGTCCGGTTACGGACAGTATCTGCTGGAGCTGGTGGACGCCGTGCGGGGCTGGTAGGAGGAGGGACGGTAGTGCATCCCCCTGCTTCGGCCCTGCGCCCGGCCGTTTTTCTGGACAGGGACGGCACCCTCAACGCGGATCTCGGCTATGTCTCCCGTCCGGAAGATGTACGCTGGCTGCCCGGCGTGGCCGCGGCGCTTGCGCGTCTGCGCTGGGCGGGCTATCTGCTGATCGTGGTCACCAACCAGTCCGGCATCGCCCGCGGCTACTATGACGAACGGGCCATGCAGGCCCTGCACGACTGGATGGATGCCGACCTGCGCGCGCAGGGGGCGCATATCGACGCCTTTTATCATTGTCCGCACCATCCGGACCTCAACGGCGCTTGCACCTGTCGTAAACCCGCCCCCGGTATGCTGCTGCGGGCGGCGGACGACTGGTTCATCGACCTTGAGCGCTCCTGGATGATCGGTGACAAAATGAGTGATGTGGTCGCCGGACGGGCCGCGGGCTGCACGCCCATCCTGCTCTCCACTACCATCTCCCTACCGGACGAGGAGCCGCCCCTGCTGCGGGCGGCCAGTCTGGGCGAAGCGGTCGGCATCATCCTTGCCGATCGCCCGTTGCATCAGACAAGTAACCTGTGAGAAGGAACATATGGAAGTCGAACGTACAAAAATTGCTGACGTGCTCCTCATACGGCCCAAGATCTGGGGGGATCAACGAGGCTTCTTCGTGGAGACCTGGCAACGGGATCGCTATGCCGCTGTCGGCCTCAGTCTGCCCTTTGTGCAGGACAATCATTCCCGTTCCCGTGGCGGCACTCTACGCGGTATGCATTTCCAGCGCCGCCATCCGCAGGGCAAGCTGGTCTCCGTCTCTCTGGGCAGCGTCTTTGACGTCATCGTGGACATCCGGCCCTCCTCCCCGACCTTCGGACAGTGGTTCGGCACTATCCTGACGGGGGACAATCAGCATCAGCTCTGGGTGCCGCCGGGCATGGCACACGGTTTCCTGGTGCTGAGTGAGACCGCACATTTCCATTACAAGTGTACGGATTTCTATCATCCCGAGGATGAGGGCTCCCTGCGCTGGGATGACCCGGACATCGGCATCGTCTGGCCGGATTCGCCGGAGCGCATCCTCTCCGACAAGGATAAGGCCGCACCCTGCTGGCGTGAGGTGCGGGAAACCCTGCTGCGCGGGAACGACTGACGTCCCTTTCACGACAGCCGTCAGCCCCTGACGGCAGGAGCATGAAACGCCATGTACGACACTCCCCTGCGCCGTGTTGCCGCCATCCATGATCTGTCCGGCTTCGGCCGCGTCTCGCTGACCGCGGCCATCCCCATCCTCAACAACATGGGCATCCAGACCTGCCCCCTGCCCACGGCGGTGCTCTCCACCCAGACCGGCGGCATGACTGGCTTCACCTTCCATGACCTCACCGGCGAGATGCACCCCATCCTCGATCACTGGCAGCGCCTGCAACTGAGCTTTGACTGCGTGTATTCGGGCTTTCTCGGCAATCTGGATCAGGTGGAGATCGCCGGTCGCTGCATACGGGACTTCCTCAAGCCTTCCGGCTTCGCGCTGGTGGATCCCGTGCTGGCGGACAACGGCGTCCTCCTGCCCACCCAGACCATGGACATGGTGCGCGCCATGCGCCGTCTCATCGGGCTTGCCCATATCGTGACGCCCAACCTTACCGAGGCCGCCCTCCTGCTGGACGAGCCCTATCGTCCCGACCTTTCCCCGGAGGATCTCAAGCGCCAGCTCGTCCGCCTGTCGGACATGGGACCGCGTCAGGTGGTCATCACCAGCGCCCCGGCCTACCGGGACGGCTACTGCGGCTCCGTGGCCTACGACCGGACGGAAGGTCGCTTCTGGATGGTCAGCAGCCGCTGGATCGACGCCTTCTATCCCGGCACGGGCGACGTCTTCGCCAGCGTCCTCGTGGGTGCCCTCCTCCAGGGCGACAGCCTGCCCCTTGCGGTGGAGCGCGCCGTGCGCTTCGTGACGCGCGGCATCAGCGTCACCCTGACGCAGAACACCGTCAATACCGAGGGCATCCTGCTGGAACAAGTGCTCTCCACCCTGGGCGACCGGGAAGGGCTCGGCCAGTATACGGAATTCTAGGCGTTTTGCCCGTGAAAAAGGCATGACGCAAGGCGGAGGCACAGCGCCGCCCGGCCAAGCCAGGGGGAAAGACCGCGTTTTTTCCGCGAAATGAGAGACCGTATGGTGTGAAACGCGAAGCATTTCACACAGCGAATGCTCTATGAAAAAATGCCGGGGAAGGGTTTTCGCCTTTCCCCGGCATGACGTTTCCAGCAGCTTTCGTCACGCATCGCCGCGCTGTCGCAAGGGCACAGCGGGACAAAAATGATCTCAAAAGCGCCCGCGCGTGGAGGCCTGCAATTCCACTTCCAGTCCGGCCAGCGCCCGCCGCAGCATGTCCAGTCCGTGCCCCACGGCACGGCGGCGCGTCCACTGCCTCCCCATATAGCGCCCCTGCGGACGCATGATCCGCAACCAGGTACGATCGGCCCCGGCAAGCGCGATGTAGACAAGCCCCACAGGTTTTTCCTCCGTGCCGCCGTCCGGCCCGGCAATGCCGGTGATGCCGATGCCCCAGTGGCTGCCGGCCCGCTCGCGCACCGCGGCGGCCATATGGCGGGCGACCTCCTCGCTCACCGCGCCCACACGGGCAAGCAGTTCCTCCGGCACGCCCAGCAGGCGCGTCTTGCTCTCATTGGCATAGGTCACCACGCCGGTACGGAAAACGGCCGAGGAGCCGGGCACGTCCGTGATGGCCGCGGCCAACAGCCCGCCGGTGCAGGATTCGGCCGTGGCTACCGTCTGCCCCCGTCGGGCCAGCTCCGGCACCACGACGCTTTCCAGATTGTCCACGTCCACGCCGTAGACCACATCCCCCAGCAATTCCCGCACGCGGGCAAGAGTGGGCGCGGCAAGGGCTTCGGCCGCTTCGGCGCTTTCCGCCTTGGCCGTCACCCGCACGAACATCTCGCCGTCCGTGGCGTAGGTGGCGGTGGACGGATTGGCCAAGCCGGTCAGCTCGGCCAGGCGCAAGGCGGCGTCCCCTTCGCCCTGGGCAAAGGCCCGCACCATATGCGAGCGGATACAGGCCTGCGTGCGGGCGGCCAGGATGGGCACGAGCTGTTCCCGCAGCATGGGCAGCAGCTCGCGGGGCGGGCCGGGCAGCATGGCCACGGCCTTGCCGTCGGCACGGCAGGCATAGCAGCCCGGCGCGGTGCCGATGCGGTTGGGCAGGGCGCGGGAGCCGCGCGGCAGCATGACCTGTTTGTATTGATTGGGGCCCATGGGCCGCTCGCCAAAATATTCTTTCAGCCGCTCCAGACTGTCGGCGTCCTCTTCCAGAGGCATGTCCAGCACGGCGGCGATGGTCTCCTTGGTCAAATCGTCTTCCGTGGGGCCAAGACCGCCGGTGGTGATGACCAGATCGCTGCGCGAAAGCGCTTCGCGCAAGGCGTCTTCCAGCCGCTGGGGATTATCCCCCACCACGCAGCTGTGCAACACGTCGATGCCCAACGCGGACAGCTCCCGCCCCACATGGGCCGCATCGGAATTGATGGTATGTCCCAGCAGCAGCTCCGTCCCAACGGCGATGATCTCCGCCCTCATGACCGCTCACGCTCCCTTTTTCCTTGCGGAAAGTTCGTCCACGATCTGGCGGGCGCACTCTTGCGGCGTGCGGTCGACGGTAGGCACCACACAATCCGCCCGCTCCGGCGCTTCAAACGGCGAGGAGATGCCGGTAAACTCCCCGATCAGTCCGGCGCGCACCTTCTTGTACAGCCCCTTGGGGTCCCGTGCTTCCGCCACGTCCAGCGGCGTATTGATGTAGATCTCAAAAAAGCGCTCCGCGCCCACGATGCGGCGCGCTTTCTCGCGGGCCGCGGCCAGAGGCGAGATGAAGGCCACGATGGGCGACACGCCCGCCTGCAGCAGGATGGACGCCACCTCGGCCACACGCCGCTGATTCTCCGCCCGGTCGGCCTCTGAGAAACCGAGATCCCGGCACAGTCCCTGCCGGACGATGTCGCCGTCCAGGATAAAGGGGTTCTCTCCCCGTTCGCGCAGCAGCGGCAGCAGTTCCCCGGCAATGGTGGATTTTCCGGCCCCGGACAGACCGGTGAACCAGTAACAGAAAGCTTGTGTCATCTCTATGCTCCTTGCGGGATGATCCCCCTTCTTCTAGCCTCTCGCCCCTCCCGATGCAAGCGGGGGCACAAGGTGCTTGCCAGCCGGGACGAGCCCGATTAAGCTGAGCGCAATCTCATTCATTACAGGAAACTGCCATGAAAAACATCTGTCTCGTCCTGGCCCTGCTCATCCTTGCCAATCAAAATGTCTGCGCCCGTACGCTGGATGCCGACTATTTTACCTTCGACGTGCCGGACGGCTGGGACGTGGTCATGGAACCCACCTGGGAAGAAAAAAACGTCAGTCTGGTGGTGGCGCGTGCCGACAAGAAAGCGGCGGCCACGCTGGTGGCGGGCGAGACCCACGGCACCCGCATGGACATCATCGCCTCCATGTTTGCCCAGATGTTCCAGACCAACATGCCCGTGGAGCGACAGGGCAACGTCTTTACCGTCCCCTTTGAAAAGGAAAACGTCTCCGGCCGACTCTGGATGACGGACAGCAACGGGATATTCATCATCTATTCCCTGACGGGGGATGATCACGCGGCCCTGAACATGGTCAAGTCCGCCGTGAAGAGCACGCGCTATCCGGGCATCGTCCTCCCCTAGGTGTTGTGTTCCGATAGGTTGTTCACCCTTTCCTCATTCGGTAAGTTGGAAGTTAGCAGACAAACCAACA
>NZ_CALVHE010000095.1 GCF_944327235.1 uncultured Desulfovibrio sp.
GCTGTCCAAAAAAGTCGGTCAGCTTTTGCACGACAGGCTGGACGAATTCCGGCTTGTCGTAGAGATCCACATGGCTTGCGCCGGGGATGCTGTAAAGCTCCTTCGGTTCCCGCGCCGCGGCATAGGCCGCCTCGCTGAAATAGAGGGTATCGGCCTCGCTGCCGACAATGAGCAGGATGGGCCGGGGAGAGACCGTATCCAGATGGGCAAAGGCGTCAAAGGCCGCCAGCTTGTCATTGCTGGAGACAAGATACCTGTTGACGGACGTAGGATACTGGCAGCGGGGCGTACGGTAATATTCCCAGGCTTCCCGCTGGATGGTCGACGTCTGCTCATTTATCTCGCTGATGTCGTCGGGCACATACTTCCAGTAGGCGGGCTCGCCGCCGCGCGCCTCCGCGGTACGGGCCTCGGCCACTTCCTGGAGCAGCTTCTGCAGGAAATTGTCGATATGCACGCCGGGGAAGCCGTTTTTGGCGCTGTCGCCCACGTCCCATGTGCTGATGCCCGCAGCGGCGCGGATCCTGACCTCGGTCTGCATGGCGCTCAAGGTATAGCCGCCGCCCGCGCAGACGCCCATGGCGCCGATGCGCTGCGGATCCACATAGTCCAGCGTCACAAGATAGTCCACAGCGGAACGGATGTCCTCCACGCGTGAAGTCGGATCTTCCAGACAACGCGGCAACCCCTCGCTTTCCCCCTGATGCGAGGCATCGAAAGCAAGCGCCACATAACCGGCTTGCGCCAGATGCCAGGCATAGAGGGAGGAACATTGCTCCTTCACTCCGCCCCCGGGATGCGTCACCACGATGGCCGGATACGTCCGGGCAGCGTCAAATTCGGGCGGCAGGAAAAGCAGCCCGGCAAGGTTCAGGGAAAACTTCTTGAAAGTGACTTTTTTTCCTTCCGTGTAATGCGTCGTATACTGCATGGAATCCTCCTTCCTGGATGCGGATGCCCCTGCTGCGCTCGTGGTCCGGCATTCCGGCGACGAGCCTGCCCGGCACGAGACGGCGGGGATGCCCCGTCAGGCCTGCCTGCCCATCTGGCGGGCAGCCTCGAGCGCGGCAGGGTTCTGCCGGATGTCGCCCGGCAGGGTAGCGCCCACCCCGCGCACGACGCCCCGCAGACGACTTTTGTCAAAACAGGATATCCAGCCGCTCAATCCGGTCACGGCGCCATCCACGGCGCTTTCGTTCTCATCAGCGGCCGCGGCCAGCAGGTAGACGTCCCTGAAGGCGTATTCAGCCGGAAAGAGCGGATTGGCGCGATCAAGCAGGGTCTTCATCTGGCCGCACATGCCGTAATAATAGATGGGAGTGGCAAAAACGAGCACCTCCGCCTGCTGCATACTGCGCACGATGGCGGCCGCGTCGTCATGGATGACGCAGGACTGCGTTTTCTGACAGGCAAGACAGCCTCTGCAAAAGCGGATATCTTTCTCCCGCAGGAAGATCTTTTCCACATCATGTCCCGCCTCACGCGCTCCCAGGATAAATTCATCCGCCAGCATATCCGAGTTGCTGCCCTTACGCGGGCTGGTGGAAAGAACAAGAATCTTTTTCATAAAAACTCTCCTTGTCAGGGCAAGACCGTCTCCGGCCAGTGAAACGTGCCGCCAGCGGCATGGGACGAGCTGGAGCATCCTTTCCTGTCCCTTATGCTGACACACGAGAAAAAGAGCAAATACTTATATTGAATGCTTTACCATAGATATCAGGCATGGTATTGCAGCCCTATGCCCTGTTGCGGGAGACAGACAGGGAAAGGAGGCAAGATGGACATACGGGTACTTCGCTATTTTCTGGCCGTCGCGCGGGAAGGGACCATCTCCGGCGCGGCCGCCGCGCTCCATGTCACGCAGCCGACGCTTTCCCGTCAGCTCATGGAACTGGAAGAGGAACTGGGAACGACGCTGTTCACACGCGGCAAGCGGCACATCAGTCTGACGGAGGAGGGGCTTTTCCTGCGCAAGCGGGCGCAGGAGATCGTCGCCTTGCTGGAGCGGACCGAAGCGGCTTTCACCGCCACGAACGAGGAGATCAGCGGCGACGTGTACATCGGCGGCGGTGAGACCGAAGGTATGCGGTTCATCGCCCGCACCATCCGTGAAGTGCGCCGGGAATATCCGCACATCACCTTCCATCTTTTCAGCGGCAATGCCGAGGAGGTCAGGGAACATCTGGACAGGGGGAGCGTGGACTTCGGTCTTTTCATCGAACCGGCGGATCTGGCGGCCTACGATTACATCCCCCTGCCCGCGCGGGATACCTGGGGCGTGCTCATGCGCAAGGATCACCCGCTGGCCGCGCGAGATGCCATAGATGCGGACGATCTTGCGGACCTGCCGCTCATCATCTCCCGGCAGGGACTGGTGGAAAACGAATTTTCCGGCTGGATGGGCGCAAAATTCCGGCAGCTCTCGCTCGTGGCGACGTATAACCTGCTGTACAATGCCGCGCTCATGGTGGAAGAAGGGGCAGGCTGTGCGCTGTGCCTTGAAGGCATCGTGCGCACGGGGGGCGATAGTCCGCTCTGTTTCCGCCCGCTGCGGCCCAAAATGGAAGTTGGCCTCAAGCTTGCCTGGAAAAAACAGCAGTGCTTCACGCGGGCTGCGGAGATCTTCCTGGACCGCCTGAAACGGCAGGGGGAACGTATCGCACCTCAGGAGTCTGTAAACACAAATTCTACAAATAATTTCAAATAGATATTAAAAACAGACCGTTCACGCTTCATGTGTCTTTGCGCGGGGTGACTCGCGTCCCTGATTCTTCTCCCGGTAAAAGTGCGCTGGGGATGGGATGGGGGGCCTGGGGGGAAGGATGACGGGAACGCCTTTTCTCGCTTCGCTATGAAAAGGCTGGGCCCTCCCGCGCCGGCGGCGACCGAAAGGCGGCCCGAAGGGCCGTGCCTGTTAGGCGACAAAGGAGCCTTACAGGCATCGACAGCAAAGCAAAGGGGTTTCTTCCCCCTCAAAAAAAGCGTAATGAGTCCTGCCCCTAGGCGACAAAGGAGCCTTGCGGGCATCGACAGCAGAGCGAGAGGGCGGGACATGTCCCGTTCTGATGAGCGCCCCGCAAAAATACTCGGGGCCTCGCCCGCAGGCGAAGCCCCGAAAAAAGGGAGGAATGGAAAAGCGCCGGAACGGCCGTGCCGCCGCGTCCGGATGTCCGGACTACGCCTCCCGCGCCGGAGCGAGGCCCAGGTCCCGCAGGAGGTTGTCCACGGCCATGCGGCCCATGAGCTGGGTGGCCCCGCTGGTGGAAGAAGAGCAGTGCGAGCCCATGACCAAATTGTCCAGCCCGTACCAAGCATCTTCCACAGGCGGCTCCTGCTCGAACACGTCCAGCCCCGCGCCGTAGATGCGGCCTTCCTGCAACGCGGCCAGCAGGGCGGCATTGTCCACCAGTTCGCCACGAGCAGTATTGATGAGGATGGCCGAAGGCTTCATGGCCGACAAACGCCGGGCGTCGATACAGTGGCGGGTGCTGTCGTCAAGCTGGGTATGCAGCGTGATGATGTCGGCGCGGGCGCAGATGTCATCCAGCGAGGCACGCTCGATATCGTTCGCCTCGGCGTAGGCGGCGTCCCAATGGATGTCATGCGCCAGTATCCGCATGGAAAAGCCCTTCGTCCGCCGGGCCACGGCCCGACCGATGGACCCCAGACCCACGATGCCCAGCGTTTTGCCGAAAAGGTCGATGCTGGTGATCTTGCTCCAGTCCCGGCGGCGGCAACGCCCGTCAATGAGCGGAACCTTGCGGGCGACGGCCAGCATCAATGCCAGCGCATAGTCGGCCACGGCCTCGGTGGGCGCGCCCAGCGTCCGAGAGACCGCTATGCCCCGCGCCGCGCAGGCGTCAAGGTCGATATTGTCCAGGCCGACGCCGTACTTGGCCACAGCCTTGAGCTGAGGAGCGGCGGAGAGGATATCCGCATTGACCGGATCGACCCCGACGATGAGCCCCTGACAATCCGCCAGCAGACTGCGCATCTGGTCGCCGGAGAGGATACCGCCGGTCTCGTTGCGGACGATAGTAAGGCCCGCCTCACGCAGACGGTCAAAGAGGGTGGGATCGGTCTTGCCGAAGGAACGCGGCGTCACCAGAACTTTCATACACAAACCTCCCGGAAAGGACGTTGCCTCCTGCCGACGCCATACGCGAACGACGGCGGAAAAAAGGGCGCTCCCCGTTTCAGGCGGAGCGCCCAGCTGAAGATGTTTGCCGAACGGCAGACAGAGAAGGGCGGTCGGCGCACGCGATCCTTCCGGCACAGAGTACGCTGGAAAGGAAGATCACGCCGACATGTCTTCTCTTAGGCCACGGTATCCAGCCGCGTACCAATGCCTTCGGCAGCCAGCCCCGCGGCACGCACAGGATCGGTCTGCGTCGCCAGACCGGCCGAACTGCCGTTGATGATCTGGCTGGCCATATTGGCCTGCATGTCCATGATGGAGCGGCTCAACGCCACATTGATACTGGCCTGGATGGCTTCCAATTCCATAGACGGCTCCTTTTTTCGTCGCAGGGACGACGTTTGAGCAACTATAGCCTAAAAGGTCGCGCTGGGGAAGAGGCGACAACCGGCCTCCGCCGCTTCCGCGCACCAGCGGCTGAAAGCCGCCTGAGCACGCTGGGCATAGAGCGCCTTGCGGTCCTTTTTCTTCGCCTTTTCGTCCAGTTCGGGCATGAGACCGAAGTGTGCGTTGGACGGCTGAAAATGCTTGACCGGCGTCCGCAAGTGGTTGAGCAGCGCACCGAGGGCGCACTCCACGGGGAGCTGCGGCAGCGGATTCCCCTGCTCGCGGGCGATGAGCGTAAGGGCCAGCCAAAGCCCGGAAGCCGCTGATTCCACATAACCTTCGACCCCGGTGATCTGGCCGGCCAGAAAGACATCCGGCCGCGCTCGCAAGGACAAGTCGGGGGCAAGGACTTCCGGGGCATTGACGTAAGTATTGCGGTGCATACTGCCGTAGCGGGCAAACTCCGCCTGCTGCAGCCCCGGTACCATACGGAACACGCGGGCCTGTTCGGCGTAGGTCAGCTTGGTCTGACAACCCACCAGATTGCAGGCCTCGCCATTACGGCTTTCCGCCCGCAGCTGCAATACGGCCCACGGACGACGGCCGGTGCGCGGATCCACAAAGCCCACGGGTTTGAGAGGGCCGAAGGTGAGCGTACGCGGCCCGCGCTGGGCCAGCGCTTCGATGGGCATACACCCCTCGAAATGCTTTTCTTTCTCGAAACCGTGGGGCTGCACCTTTTCCGCAGCCAGCAGGGCCGCATAAAAGGCTTCGTATTCGTCCCGCTCAAAGGGACAGTTCAAATAGTCGCCGCCTTCTTCCCCTTTCTCCTGCCCGTAACGTGAGGCGCGGAAAACGATGGACATATCAAGAGAATGCGTCCAGACGATGGGAGCGATGGCGTCGTAGAAATAGCAGTAGCTTGTGCCGATGACATCCGCCAGCGAAGCGGAAAGGGAGGCGTCGGTCATGGGACCGCTGGCCAGGATGATCACCTCATGCCCCTGCAGACGAGCGTCATCCAGACCGGTTATCCTGGCCTGTTCGCGGCGGATGTTCCCGGCGGCCTCGACACGCTGCGTCATGTCCGCGGCGAAGGCCTCACGATCCACGGCCAGCGCCTTTCCGGCCGGCACTCGGTGAGCATCGGCCGCAGCCATGAATTCACTGCCCAGCGCGCGCATCTCGGCCTTGAGCAGGCCGATGCCCGAGGTCGTCTCGTCGGAACGCAGGGAATTGGAGCAGACCAATTCCGCCAGAAGTCCACTCACATGAGCGGCGGACATGGCCGCCGGTTTCTGCTCGAAAAGGGTCACCGCCAGACCGGCACGGGCAAGGCGCAGGGCGCATTCGCAGCCTGCCAGCCCGCCGCCGACGACGGCAAATCGTTTATGCGACACAACAACTCCTTGAATGACGTTGCCCGCATGTTGCCCAAGTGTGCCCGGCTTGGCAAGCACGGGCCTCCGCCATCCACCTTTTGGACGCTTTTCAGCGCGGCTTGCCCACGGACTGCGTGGCCAGGGCCCGCCAGCCGTCCGGCAGGAAGGCAAAGCGGCTCGCGTCGCGGGCGGTGGAAGCCTTGACCACATTGCCGAGTCCCGCCGAAGCGCAGAACAAGCCCACGTTCTGATAGACCGAACCGATGTGCATACCGCCGTATGGATCGTCCTCCGGCACGGCAAAGATCAGCACGACGGCGGCATCATCCAGGGGATCCCCCAGCGGCTTTGCGGCGATCCGTTCGAGCCGGTGCCCGGCGGCATCATACAGCCAGAGCCCGTCCGCCTTGTTGACGTAGAGTTTCAGGGCCTGCCGGTTGCGGGCACTGGGAGCCGTCCGCCTGCCGTCGGGGCGGTTCTGTCCCCAGGCTGCCCAGAGCAGACTGCCCAGCGTGGCCTGATCCAAAGGCTCCTTGCTCAGATTGCGGATCGTCTTCCGCTGGGCCAGTGCCTGCATGAGAGGCAGACCGCCCGTGGTATCCGGCGCGGGGAGGGTGACGGTCTCCGCCAGAACGGCACTGGGCGGGGAAAGGAGCAGAGCAGCGGAAAGCAGAGAGGCGGAAAGGGTACGGCGCATGACATCTCCTTGGGAAAATGGTCGGAATATACGGCGGGAAACCTTGTTGAACAAAGCCTGAAAGCGTCCCCCTGTCAAGAATGGAAGCGCGGGAAACACACTGGCGCGTATCCACCAGTTCCGCCGTCCAGAGCCTTTCAGGGGCCGCTCACTCTCTGCGCGGTTATCTTGAACGCTGGAGGGCTTGCCCTTCTCCAAACACGTCGTGGAGAGCGTCAACGCGCCCTAACGGCGCAACAGCAACCAGGACTGGATGGGCAGGCGCTTTTCCGTCCAGTGTTCCTTATAGCGCATGGCGCCGCCGTCCAGCGGCCCCATGTCATAGCGGCGGGCACCTTCCTCGCAGAGCCAGCGTACCTGTTCCACCTGAAGAAGGTTGCCGATCCCCCAGCGTTTCCACGCATCATGATAGCTGAACTGCTGTCCACGATAGATATTGCCCGCTTTACCTCCGAATATGAAGCCGATGTCCGTCTCTCCGTGGCGGGCAAACATGATGCGCGCCAGCCCCTGCCGGGCCAGATTGCGCACCAGCACCGCATAGAGCTGGCGGGCAGGCTGTTCCGTCATGCCGCAGGCGGCAATGCCTTTCCAGCTAGCCTTTTCGACAGCCAGCATACGGGCATAGAGCGAGGCGGCTTCTTCATCGGTTTGCGGCGCATGACGTTCAAACACGATGCCCGCCCGCTGCGCCCGCCGCAGGGTCTTGGCCAACTTCTGCCGATGATTTGCCGAACGGCGGGCCAGAAAGCCGTCCAATCCTCCTTTCAGGGAGGCCGCGCACTGCAGTCCGTCAGCGAAATGCAAGATATGGAAATTGTTATCCAACCGGCGCAACAAGTGGATAGCCCGCTTGCCGCCAGGACGAATGCCGCTGATGAGGATCTTGGAAAATGCCCGCGCTTCGCTTTGGCCGAGCCAGCTTTCCAGCAATGCCGGCGCATTTCCGCCCAGCAGGCAGGCACCGAACAGCCAATGGGACTCGATGGGGGTCAGCGCCATGGAGCCATCCGAGAGCGGCTGACCGGCAAAAGCCAGGACGGCTTCGTCATCCGTCTGGACATACAGAGGCCGACGGGGGGACACGGCGGCATGGAACGAAAGCTGCCAGAGCGGACCGGAGCAAAACGGATCCGCCTGCTGGGTCCGCAGGGCAAGTCGTCGCCACAGATATTCCTTTTCCACAGGGCAAAAAATCGCACTTCCGTCAAAACAGACATCACCCATATCTCCCCCTTGGCCGTACGCCGATCTGGAAAACAGCCTGATACAAAATCCAGGTGCCGCCGCCTTGCTCTGCCCCGTGCTAATCATGTATCATAAAAATCAAAAGAAGACGCGGCGATGGCAGCCAGCCGCTGCCACATGCTACCGAAAAGGCATTGATGAAAAACGCCTGTCCCGGTAAAGACGAGCCGTGAACATTTTTAGTTTGAAACGCAAAACGTTTCAAACCATATGGTCTGTCATTTCGCGGAAAGAACGTGATTTTTCTGCCTGGTTTTGGCCGGGCGGGCTGTGCCCCGCCTCGCGCGTCGCCCTCTTTGCAAAGGCAAAACGCTCTTGGTCAGGGACAAGCGCCGCCTACAAAAAACGCTATAAAAAAAGGTTTTTCAGCAAAGCATATTTCCAACCATAAACTCTGTACGACATCACACGATATCTTTCCTCGCGCAGCAGGCAAGCAACATAAAGATGGTCCCATACACCACGTGACGTTATGCCCCCTGTTCCCGAGCGAAAACAGAAAGACGAGGTATAAGGCATGAGGCGAATATGCCAGTTTCTCTTTCAAATCTGTTCCTTGGATGGAGGAAAAGAAGCCATCCACCATGCATTACTTTCCGCTGCAGATTTTAATATAGAAAATAATATAAATTTAAATATAAAAAATTAGGGTCATGACTAGCAGAGAGTCCATAAAGAGGCTAAAAGCAAGTTATGACAATGAAAAACAAGTACGCTTGCC
>NZ_CALVHE010000096.1 GCF_944327235.1 uncultured Desulfovibrio sp.
CCCGGCGATATCGTGAAGGAAGGCGAAGAGCTCTTCAACGTCTCCATCATGAAGCAGGAAAAGGCCGTGCTCGCGCCCACGGACGCTATGGTCAAGCGTGTCCTCAAGACGGCCGACTTCAAGGAAAACAAGCAGATGGTCTCCGTGCGGGAAGGTGAACTCATCGTGGAGCTCTGCCCTGTGCCGCGTACCTGCCGCAATGAAGCGTGCGGGCAGCCCATCCCCATGGAAAACATCTCCTTCTGCCCCTATTGCGGCTCGCCCGTTTAAGCTTTGCCGCCCGCCTGCCCGCAACAGTAGACAGCTGCGGGCAGGCGCGCTAGAATATTACGGTCATCCATCCCTATTACTTCGGAGGACGTCATGCCCAACAAGACCCCTGTCACCAAATCAGGCGGCAAAAACGATAAGGAAAGCCTTGACGCCATTCGTCAGAAGCTCGTTCTCACCGGTGCGGATATCGTCGCACTGGGCGAAGAGGCCGAGCTGCTTGTGGGCGGCAAGAACTACAATACGGCGCTCATCAGCCAGATCGAAGGCATCCAGGCTCCGTATTTTCGGGCCATTTCCTCAAAGGCCTTCCATCATCTGCTTGATGAAACCAAGGTGAGCGGTCGCGTTGTCCGCAGCGTAGTCGATAAGGAATACGGTCGCATCGACTGGAACGATCCCGAGATCAATCAGGATCCTGATTTTCTGCAGAAATTCGTGCGGCAGCTTGGCCGCCAGATCCATGAGGCCGCCACGGCCGAGGCCGAGCAGGGGCATACCAAGCTGCGGACCTTCATCAATAACGTGGTGGACGGCTTTGCCACTTCTCCGGAAGGTATCGACCAGCTGCGCAAGCGTTCGGTCATGGTGCAGGCCGCCATTTTGTCTGTGGATCTGCCCGCGGATGTGAATACTGCCGTGCGCGGCGCCTATCAGTCCATCTGCACGGATAACGGCGATGACATGACGCCTGTGGCCGTGCGCTCTTCCGCCGCTGGCGAGGACTCCCGCAAGAAAGCCTTTGCCGGTCTGCAGGACACCTATCTCAATATGGTCGGTGGGGACAAGGTGGTGGAAGCTTACCACTGGGACTGCGCCTCGGCCTACAATCTGCGTTCCATGACCTATCGCCGCGAGGCCATCCTCGACGCCATCGCTCGCGCCGAGGAAACGGGGGATGAATCCATCGCCGAAATGGCCAAGAAGGAATGGGCCATCGAGAATACGTCCCTTTCCGTCTGCATGATGCAGATGATCAATCCCGTGGTGTCCGGTACGGCCTTCTCCGCCGATACGGCCACCGGTTGCCGGGGCACGGACCGCAAGGACCTGGTCAGCATCGATACGAGCTATGGCCTCGGTGAGGCCGTGGTGGGCGGCAAGGTGACGCCCGACAAGCTTTATGTCTTCCAGCGCGATGACGGCAGCGACGTGGTCATCCGTCAGATGGGCTGCAAGGACATGAAGATCGTCTATGACGAGAAGGGCGGCACCCGCGAAGTGGACGTGCCCGAGCTGGAGGCCCTGCGCTGGGCCTTGTCGCTCAGTCAGGCCGAACGGGTGGCCAAGGGCGTGCGCGCCGTGAGCAAGGCCTACGGCGGCATGATCATGGATACCGAGTTCTGCATCGACGCCAACGACAAACTTTGGTTCGTGCAGGCGCGTCCTGAGACCCGCTGGAACGAAGAGCTGGAGAACCATCCCACCACCATCTTCATGCGCCGCCGGGAGGTCGATCCCAAGGCTGCCGCCGCCGCTGAAGTGCTGGTGGAAGGCAACGGCGCGTCCCGCGGCGCGGGGCAGGGCACGGTGCGCTTCCTCCGGTCGGCCCTGGAGCTGAACAAGGTGGAGAAGGGCGACGTGCTGGCGGCCGAACGTACCGACCCCGACATGGTGCCGGGTATGCGCGTGGCCTCGGCCATCATGGCCGACGTGGGCGGCGACACCAGCCATGCGGCCATCACCTCGCGTGAACTGGGCATTGCCGCCGTCATCGGCATCCAGCGTCTGGACGTGCTGCGCGCGCTGGACGGCGCGGAAGTGACCGTGGACGGCACGCGCGGACGCGTGTACCGCGGCCTGCTGCCGCTCAAGGAAGTGGGCGGCGAGATGGACGTGGCCCAGCTGCCCATGACCCGCACCAAGGTGGGGCTCGTGCTGGCCGACGTGGGGCAGGCGCTCTTCCTCTCCCGTCTGCGCAATTTCCCCAAGTTCGAAGTGGGCCTGCTGCGCGCCGAGTTCATGCTGGGCAACATCAGCATCCATCCGCGTGCGCTGGAAGCCTTTGACAACGGTGAGCTGGAAAGCATCGTGCAGGCCAAGCTGCGCGAACTGGCGGGCAACCTCTCCAAGGTGCTGCGCGAACAGATGGCCGCCGGTCTCATCGTCTTCAATTTCAACCTGCGTGAATACGTGGGCGAGATCACCGGCCTTTCCGCCGAAGCGGCGGCCCTGGCGGCGACGGACACCAGCGCCAATGCCGAGGAGGTCCTGCTGCTGCACCGCAAGATGCGCGAGCTGGATCACAAGATCGACCAGCATCTTGAGATCGCTTCCCGTCGTCTGGAAGTGCTGAAGACCTCCGACGACCTGGCCGACCATGTGCGTATCATCATGGGCTACGACGATGAGCTGGCTCTGCTCAATCCCGCCGATCCCGAAGAAGCCAAGCGCATGGCCGAGATCGAGGCCAGCGTGGCCGACCGCGTGGAAAAGGTAAAGGATCTGCCCGCCGTCAAGACCCTGCTGGAGAACATCGGGCGTCTGCGTGAGGAAGTGAGTCTGCGCGCCGGCCTCAAGAAGGAAATGGATGACGTGCGCAATCTGCCCAACAAGATCCGCGCCCTCATCAAGACCCGTGGCTATCGCACCGGCAAGGAACACTACGTGCAGACGCTGGCCCAGAGCCTGGCTCTCTTTGCCATGGCCTTCTACGGCAAGACCATCGTCTACCGTACCACGGACTTCAAGAGCAACGAATACCGCAACCTCATCGGCGGCAGTCTCTTCGAGCATCATGAAGATAACCCCATGCTGGGCTATCGCGGCGTCTCCCGCAATATCCATGACTGGGAGATCGAGGCCTTCAAGCTGGCCCGGGGCGTGTACGGCGGCAGTAACCTGCAGATGATGCTGCCCTTCGTGCGCACGCTGGAAGAAGCTCGTTCCATGCGCAGCTATCTGGAACAGGTGCACAAGCTCAAGAGCGGCGAGGATGGACTGAAGATCATCCTTATGTCCGAGATCCCGTCCAATGCCATTCTGGCCAAGCAGTTCATCAGCGAGTTCGACGGCTTCTCCATCGGCTCCAATGACATGACGCAGATGGTGCTGGCGACCGACCGCGACAACTCCCGCTTGTCCCACATCTATGATGAAGAAGATCCGGCAGTGGTCTGGGCCATTCTGGTCAGTATCTTTGCCGGGCAGAAGTACCGCAAGAAGGTGGGCTTCTGCGGGCAGGGGGTCTCCAACAGCGTTATCCTGCGTGGTCTGGTGGCCATTGCGGGTATTGTTTCCGCCTCTGTGGTGCCGGATACCTACTTCCAGACCGTAAAGGACATCGCCGCTGTGGAGGCGGAAAATATCCCGACCTCCCGTCTGGGCGAATGGCTCGGCCAGCAGCATCACAAGCATCTTGCCGCTCTCATGGAAGAGGCCGGTTACGGGCATATCCTCAAGAAGTACACCCTGCCGCAGGATATCCAGGAGTGGTACGAAGGCGAACTGCAGCGCCGCCACGAACAACTGCGCGAACATCTGGATACTCCGAAGGAAGACTTCTACCGTACCGAGCTGGAAGGCTTCCGTTCCATGTTCCACAAGCCCGTCATCTACGCGACTTGGGACTGGAGCAGCACCGTGGAAGATGCCCTGCATCAGGCTGGCTTCGTCTCCTTTGAAGAGCAGGCGGCCGCTCTGGAAGAATGCCGCAAGATGGACTTCTAGTCGGCTGTTCTGAGTAAGACATCTGCAAGAGGGAAGAGGAAATCCGACAGCGGTTTTTCCTCTTCCCTCTGTCTATTTTGGTGGCTTCTCGGAATAACATCCAATTACTGTATGCTGGAGGGACCATGCCTGCACCGTTGATCAAGCCTATTTCCTGCTCTGTTGAATGGTTGGTGTCCGATATCGACCACGGCAACCTTGGCCTTCCTGATATCCAGCGACCTTTTGTCTGGAGCAATGCGCAGGTGCGGGATCTGTTTGACTCAATGTTTCGCGGGTATCCCGTTGGTTTTCTGCTTTTCTGGGCTGCACCTTTCAATTCGGGGAATCGTCAGATCGGTAGCCTGGGGCATGGTACGGATAATCCGTCACTTTTGATCATTGATGGACAGCAACGGCTCACTTCATTGTATGCAGTGATGAAGGGAAGGCCTGTTCTGGACAAAAATTTTTCCGAGCGGCGCATAAAAATCGCATTTCATCCTGAAAAAGGCATTTTTGAAGTATCCACACCTGCTTTAGAGCGCAGCCCGGAGTGGATAAGCGATATCTCTGAGCTATTTGTGCGGTCTGGCAGCAGTCGTAAGCATATTAATAACTTTTTGGATTGCTTGAAAAAGAGTCAGGGGGAAATCAGTCCTGAGCGTGAAGAGGTCATGGCGGAAAATATTGAACGCCTGCTTGGTATCAAATCGTACAGCTTTTCCGCGCTTGAGATCGACAAGGAAGCTGACGAGGAGCTGGTTTCCGACATTTTTGTCCGGGTAAATAGCGGAGGCCAAAAGCTGAACCAGTCAGACTTTATCCTGACGCTCATGTCTGTTTTTTGGGATGAGGGAAGGGCCGCGCTGGAAAACTTTTGCAGAGCTTCGCGCATCCCAAGTGCAGACGAGGGGAGTCCATACAACTATTTTTATGCGCCGGATCCCAGCGATTTGTTGCGGGTCAGTATTGGTCTGGCATTCAAGCGTGCGCGTCTGAAATATGCTTATCAGGTCCTTCGGGGAAAAGATTTGGAAACAGGCGACATGACGCCAGAACGGCGAGAAGCGCAGTTTTTGCTGCTCAAGGAAGCACAAGGCAAAGTCCTTGCGCTACAGAACTGGAAGGATTTCCTTCGCTGCCTGTATACCGCCGGATTTCGCAATGAAAAAATGATCACGTCCGGCGTCGGACTGATATATGCGTACACTTTTTTTCTTATAGGAAAGTACGATTATGCACTTTCTGGCGACGCGCTCCGGCTGGTGACTGCTCGCTGGTTCTTCATGAGTTCACTTACTGCTCGTTATTCAAGCTCTCCCGAGTCCAGGATGGAGCAGGATCTTGCCAACTTGCGAGGCATTCAAAACGGATCGGCCTTTTTGGACCATCTTAATCGTGTCATTCGCGATACGTTGACCGATGACTACTGGAATATCACATTGCCCAATGAACTTGCCTCGGCTGCCGCACGGAGTCCGGCACTCTATGCGTACTACGCCGCATTGGTTCTGCTGGATGCCCATGTCCTGTTTTCGGATCTGAAAATAGCGGATATGTTGGATGGAACAATGAGGGGCGGAAGAGATGCTTTAGAGCGCCACCATCTTTTTCCAAAGGCGTATCTGCAACGCATCGGCATAGACAGCGATCGCGACAGAAACCAAATCGCCAATTATGCGTTGGTCGAATGGGATCGCAATGTCGACATTGCGGACGATGCGCCTGCCGACTACTTCCCCAGACAGATGGCCAAGCATACGCATCGCCCGGAAATTCAGGAGGATTTACGCCTGCACGCCTTGCCGGAAGGATGGGAATCCATGCAATATGCTGACTTCTTGGAAAAAAGACGCATCCTGATGGCTCACATCATGCGTGAGGGCTTTGAGAAGTTGCAGCAAGTGTCCTGCCCGGAGTCGAGTTGAGCGCTGACCGTCCAGCCTCTCGGTAAAAGCACGCTGGGGAAGAGATAGGAGGCTTGGGGGGAAGGATGACGAGAATGCCTTTTCTCGCTTCGCTGCGAAAAGGCTGGGCCCTTCCGCACTGACGGTGACCCAAAGGGCGGCTCGCAGGGACGTGTCCGTTAGGCGACACAGGAGCCTTACAGGCATCGACAGCAAAGCGCTTGGTCTCCCTTCCCCTCAAATTTTGAGCGGCACGAAAAAAGCCACCCGCAAAGCTGCTGGCTCATCTTTCGTCAGTTTCAACGCAGCACATTTATGAGTTGTCCGTTTTTTCCTTGGTGGTTTTCACCTTGGGGGGCTTACAGGCGCGGACGGCAGCGTCCACTCCTTTGTCGGCAAAGGCGAAGACGACCTTGAGTGCCCGATCGAGAGCGTCGTTTATGCGCGTCTGGTCATCAGCGGCGGGACGGCCGAGCACCCAGTTGCTCACGTCGCCGCGTGCTGGTGGGCGGCCTATGCCGATGCGTAGACGGTAGAAATCCGGTGTGCCCAGTTGTTGCGTAATGGATTTCAGGCCGTTGTGGCCCGCGTTGCCGCCGCCCAGCTTGAAGCGCAGGTCGCCCGCCGGGATGTCCAGTTCGTCATGCGCCACAAGGAGCTGTGCCGGAGTCACCTTATGCCATGCCAGAAGCGGCTGCACACATTGCCCACTCAAGTTCATGTACGTCTGCGGCATGGCAGCCAGCCAGGAACCGCCCAGCAGGGGCGAGCGAACCCGCCAGAGACGGCAGGAAAACTTGCTGGCGCTCACTTCCTGCACGTCGCCACCATCCTGAGCGATGGCGCGCAGCAAAGTCTCCACAAAGGCAAAACCGCAATTGTGACGGGTGCCGTCATAGGTTGGGCCGGGATTTCCCAGACCCACCAGTACACCGGAAAAATCCATATTCAGTCCTTTGGAGCTACATAGCCGCTTTGCAGCGGCAAACCCAGTGCGCAGGCGTGCAGGGCCAGATAGGCCGCCGTTTCGCGTGCCGTTGCTTCCTGCATGAGGAGCATATGGCCGCCTGACGGGAGAAAGTGAAGTTTTTTCTGTGGCGCGTCAAGTCGTTCATATGTGGCGCGCAGTATGTTCGGCGCAAACAAGGCGTCATTGCGTGCGCCCAGAAGAAAGAACGGTTTTGGCGTTGCTTCGTTGATGTGGAGGGCCAGCAGGTCCGCCAGCAGGGCCAGCGGGTAGGTTAGACGCCGTTCGGCAAGGGGCAGGTCGATGGAGCCATGCCCGGCAAGCAGACGGCGCGGGGAAAGATAGCTGAAAAGCGGCAGAGGAAGCGCGGGAAAGCGCCGGGCCAGGCGCAGCAGTTTGTCCTGGATGGAGTGGCGATGGGCGAGCAGGGGCGCAAACAGCGTGAGCCGCATGGTGTCGTCATGCTGGGGAAAAACGGCTGAAACGGCAAAAAAGGCGTTCACTCCATCAAGGGGAGCAAAAGCGATGCGACGGCCGTCCCCGTCGGGCAGGCTGCCGCCACAGGCCAGAGCCAACGTCATGATGCCGCCCTGACTATGCCCGCACAGCAGGATGGGGCCGCTGTGATTCTGTTGCAGAGCGTCCACAGCGCGATGTATGTCGTCCAGCAGATCCGACAGACGAAACCGCCATATGTGGCGTGCAGCGCCGTGCCCGGTGAGATGCAGGGCTGCTACGGAAAAGCCCTGTGCATAGAGCGCACGTAAAAAAATGCGGTACTGCAGAGGACCGAGCATGGTGCCAGGCACAAAGAGCACCGTGGCTGCATCCGCGCGCGGCCAGTAGTCCAGAAGTGCGCCTCCCTTGCGATACGCAAGCGGCAGGCGACAAAAGTCCGGGCAGAGGGGAGAAGCGTCAAAGGCGATGGACATGTGGAAAAAAGGCCGGCTCCTTTTGGGGAACCGGCCCGAAAAAACAGGGGAAAAGGAGGCTACTGAGCTTCGCCTTCAGCGGCGTCGCCCTTGACCTTGGACTTGTCGATGATGCTCACCAGCGCGTAATTCTGATCGAACACGGCGGAAACGTTGGCAGGCAGGGGCAGCGTCTCGATGGTCACGCTGCTGTTGATGTCCATATCCGTCACGTCGATGGTGATCTTGGAAGGCATATCCATGGGCTTGGCGCTGAGGCGCACGACTTCGCGGTAGGTTTCCATGACGCCGCCCAGCTTCACGCCGCGGGACACGCCCACATATTCCACAGGCACATCCACCTTGACTTCCTTATCCAGATCCACGCCGTAGAAGTCGATGTGGGTGAATTCCTTCTTGTAGGGGTGCATCTGCACCTGCCAGAACAGGGCGGGATACACGGTCTTGGTGCCGTTGTCGTCGATCTCCAGATTGAAAACGGACGTACGGCCCATTTCGCCATACAGCTTTTCCACGGGCAGGGAAGGAACCTGAACAGCGATATTCTTGCCATCGGCCGTATAGAACACGCCGGGGACGAGGCCCTGGGCGCGCGTACGACCCGCCGGGCCCTTGCCGCTGTCTTCACGTTTCTGCACGCTCAACGTCTTTTCAATGCTCATTGTCTTCTCCTTCACTGTCTACCGCTGCGAGGCGG
>NZ_CALVHE010000097.1 GCF_944327235.1 uncultured Desulfovibrio sp.
GGTATACGTCATGCGACAGTGACGCCCTGCGCCACGCGGACAGGGGTGTACGGGGGTCGTAGGGGGTGTAGAGGGGCTTGCCCCTCTCACCCCCTGCCGCCAGCCGCGCAGGCTACCAAGCCTGGACGCCGGGCAGCATCCGCAATCCAGCAGAAGATAAAAAAGAAAAAGGATGAGGCTCCCCCGCCCAGATGCTGGGCAGTATCCGCAATCCAACACCGAAAAAAGAAGGAAACAAGCCCTCTCCTCATCCCGTCGGGGGACCTTCCAGACAACGGGACGGCTTGCGTGTCGCCTTGCCCTTGCATCCTCCTGAATAAAGCGCGTTGGGGGAAGGGTTGGGGGGGCTGGGGGGAAGGGGAACACCCTTGCGCGCTAGCGAAGGGGGTTCCCCTTCCCCCCAGATGGACCGCCTTCCGCGCAAGCGGAGGGCGGAGGGGCCCCTCTTCCCCCCAAAAATCAACACAACAGAATAAATCTGCCGTATTGAAGAAAGAAAGACAAGGGGTGGGGGTGGGGGTATTTTTTGCTTGGCGGGGGGTGTTGTTGGCGGCTATGGTGAGTTGAGCAGGAGAACCGCCATGCCGACATCCTCCGTCAAGCCGTTCGTAGCTGATAACGACACGCCGTCCTTGTCCGCGGTCGATCTTGCGGCCCGCATCCCTGAGCATTCTCCGGCGTTGATGGCGGTGGCGTCGGGGGGCAGTCCGTTGCGGGTGGGGGACTATTTGTTTTTCCATGCCGGGGAGCGGCTCATCGGCATCGGGTATGCGCTGACGGGGGGGACATCCCCGGCGGCGTTCGAGGCGGCCTTTCGGGAGGCGAAGCGCCGCACCGGGGCGCGGATATTCCATCTCATGTCGCCGCGCCTGCCTGCGTCGTTGCGCGGGCATACGACGGAAACGGACCGCTATTATGTGCTGTCGGCGCAGGCTCCGGTGCCTGCGCGGCTGCGTGCGCCGCTGGCGCGGGCACGGGCGGCATTGCGGCTGGAGGACGGACGGGAGTTCACGCCCGCGCATCGTCGCCTGTGGGGGGAATTCCTGGGGCGCGCGTCCTTGCCGCCGTCGGTGCGCGCGCTGTACGGGCGGGTGGAGGAGCTGCTGCGGGACGAGCGTTGCCGCGTCCGTCTGCTCAATGCCTTTGACGCCGACGGGCATCTGGCCGCCTGCCTTGTCATGGACGAGGCCCCGGCGCATTTCGACACCTATCTGCTGGGCGCGCATTCGCGGGAACACGCGACGCCCTACGCCACGGATGCGCTCTTTGCGCTCATGCTGGAACGGGCGCGGCGGCGGGGCAAGCGCTTCATCCATCTGGGGCTTGGCGTCAATGCGGGCATCAGCCGTTTCAAGCGCAAGTGGGGCGGCCGTCCGGCCCTGCGCTACGTTCGGGCCGACTGGGAGGAGCCGAAGCGGGACGAGGCTTTCCTGCTGGCGCTGCTGGAGAGTATGCACACCGACCCGGACGCCGCCTGGCGCGAGGCGCAGCGCGAGATGGAGCACGCACAGGTCCAGCGTCCTTTCCGTATGCTCTGGAAGGTGGAGAAGAGCGGCCGCACGTCCTGGCTGGGCGGCACGGCCCACTTTTTCCTCTATTCCTTTGAAAGCGCGTTCAAGCGCCTGTTCCGGGAGGTGGACACCGTCCTCTTTGAAGGTCATCTGGACGAGGACAGCCTCGAGACGGTCGCCCGTGCGGGCAAGCGTCCGCCCGCGCCGGGGACCTGCCTCCACGACCTGCTGACCCCGGCCGAGCGGGCAGCGCTGGCGCGAGTGGTACGCGGGCCGGAGGGGCCTTTCTGGCGCGCCCTCAACATGGAAGCGGCGGACAAGGCCGATGTGGACTGGTTCCTGCGCCGGACGCGCCCGTGGTACGCCTTCTTTTCCCTCTGGTGCGCCTATCTGGAACGGCGCGGCTGGCGGTATTCCGTCGATCTGGAAGCCTGGCGCACGGCCCACGACATGGGCAGGCGCGTGCTCGCCATGGAAGACCTCTCCGAACAGATAGCCGCGCTGGAGAGCGTGCCCCCCGCGCGGGCCGTGGCGCATTTCCGGGCCTGCGGGCAGTGGGCCGCCTACCTGCGGGCCAATGTCCGCACCTATCTGGCCGGGGACCTCATCGGCATGATGGGCACCAGTA
Organism: uncultured Desulfovibrio sp.; assembly: GCF_944327235.1. GTDB lineage: Bacteria > Desulfobacterota > Desulfovibrionia > Desulfovibrionales > Desulfovibrionaceae > Desulfovibrio. Next base: position 2,140 of record NZ_CALVHE010000097.1, read on the forward strand.
CGGAATTCCCCACCCGCACGGGACAGGTGATCGCGGAACGGGACCAGCGCTTCCGCGAGCGTATGCGCCCCTATCTGGAACGCGGCGGCTGCTGCGCGCTGGTCGGCTCGGCCCATTTGCTCAATCTGCGGCACATGCTGCGCGAGGACGGCTTTACCGTCACCCCCGCGGGCCGGAGCCTGTTCTTCCGGCTGCGGCGGAAATTGCGCGGCCCCCGGGAGGGTGACGATGACTGACGACCACGGGATGACTGACGGCCACGAAATGACTGACGGCGACTGGCGCGACTTCAGCCTTGGGGCGCTCGTCCCCGAGCAGCTCATCCACTATGTGCGCGGCATGAGCGACATGCGGCCCCTGCGCGTAGGCCCCTGCCTCGGCTGGCGGCAGGGCGGTCATCTCGTGCTGGCCGCCTTCCCGCTCACGGAGCCGCCCTTCGGCCCTGCGGAACGCCGGTCCATCGAAGAAGCCGCCGCCCTCGCCGCCTCCCTGCCCTGGGTACGTCATCTGGTGGTGCTGGCCCCCTTCCGGCCCCGCTGCGCTCCCCCCTCGGCCCATTGTCACGAGGACGCCTGCTGGAGCGTCCCCCTGCCCGTGGCCCCGCCGCGCGGCAAGCTCGGCAATCAGATCCGCCGCGCCCTGCGCGACATCCGCATCGAGCAGCACGGCGCCGAAGGCTGGACGGGCGAACACGAGGACCTCGTGCTGGAAGCCGGTCGCCGCCTGCAAAACCAGCCCGGCGAACGCGCCCTTTCCGACGCCTCCGCCCTGCTCTTCACCCGCATCGGACACTATCTGCGTACCGCAGGCCCGGCGGCCCGCTGCTACTCGGCCAGACGCCTGTCCGACGGCAGCCTCTGCGCGCTGGCCGTGGCCGATCACGCCGCCTACGCCACCGCCTTCTACCTCTTCGCCTTCCGCAGCCCCGACGCGCCCCCCGGCACAGCGGACGCCCTCCTCCTCGCCCTGCTGGAAGAAGCCGCCCGACGCGGTCAACGCCGCTGCAATCTGGGCCTCGGCATCCATGACGGCATCCGCTTCTTCAAACGCAAATGGCTGGCGGAACCCTGGCTGCCCCTCGTGGAATGCGCCTGGGATGTCCCCGCCCCCAGCCGCCCCGCCCCGCTGGCGCGCCTGCTCACCTTCCTGCGCGGCGATCGAAAAGCGTGAACGCTGGCGTTCGTTGTCAGTCTGGGGGGAAGGGGAACCCCTCAGCTAGCGCGTGAGGGGGTAGCTCTGCTGTCGATGCCCGTAAGGCTCCTGCGTCGCCTAACGGTCACGGCCCTGCGGGCCGCCATTCGGTCGCTCCCCTTCCCCCCAGGCCCCCCATCCCTTCCCCAGCGCGCTTTATTCGGGAGGATGCACGGGCTGGGCGACGCGCAAGCCGTCCCTTCGGCTGTCGGTCCCCCGGCGGGATGGAGGAAGAGAGCGTCTTTCAGGCGAGGCGGCACAGCGTTTCAAACGGAAAAGGCTTTTATTCGGGAGGATGCACGGGCTGGGCGACACGCAAGCCGTCCCTTCGGCTGTCGGTCCCCCGGCGGGATGAAGGAAGAGAGCGTCTTTCAGGCGAGGCGGCACAGCGTTTCAAACGGAAAAGGCTTTTATTCGGGAGGATGCACGGGCTGGGCGACGCGCAAGCCGTCCCTTCGGCTGTCGGTCTCCCGGCGGGATGGAAAAGAGGTTGGGGAAAAGTACGAGGGACGAAAACCATCATCATGGAGGCGATGGGCCATGCCGCGGACAGACAGGGAAAAACGGACGCAAGCCCCCGATCCGCTGGCCGAGGCCGCCCGGCGGCGTCCGGGCTGGTGGCGGCGGCTGCGGGAGCGCTGGACGGACGACCGTCCGCTGCAACACATACAGGTGGAAGTGACCTCCCATTGTCCGGGGGCCTGCTGTTACTGTCCGCGTGCCGTCCATGCGGACACCTGGCGGGCGCGTCACATGGCCGACAGCACCTTTGCGGCGCTCTGGCCGCTCATGCGCCGCAGTCGCCGCGTCCATTTGCAGGGCTGGGGAGAACCGCTCCTGCATCCGCGCTTCCGGGACTATGTGGCGCTGGCGCGGGCGGCGGGCTGTGCCGTTTCCAGCACGACCTGCGGCCTCCGCATGGATGAAGCGCTGGCCGAGGACATCGTGCGCGGCGGTATGGACATCCTCGCCTTTTCCCTCACCGGCACGGACGAGGCGGGCAATGCGGCCCGACGACATGTGCCCTTTGCCCGCGTGGAACAGGCCGTGACCTGTCTGCAAACGGTCAAACGACGCCTGCGCCGACCCGGCCCGCGCGTGCATCTGGCCTATCTGCTGCTGGCGGGCAATGAGGAGAGCGCCCGCCGCCTGCCCGAACTCATGCGGGAGTGGGACGTGCCCGTCTGCGTGGTCAGCACCCTGGACATGCCCGTGCTGCCGGAACACCGTCAGCTTGCCTTTGCCCCGGACGAGACCGAAAAGATAGCCGCCGCCCGTGCCCTGCTGGAAGAGATCGCCGCCCGCGCCGCCGCCGACGGTCGCCGCATCCGCTACGGGCTGCCGCGATCCCGCCCCATCCACGCCTGCCGCGAGGACATCGACAAAAGTTGCTATGTGGATGCCGACGGCAACATCTCGCCCTGCATCTACGTCAATGTGCCCTGCGCCCGGCCCTCGGCCACGGCGTCCCCGTGGGTATTCGGCCAATTGCCGCACGACGACGCGCTGGACGTCTGGCAACGCCCGGAGTTTGCCGACTTTCGCGGCGACCTGTGCCACGACGCCCCCCCGCCCCCCTGCCTCCGCTGCCCCAAACGCTACGAAAGCTTTGTCTGAACCGTACAGCGCAACGGCAGGGCACGGAACGTCCGCCGCCTCTCCCCCCTACCCCTTCCCCCGTCCCGCCGGGAGACCGCCAGCCAGCGCGAAAAAAGGACATCCCCTCCGCCCAGAGCGGCGGACAGGGTACACGACATGCGACAATGACGCCCGGCAGCCAAGGGGACATTTTCCCCGGATGGTCAACGGCCCTGCCGCCTATTGCGCCGAATCAACAACGGAAAGCCGTTTCTCCCGCCTCCACATCAAGGGACGATGTACCACTTGCGGAGCGGGGGCGACGATTTCGCCTTGTTGACGCAAGCGAGGCAGGGCGCGGAGGAGATCGCCGCCCGAAAGGGAAGGGACGCCTTGCGTGCTGCCCTCTCCTCTTCCCGCATGACACCGGGGGACCGGCAGGCGAAGGGGCGTCTTGCGTGTCGCCCTGTCCTTGCATCTACCTGAATAAAGCGCGTTGGGGGAGGGATGGGGGGCCTGGGGGGAAGGGGACCCCTTTACGCGCTAGCTAAAGGGGTCCCCTTCCCCCCAGATAGCCCGATGCCCGCAACGCCGTGGGCGTTACGGGCATCGGTATCGGCAGCGACGGACGATGCGGCGGGGTTTCCGTCCCCCGCATGTTTTTTTACAAGGCCCGGAGGCGTTCGATGGCTTCGGTGGTATCGTCGGGCGAGCCGAAGGCGGTCAGTCGGACGTAGCCTTCGCCGCTGAGGCCGAAGCCGACGCCGGGGGTGCAGACGAGGGCGGCCTTGTGGAGGAGCCGGTCGAAGAAGCCCCAGGAGGTGGTATCGCCGGGCACGCGGACCCAGAGGTAGGGGGCGTTCTTGCCGCCGTAGACATCGAGTCCCATGCGGCGGAGGGCGTCAGCGATGCGGGCGCCGTTGGCCAGATAGGCGTCGATGATCTCGCGGGATTCCTGTTTGCCCTGTTCGCTGTGGACGGCTTCGGCGGCGCGCTGGACGATGTAGGGGCAGCCGTTGTACTTGGTGCACTGGCGGCGGTTCCAGAAGGCATTGAGGCTGACCTTGCCGCCCGTGCCGTCATTGATGCGGACGGCGTGGGGCACGACGGTGTAGGCGCAGCGCAGGCCGGTGAAACCGGCGGTCTTGGAGTAGCTGCGGAATTCCACGGCCACTTCCTGCGCGCCGTCGATCTCGTAGATGCTGTGGGGCACGTCGTCCTCGCGGATGAAGGCCTCGTAGGCGGAGTCATAGAGGATGAGGCAGCCTTCGCGGCGGGCGTAGTCCACCCAGGCGGCCAGCGCATCGCGGCGGAGCACCGTGCCTGTGGGGTTGTTGGGATAGCACAGGTAGATGATGTCCGGGCGGGAGAGGGGGAAGTCCGGCACGAAGTCGTTTTCCCGCGTGCAGGGCAGATAGATGAGGCTGTTCCAGCCCTGATCGGTCAGTTCGCCCGCGCGTCCGGCCATGACGTTGGAGTCCACATAGACGGGGTAGACGGGGTCCATGACGGCCACGGTGCAGTCCTGGGCAAAGAGTTCCTGAAAGTTGCCGAGGTCGCATTTGGCGCCGTCGCTGATGAATATCTCGTCCGCCTGCAGGCTCACGCCGCGAGGGGCGTAGTCCTGCGCCACGATGGCCTCGCGCAGGAAGGCGTAGCCCTGTTCCGGCCCGTAGCCGTGGAAGCCTTCGGCCGTGCCCATCTCGTCCACGGCCTTGTGGAGGGCGGTGATGACGGAGGGCATGAGGGGGCGGCTCACGTCGCCTATGCCGAGGCTGATGACGCGCCGTTCGGGGTGGGCGTCGCGGAAGGCGGCGACTTTGCGGGCGATATCGGCAAAGAGGTACTGGCTTTGCAGGCGGCAGAAGTTGGGATTGATGCGCAGCATGTCCGATCCTCGCTTACGCCGACAGTTCGCCGTCAAAGACCGTGGCGGCGGGGCCGCTCATGTAGACGTGGTTGTCCGCCTTGTCCCAGACGATATGCAGCACGCCGCCGCGCAGCTCCACGTCCACGGTGCGTCCGGTCAGCTCATTGAGCACGCAGGCGACGGCCACAGCGCAGGCGCCGGTGCCGCAGGCCAGGGTCTCGCCGGTGCCGCGTTCCCAGACGCGCATACGCACGCGGCTGGTGGAGAGCACTTCCACGAATTCGGTATTGGTGCGCTGGGGGAAGAGCGGATGATGCTCGAATTTGGGGCCGATCGCGGGCAGATCCAGCTCGTCGATGCCCTGCTGGAAAATGACGGCGTGGGGATTGCCCATGGAGACGGCCGTGACCTGGTAGACGGTGCCGTCCACGGTGACCGGGCAGTCCACGAACTGGGGCTTGTCCACGCCTTCGGGCAGGATGGCCGGGATGTCGGCCGGGGCGAGCACGGGCGCGCCCATGTCCACGGTGGCGCCGGTGACGCGGCCGCCGTCCTTGAGCAGACGCACGATGCGGATGCCCGCCGCCGTCTCCACCCGGATGGTGTCCTTGGTGCACAGGCCGTTGTCGAAGACGAACTTGCCCACGCAGCGGATGGCGTTGCCGCACATCTCCGCTTCGCTGCCGTCGGGATTGAACATGCGCATACGCACGTCGGCCTTGTTGGAGGGCAGGATGAGCACGAGCCCGTCCGAACCGATGCCGAAATGGCGGTCGCTCACCCGTTTGGACAGCGCGCCGGGGTCGGTCACATGCGACGCGAACCCGTTGATGTACACATAATCGTTGCCCAGCCCCTGCATCTTGGTGAATTTGATGACATTGCTCATTCTTTCTTCCTTTGACAGCTTGCGACCCCTGCCGTCATGCGGCGTTCGACTCTTCCAGATATAAAAAAGTATAGTCGCGGACCCGATGAAAGTAAAGGAATACCCCCGGACGGGGGGAGCCGCCCGCCCTGGGGAGGCGGGACGGCGCGCGGCGGGCGGGACGGAGCGTTTTACCTTTTGCAAAGGCAAAACGCGGGACGGCGGCACATCGCGGCAGAGGGCACGCCCGGCGCGGGACATCGGAGCGTTCGACGTGGGGAGCGAGAGCGCCCATCCGAAAAACGCAAAAATGCCGGAAGCAGAGCAGCGTATCTTCCCCCCCGGGATAACACCACTCCGCTTCCGGCAATTTTTGAACGGGCTTGCGCCCGGTCTCTGCACGTAAACGGGCGAATGCGCCCCACACAGCCGCCTGCGGAAAAACAGGCAAGAATTCAATATGTTAAATCAGACTAAATGGCAAGCCTTTTTTTGCTCTTGCGTATTTCCTCGTGGACGGAACCTCTGTTCGCGACAGCGGGCACGGGCACGTCGCGCGCATCCCGAACGCGAGGCGGCGGCACATCGCCGCCCGGCCCAAACCAGACGGGACGACCGCGCTTTTCCCGCGAAACGACAGGCCGTATGGTTCAGGGCGCAAGGCCTTGCAAACGAAAAATGTCCTGGAGCGGATTCGCATTGAAATCGTGTCCGATCTCAATGCTGACGCTGCCCTCACACTACGGAAAAAGCGTGGTTTTTC
>NZ_CALVHE010000098.1 GCF_944327235.1 uncultured Desulfovibrio sp.
TGCCCATACATTCCTTTCGGCAATCCATATTGCTGCCATTGTCATTTTTTACCTTTAATGAGTCCTGACCCTAGAGCCTGTTGGCACGAGCTATTACTTGTTGGGGGCAGGGTACGACGTGACTTTGCCTCAAAGGCATAGCGTAAAGCGGGCAGCCCGTGCGGGGCTGCCCTCTTTTTCTTTCTCTTCCTCGCCGGGCACGACGTCCCGCCACCCTACTGTTTGCGCTTGAACAGGCGTTCCAGCGCCCCGGCATCCCAGCGCAGCACGGCCGGGCGGCCATGCGGGCAGTATTCGCGCTGCGGCGTCTGCAACCACTGGCGCACCAGCCCCACGGCCTCATCGTCGGTCAGGCGCTGTCCGGCCTTGATGGCGCTCTTGCAGGACAGAGAGACGAACATGGCTGTGGTGTCGTCCTTGCGTCCGGCCAGCGCTTCCCGCAGGAAATCGCGAGCTTCCGCCCGGCTCAGGTGCGGCGGGATGCAGCGCGCCGTCAGCCATCCGGGGCTCGTCTCCAGCGTGAAGCCCATCTCCTGCAGGCGGGGACGCAAGGCAAAGAGGCGTTCCTCCTCCACAGGCTGGAGATCCAGCTCCAGCGGCAGGGCCAGACATTGCCCTGTCCCGCTGAACGCGCCCTGTTCCAGCCGGGCATAGAGCACGCGCTCATGGGCCGCGTGTTGATCGAGCAGCAGCAAGGCCCCTTCGGCATCCCGCAACAAAAGATAGGTATCGGCCACCTGTCCGAGATAGGCCAGATTGCCCACGCGCAACGCTTCCCGCTGGACGGAAGGCTCCTCCGCCGCGATGGCCGGGCAAGGCGACCCCCTGTCCGACATGGCGGGGGCGACCTCCTCCGACAGGGGGACAGCCTCGGCTGGCGTAGCGGCCTCTTCCGGCCGCGGCATGACCGCAGCCGCCGCGACCGTGTCGGGCGTGTGCCGTCCGGCACTGTCGAACGGGGCCCCATCCGACATGGCCGTCGGGAACGGCATGGCCATGCGCGGCAAGGCGTCCGCATCTTCGTGCAATCCCGACCGGGCAGGCACGGGGCTCACATGCCACTGTCCGTCCTCATCCGGCAGGCCATCCGTCTCATCGGGACGACGACGCAACAGCGGCGGCGTGTCCAGCGTCCCCCAGAATCCCTGAGGACGCGGAGCGGTTGCCTGCGCGGCGGCAACGGTGTATGGTGCCTGCCGTTGCCCGGAAAGCCGGACATCGGCCTCCGCCGTGTCGAGCACCTGCTCCAGATCATCGGTCAGCACGCTCTGTACCGCGTGCAACACGGCGGAAAAGACGGCGGATTCATCCCGGAAGCGCACCTCGCTCTTGGCCGGATGGACATTGACGTCCACCTCGGTGGGATCGATCTCCACAAAGAGCACGACCTGCGGATAATCGCGGCTGGTGAGGCGGCCCTTGTAGGCCTCGCGCACGGCCGCCAGCAGACGCTTGTCCGTGACGGCGCGCTGATTGACGTAGAGCAGGATACGGTCACCGCGCGGCTGACTGACGCCGGGAGCGGCGGCGGCCCCGTGGACACGGATGCCGTGGCGCTCGCCGTCGAAAGGCCGCAGCGCCTCCACGATGAGAGCGGGCCAGAGTTTGGCCAGACGCTGCATGAGCGTTTCGCCGGGCAGGAAATCCAGCATCACGCGCTCACCGGCACGCAGACGGAAGCCCACGTCCGTACGGGCCAGCGCCAGTCGGGTCAGCCAGTCCTGAGCGCGCTTGAGCTCCGTGGCCGGGCTCTTGAGGAATTTGAGGCGGGCGGGCACATTGACGAAGAGGTCGCGTACCTCGACCAGCGTGCCCCGATGCAGCGCCGCGGGACCGGTGGCGACGAGCCGCCCGTGCTCCACCTGCACGCGGCAGGCGGGGGCATCCCCGGCGGAAGCATGAGCAGAGGTCATGCTGAACCGCGAGACCGAGGCGATGCTCGGCAGGGCCTCCCCCCGGAAGCCATAGGAAAGGACGTGTTCCAGATCGTCAATGCTGGCGATCTTGCTGGTGGCGTGGCGGGTGACGGCCAGTTCCAGCTCATCGGCCGCGATGCCCTTGCCGTCATCCTGGACGCGGATAAGGCTCTGGCCGCCGTTCTCAAGGCAGACGTCGATATGCTCCGCCCCGGCGTCCAGACTGTTTTCCACCAGTTCCTTGACCACGCTGGCGGGGCGTTCCACCACTTCGCCGGCGGCGATCTGATTGCGCAATTCAGGCGGTAAAAGACGAATATGACCAGAAAGAGCAGACATGGGGCCAGTGTATCCGGCAGGACAACGCAAGGCAAGCGGGGCCGCGACGGCAGCCGTGTGGCCGGACGGCGGATATTGGGCAAGCGTTTCACGCCTGAGCGGCGTTTCCCCCGGCACGCTCGCAGGCCGAAGGATACCCGTCGCTGGTTCACAGTGCCCGCCCCGCTGCGGCGGCAACCGGTGGACCCAGAATTGCTGTTCGTGGAGTGCAGCCGCTGCGGCGCGCCGGTGCTCTGGGACCCCGGCCGGGCCACGCGCCTGCTGGCGCAGGCGGGCGTGGACCCGCTGGAACTGGACAGCTCCTGCCTGCTCATGACGGACGGCTGCCCCTTCTGCCGCCCCGCCGGGCAATACACCGTGCAGATCTACCGGGTCAGCAACGTGAAGGAAGGCCAACTCCCGCCGCTGGTGGGGCACGCCTGATCGGCGGGGCTGTCATCTCTATCCGTGCCGCCATTCGTCGCCTGTTGTTGGGGGAAGGGAAAGCCCTCGCTCTGCTGTCGATGTCTGCGAGGCCTTGCGATCCAGGGCATGTCAACGCTAATCTATAAATAATTCCAATAGATACGATAAACACCTCTACACACTTCGCTTGCCTTTGGAAGCAGGGGGGCCTCGTGTCACTGACTCTTCTCCCAAACAGACGACGAATACGGACCGGCTGGACTCAATGCCCTGAAAAGGCCAGCACATTGTTCAGCGGGGCCGAGGAGGGGTGCACCTCGCCCGCCTCCAGCTGGTAGCGGGTAAGCCGCCAGTCCTCCAGATCCAGATAGTCCAGCTTGCCCTGCATGGTCGGCGTCAGATGCTCGCGCAGGGCCTGGACGACATCTTCCACGGGGAAATAGAGCCCTTCAAAGCTGATGCGGGCCATATCCCCCTCACGCACGAGCGCGGGCTCGTCCTCTTCCTGCCCCATGACGCCGGAAACGGCCTGCTCCAGCGCCTGATAAAGGACATCGCCGCAGGGATAGACATGTCCGTAGACCTTGCACAACGGGCTTTGCGCCATCAGCGCCTCCAGATAGAGCATTTTCAGTTTGAAACGCTTCGCGTTCCAAACCATACGGCCTGTCGTTTCGCGGAAAAAACGCGGTTTTTCCGCTCACTTTTGGCCGGGCGGCGCTGTGCTGCCGCCTCGCATTTTGCCTTTTTCAAAGGCAAGATCCTCTAAGCGATCTGTGCTCGGCGGGCGGTCCGCCGCGCCTTTCCTCCTGAGCGGGCCAGACTATCCAGTCCCAGCGGGCGGGATAGCCCCGGGCCCCTTCCTGCAGGCGCGGCGGAGGAGGCGGACCGACCAGCCGCCGGTCTGCCGTCTGGCCCTCGCCGGAAAGCGCCTCTTCGTCCCGTAGGGCATAGGCCAGCGTCTTGATGCGGACGGCCCAGGCATCATCCCAGATACGGGCCCACGTCGCCACAAGGCTCTCGGCACGACGAGGGAGCGGACAATCCGTCCGGCGCGGCGTCATGCCGCGGAACTCGTCCTCCACCTCCGGCGGGAGAAGGCCGGCGACTGCCGACGACGGGGCGGCAGGCGGCGCGGACGGCGTCCGCAGGCGCTCGGAGCGGGCGGCTACGGCCTGCGTGGCGTCGATGACGGCCCAAAGCTCGGTCAGGACGGCGTCAGGCAGGGACACGCTGACCGTCCACTGCGCGGGGACCGTCCAGAGTCGGCGCGGACATTGCTCGGCCCCCGCCCGCAACGGGGCAAGGCCCAGCTCGAGCAGGGCACGCTCTTGCGCCCTGTCCCGCAGTTCCTCTTCCGGCAGGCGGGAAAGGCGCAGATCCACCCCCAGCAGGAGCAGGACATCCTCGCCCCAGTCCATCCCGCGCCGACGGGCCTCCAGCCAGTGCGGCTCCTCGTCCACCAGCGGCAGATCGTGCCCATCCAGCAGACTGCCTTCCGGCAGGGTCCGGGCGGCGAGCAGTCCCAGCGCCCGCGACGGGGAACGCGGACAGAACGGCGTCTGCGTGGAGTCGGGCGGCAAGAAGCCCAGATCCGTTGCGGTCCGACTGTCCAAGGGAGAAGGGACCTCCCGCGTACCTACGAAAGCCTGGGCCAGCGAGCCCAGGTATTCGGCCTGACGGCGGGTCTCCGCCCCCGTCTCTTCTTCGGGAGAGGGGACGGGAGGAGCGCCCGCGGCCACGGAAGGCTGCTCATCACGGCAAAGGTCCTGCCGTCTGGCCATCTCCAGCCCGTCGCAATCCCCTCCGCGCACGCAGGCGGCGATGAAATCCTCGCACATGCCCGTGGTATTGCCGCGCAGCTTGCGGATGGCCCCGCGAGCCCGCAGCCACGGCGTCATGGACGCATGTGGCGCGTCGTGCAGGATGATGGAAAGATCGTTCTCCGCCAGCGCCAGCTGATGCAGACGCCAGTAGCCCAGTGCCCGGATATAGCGGGCCCGCGCCAGACGCGGGTCCAGCGCGAGGGCGCGGCCGCAGGCCCCGACGCAGCGCTGCGGCTGATCGCGCTGCAGGGTGGCCTCGGCAAGCAGCAGCCAGAGGAGCGGGCTTTCCTCCACCCGCGTCGCCGCATGTTCCAGCGCCAGCGCCTGATCGGCCGTGGCCAGCCAGCCGTCGCCCGCCGCGGCCAGCGCCCGCCGCGCCGGGCCAAGCAAGGCCCGCAGCCAAGCGACCTGCCGGGCCTCTTCCGGGCTGTCCGGTCCCGGCGTCCGGGCCAGCACCGTCCGCAGCTCGTCCAGCAGGCTTTGCCATGCCCCGTAGAGGGGGCCGGGGCGCAGGGCGCGTTCCAGCGCCTGCCGGAAAGGCCCCGGTTCCAGGATGAAATCGATATGCTCGCCTTCGCGCTCGTCCGGACCTGTCGCGCCGTAGAGCATGGCGGACAGGATCAGTCTGGGTTCGGCCCCGATGAAATAACGGGCCGCCGCCCGGTTGCGGGCAAGGCTGTCCGCGCCTGCCTGCAGGCCCATGAGCCAGAGCCGGGCGCGTCGGCGCAGAAGATCGGCCTCACGGCCTTCGGGGGAAAGGGAGTCGTCGGGCGGCACATCCAGCTGCACATGGATGCGCGGCGAGGGCCCGATGGTGGGCAGACTGCTTATGCGGGGCGTGAAAACGACGGCCCCGGCCACAGGGCCGGGGTCCGTCAGCAGCAGCCGGCAGAACACGAGCAGCGCCACCGGCAGGAGAAAACATCTGGGCAGCTTGCGCCGCACGTTATCCTACTTCTGCCCGATGATCGTCTGGATCTTGCTGGCCATGGGCTGCACGAGATCGCGCAGGCAGGAAGTCATGAGATCCTTGGCCATATCGCCGGAGGGCAGGTCGTTGCGGGTCTGGCCGGAATTGAGGGTCTCCCGGTTGGAAAGCTTGCCGCTGCGGCTGGCGACCCGGTAGGAGGCGCTCATGTTGCAAACGAGTTCGGTGGCCGAGACTTCGCGCAGCCAGGCCTTGTCCAGCGTACCGGTCACGATGAAGTCGGGGTTGCCGCTGCGGGCCTGATCGGGCGTAAGGGCGTAGGAGACCTGCAGACCGCAACGACGCAATTCGTCCGCCAGAGCCTGGCTCACCCACTGGCTGGCATCCTGACTGCCCACGAAGGCCGTCCCGTCACGACGCACGCCGAGATCCTGACTGTCGCGCTTGTCCTCGAAGACGACCACGCTCACGCGCGGGGCATTGGGCGCGGGCAGCACGTTGTTGGGCACGGTGGGCGCCACCAGCGGCACGGTATTGCTGGGGCCGCAGGCATTCAGCAGAAAGGTGGAGAACAGCAGGATCAACAGGAGGGGGAGTCGGGAAAATTTCATGGATTCCTCGTCATGGCTATCCGCCGCCGGCCCGTCCGTGCCAGGCGCACAGGGCAGGCGACTGCAAAAATGGCCTGGAAGCACATGCCTGACGCCCCAGCATGACGGACGGCAGGCACTCACGTTGTCGTAAGCCGTCCCGGCAAGACCTCGGAGCATCCGCGCCCCCACCCTGCCCACAGGGCATCCCGGCGGGGAGCGGCGTTCCCGGATATGACGGCTGTTCGAGAATATAGGGAAAGGGCGTGTCTTGCAAGGCATTATGGGCCGTGGTAGCTTTTGCCCACAAAAATCCCAAGCAGGAGCTCCCATGATCGATCTCAAACTGGTGCAGAAAAATCCCGAAGTGCTTGCCAAGGCTCTGGCCGACCGTCAGTCCAGCCTGCGCGTGGAGGACTTTCTGGCTTTGGACGGCCGCCGCCGCGCCCTGCTGGCCGAAGTGGAGGCCCTGAAAAACCAGCGCAACACGGCGTCCGGCCAGGTGGCCGCTCTCAAACGTGAAGGCAAGGACGCCTCCCACATGATGGAAGAGCTCGGCGCGCTCTCCGACCGCATCAAGGCGCTGGACGCGCAGACCGCCGAAGCAAAGGCCGCTGTGGAAGAGTGGCTCATGGGCGTGCCCAACATCCCTGACGCCACCACGCCCGTGGGCAAGGACGAGTCGGAGAATCCCGAAGTGCTCCGCTGGGGGACCCCGCGAGATTTTGATTTCCCCGTCAAGGAGCACTGGGAACTGGGCACCGCGCTGGGCGGGCTGGATTTTGAACGGGCCACCCGGCTGGCGGGCAGCCGCTTTGCGCTTTCGCTGGGCTGGGCCGCCCGTCTGGACCGTGCCCTGGTCAACTTTTTCCTGGATGAGCATGTGCGGAACGAGGGCTACATCGAGGTCTGCCCGCCGTTCATGGTCAATCGGGCGACCATGACCGGCACGGGCCAGCTGCCCAAATTCGAGGAAGACCTCTTCAAGATGCCGGACTGGGGCTACTATCTCATCCCCACGGCCGAAGTGCCCCTGACCAATATCCACGCCGGCGAAGTGCTGGACGAGGCCGATCTGCCGCGCGGCTACTGCGCCGCCACGCCCTGCTTCCGCTCCGAAGCCGGTTCCGCGGGCAAGGATACGCGCGGGCTCATTCGTCTGCACCAGTTCACCAAGGTGGAGATGGTGCGTTTCGCCCATCCCGACGACAGCTTCCACCAGCTGGACGTGATGGTGGGCCACGCCCGCAATCTGCTGGAAAAGATGGAGCTTCCCTACCGCGTCATAACGCTCTGTACCGGCGACCTCGGTTTCGGCTCCGCCAAGACCTTCGACCTCGAGGTCTGGCTGCCCGGCCAGAACACCTATCGGGAGATCTCCTCCTGTTCCAACTGCGTGGACTTCCAGGCGCGGCGCGCGGACATCCGCTTCAAGCCCAAGGGCGGCAAGAGCGCCTATGTGCACACCCTCAACGGCTCCGGCCTGCCCACGGGGCGCGCACTGGCCGCCATCCTGGAAAACGGCCAGCAGAAGGACGGCAGCATCGTGCTGCCCAAGGTGCTCGTGCCCTACATGGACGGCGTGGAGGTCATCGAACCGCGTTAGCGTTTTGCCGCTGAACAGGCATGACGCACGGCGGCGACACAACGCCGCCCGGCCAAAACCAAGCGGGAAAACGGCGCTTTTTCCGCGAAACGGCAGGCCGTATGGCTTGGAACACGAAGCGTTTCAAACTGAAAATGCTCCAGGGCCTGTGAACACTATTCGCTGTCTGTTTGGGGGGAAGAGCCAGGGACACGAGGTAACCCCGCCTCTACGGCAAGCGGAGCGTGTACGGGTAATAGACTTATATATTAAAATTATTTGCAAAATTAGTGTTAACAGGCCGTAGGGTTTGACGTTTGCCGGAACACATCATTTTTTCGGCGGAAAACAGTCTTTTGCGTCGAAAATGTTCCATAGTGCAGTAAGAGCGCCCCAAATGAAAAATGGGGCGCTCTTGTCGTTGAAAAGAAGAGAGGGAGAGGGATCAGAGCCTTTTGCCGATGAAAAAGGCCACATGCGAGGCGGCGGGCACAGCGCCGCCCGGCCCAACGTGAGCGGCATGAGCGCTTTTTTTTCGCGAAACGGCAGACCGTATGATCTGAACCGCAAAGCGTCCCAAACAGAAAATGCTCTTAGACAGTGTCGTCAAATTATATTTACCCACAAAGATATGCATCTAATTTGAACGGCGACAAGAAAAGAGGCGCATCTTTTGACATACCGTGTAGCAATTCCTCGCCAGCGTTTGAGATGGAGAAAAGCATTCTCG